>JACPYV010000127.1 GCA_016195825.1 Burkholderiales bacterium | reverse complement strand
GACCGGGCCACTCACCACTGCAGCTTCAGCGTGTAGGCGCCGGTGCCGCTGTAGCGCAGCACTTGCACGTACAGCGTGACGGCGCTGCTGCCGCCGTTGGCGTAGGTCGTGCTGTCGACCTGGCCGGCGGCCTTCTCGCTCTTCGCCAGCGTCGTGCCCGAGCTGTTCTTCACATAGAGGTCGAAGTCGTTGCTGCTGCTGGCCATGGTCAGCGTCGCGGACAGCGTCTTGCCCGCCGGCAGCGTCACCTTGAAATAGTCGGTGTCGCTGGTGGAGCCGATGGTGCCCGCCACGTTGGCGGGCGCCGACACGGTGTTGGCCGTGGCGATCGTGCCGTTGGACTCGGTTTCATTGACGGTCGGCAAGCCACCGGTGCCGCTGATGGCCGTGACTGCGGCTGCCGCGTCCAGGATGCCCGAGCCGCACTGCGAGCAGGTGCCGGGGAAGGCGCGTGCGCTGCTTTGCAGCGCCGCCTTGATCTGGTCGGGCGTGGCGGTGGGCTTGGCGCTCAGCATCAGCGCGACGACGCCAGCCACGTGCGGCGTGGCCATGGACGTGCCTTGGTAGTAGGCGTAGCTGTCGGCGCCGGGGCTTTGCGTACCGGCATTGAGCGTGCTCAGGATGCCGTTGCTGCTGGACGAGCGCACGTCACCGCCCGGCGCGGCCAGCGCGACGATGCTGCCGTAGTTCGAGTAGTAGGCGCGGGCGCCGTTGCGGTCCGTCGCCGCCACGGCGATGACGCCGGTGCAGTTCGCCGGGTTGGAGTTGCTGGCGTTCTGGTTCTCATTGCCGGCGGCCACCACCACCACGGTGCCGCGCGAACGGGCGCTGTTGATGGCGTTCTGGCTGGTGGTGTCGCAGGCCCCGCCGCCGCCCAGCGACATGTTGATCACGCGGGACGGCGTGGCATTGGTCGGCAGGCCCGAGACGGTGCCACCCGAGGCCCAGATCATGCCGTCGGCGATGTCAGAGGTGTAGCCACCGCACTTGCCCAGCACGCGCACCGGCTGGATCTTGGCGTTGAAGGCGATACCTGCCACGCCCAGGGCGTTGTTGGTCTTGGCGGCAATGGTGCCGGCCACATGGGTGCCGTGCCAGCTGGAGTTGCTGGCCGGATCGCCCGCGGCGCACTCGTTGGCGGCGGTCCAGTCGCCGGGGTCGCTCGGGTCGCTGTCACGGCCGTTGCCGTCGTTGGAGACAGCCGTGTCGTTGATCATGTCGTAGCCGGCCACGATCTGGCCCGACAGGTCAGCGTGTGGGCGGATGCCAGTGTCGATGACGGCGACGGTGACGCCGGAGCCGGTGGCCAGGTCCCAGGCGGCCGGGGCGCGGATGACGCCCGTCGTCTCGTACAGGTCCCACTGCGAGCTGTAGCTCGTGTCGCTGGGCGTCATCAGCGGGTACATCTTGCGGTCGGGTTCCGCATAGGCGATGTTGGGGTCGGACGCCTTCAGGTCGGCCGCCAGGCGCTGCAGTTCACCGTGGGACAAGGCCTTGTCCAGCTTGAACACATGAGCGCCAGTGCCCATCTGGCGCAGCACGCGGGCCTGCGCGCCGCGCAGGGCCAGTGCGGCGTTGACCTGCCCCAGGCGCGCGGACATCGCGTTGACGTCGACGCTGCGGGCACGCATGACGCGGGCATCGGCCGTATCGGCCTCGGCGGCGTCGCGGTAGCCAATGATCAGGCGGTCGGTGCTGGGCGCGGCGCGAAGCACCGCGCTGGCCAAGCCCTTGTCGACCTGGGCGTTGGACACGCCGGCCTGGGTGGCACCCGCTGCCAGCAGGCCACAGGCCAGTGCCAGCAGTGTTCTCTTGTTCGCAAAAGCAAAGCTCATCTTGGTAGTTCCGCAAAAGTCGCCGTGGCGGACGGCGCACCGGCTCGGCCCGTGGGATCTCCACATGGGGCGCCGCCTTGTTCAAGGCCTGCCGGGTGGACTCGTCCCAACAACGTCCATCGCCGACCTGGCGCCATCCGAAGCGGCGCGCAGTGTGTCCGCGGCGCGAAATCTCGGTTGTCACCTCCCGCAGTGACGGAAGGCACCCGATGGGGCAATCACGGATGGCACGGGGTCATGACGAATGGCATCCGCGTGCTCACGACGCCGAGTCGAACGGTCCTGCAATTCAGTCGCAGTTTTTCGCGGGCCGTCGCACGCCGACGGCAACTCATCGCTTGCGCCTTGGGGCCGCTCAGTCGGGGGCCTAGCCTGAGCACAGGTCGACGTTATTCGCGTCCCCTGCCCTCCAACCCACAGGAGCTCGTCATGTCCTCGAAATACTCTCTCTCCCAACGCTCGCCGCTGCTCAACGGCGTCTTCGCCGGCCTGGCGTGCGCCATCACGCTGATGCTGACTGCCGGCCCCGCGCTGGCCCAGGCCGCAGACCTGGAACGCGTCGAAGTCAGTGGCCATGTCGTCGAGGCGCCTGTGCGCCTGGATGTGCATGCGGCCTGCGACGACCTGGAAGGCCAACTGCAGGGCGCGCTGGAGCGGACCTGGGCCCTCGAAAGCCGCTACGGCGAGGTGAAGGTGAAATTCGTCATGGAGAACGGCGAGATCGGCGCGGTCCAGGCCGACGGCATCTCCAAGAGCATTGCGCGCGAAGTGCGCAACGCGGTGAACCGCCTGCACTGCGGCCCGCAGACGGTGGCCAGCGCGCAGATCTACCGCTTCAGTGTCGACTTCGTCGACCCGCGCCTGCCGGCCGGTGACATGCAGACCGCGGGGGCCAAGCGCTCCGGCGTGCGCGTTGCGATGGTCAGCCGTTGATCAACCGTTGATTAACCGTTGATCAGAGATTGAGCGCTGCGGCGATGGCCGCATCGACGGCTTCCAGGGGCCGTGCCAGCACAGGCACGGCCTCGCGCCGTGCTGCCGCCCAGATGGGCGCGGGGAAGTGGCTGTCACCCTCGAACCGTGCGACGACGTGCCAGTGCAGATGCGGCACCACATTGCCCAGCGAGGCCAGGTTGACCTTGGTCGGAGCGAGCAAAGACCTCAGAACCCGCTCGATCTCGGTGACCGCATCCATGCAGGCGTGTCGATCTGTGTCGGACAGGTCGCTGAACTCGGCGACATGGGCGTTCCAGATCAGCCGGTAGAAGGCCGGGTGGGCAGGCTCATCCAGCACCCGCACGACGCGGAACCGCTGCGTGCGGGCGACGACAAGGCCGCCATCCGCATCGCACAGCGGGCATCCCGCACTCACACCAGCACCCGCTCGATGCCGCCGTTGTTGGCCTTGGCCACGTACTCAGGCATCCAGTTCTCACCCAAGATCTGCTTGGCCATCTCGACGACGATGTAGTCGGCCTCGAGCAGGCCGTTTTGCAAGTCATCGCCATAGCGGCTCAGGCCCTGCAGGCAGCTCGGGCAGGACGTCAGGATCTTCAGGTTCTCGCTGGCGCTGACCTTGCCGCTCTCGCGCAGCTGGGTCTCGGTCTTGCGCAGCTCCTCTTCCTTGCGGAAGCGCACCTGGGTCGAGATGTCGGGCCGCGTCACGCCCAGCGTGCCGCTCTCGCCGCAGCAGCGCTCGTTTTTGACGACGTTCTCACCCACCAGCGCCTTCACCGTCTTCATCGGCTCCTGCAGCTTCATCGGCGAGTGGCAGGGGTCGTGGTACAGGTAGCTGGTCTTGGAGCCGAGCGTGATGCCCTTCTCCAGCAAGTACTCGTGGATATCGATGATGCGGCAGCCGGGGAAGATGTCCTCGAACTTGTAGCCCTGCAGCTGGTCGAAGCAGGTCCCGCACGACACCACCACGGTCTTGATGTCGAGGTAGTTCAGCGTGTTGGCGACACGGTGGAAGAGCACCCGGTTGTCGGTGATCATCTTCTCGGCCTTGTCGAACTGACCCGAGCCGCGCTGAGGGTAGCCGCAACACAGGTAGCCCGGTGGCAGCACCGTCTGCACGCCCGCATGCCAGAGCATGGCCTGCGTGGCCAGGCCCACCTGGCTGAACAGGCGCTCCGAGCCGCAGCCGGGGAAATAGAACACGGCCTCGGTCTCGCTCGCCAGCTCGGGCGGGCGAATGATGGGCACGTAGTCCTTGTCCTCGATGTCCAAGAGCGCGCGGGCCGTTTTCTTGGGCAGGCCGCCGGGCAGCTTCTTGTTGATGAAGTGGATGACCTGTTCTTTGACCGGCGCCGCGCCCAGCGTCGCCCGCGGCGCGCTGGTCTGCTTGCGGCCCAGCTTTCTGAACAGGTCAACCGCCAGGCGTTGGGCCTTGAAGCCCACGCCCACCATCGCCGTGCGGGCCAGCTTGATGGTCTCGGGGTTGGTCGCGTTCAGCATGAACATGGCCGCCGCGTTGCCGGGGCGCCAGGTCTTCTGTCCCATCTTGCGCAACAGGTTGCGCATGTTCATCGTCACGTCGCCGAAGTCGATCTTGACCGGGCAAGGCGTGAGGCACTTGTGGCAGACCGTGCAGTGGTCGGCCACGTCCTCGAACTCTTGCCAATGCTTGATCGACACGCCGCGGCGCGTCTGTTCCTCGTACAGGAACGCCTCGACCAGCAGCGAGGTCGCGAGGATCTTGTTGCGCGGGCTGTAGAGCAGATTGGCGCGCGGCACATGCGTGGCGCAGACCGGCTTGCACTTGCCGCAGCGCAGGCAGTCCTTGATGGACTCGCTGATCGCGCCGATGTCGCTCTGCTGCATGATGAGCGACTCATGCCCCATCAGCCCGAAGGACGGCGTGTAGGCATTGCGAAGGTCCGCCTCTTTGAGCAGCTTGCCCTTGTTGAAGCGGCCTTGCGGGTCGACGCGCAGCTTGTAGGCCGTGAAGTCGGCCATCTCGGCATCGGTCAGGAACTCCAGCTTGGTGATGCCGATGCCGTGCTCGCCGGAGATGACACCATCCAGCGAACGCGCCAGCTTCATGATGCGGGCCACGGCCTCGTGGGCCGTCTGCAGCATCTCGTAGTTGTCGCTGTTGACGGGGATGTTGGTGTGCACATTGCCGTCACCAGCATGCATGTGCAGCGCCACCCAGACGCGGCCGCGCAGCACTTCCTTGTGGATGCGCCTGCACTCCGCCAGCAGCGGCTCGAAGGCTGCGCCGCTGAAAATGGCCTGCAGCGGCTTGAGGATCTGCGTCTTCCAGGAAGCGCGCAGCTCGTGGGTCTGCAGACCCTCGAAGAAGCCCCCATTCGCGCCATCCAGGCCGCTCAGCCAGCCTTGCCAGAGATCACCCACCTCGCGCAGCAGCGCCAGCGCCTGCTGCACGCGGTCCTCCAGCAGCTCGGCGCTGGGGATCTCGCCGGCGTCATCGCTCTTGCCCAGCGGTAGCTTGCCGGTGGTGAACAGCGCCTGCAGCGCCGTCACCAGCGCCAGCTTGTTGCGCAGGCTGAGCTCGATGTTGATGCGCTCGATGCCCAGCGTGTACTCACCCATGCGCGGCAGCGGGATCACGACGTCCTCGTTCACCTTGAACGCGTTCGTGTGCCTGCTGATGGCCGCCGTGCGCTTGCGGTCCAGCCAGAACTTCTTGCGTGCATCGGCGCTGACGGCGATGAAGCCCTCGCCCGAGCGGCCATTGGCCAGGCGCACGACTTCGCTGGTGGCGCGCGCAACCGCATCGGCGTCGTCGCCGACGATGTCGCCCACCAGCACCATCTTGGGCAGGCCGCCGCGCTTGCTCTTGGTCGCGTAGCCGACCGCCTTCAGGTAGCGGTCGTCCAGGTGCTCCAGGCCCGCCAGCAGCACGCCCGTGTCGGCGATCGAGAACATGTAGTCCTTGATGTCGACGATGCTGGGCACGCAATCCTTGGGGTTGCCGAAGAGCTCCAGGCAGACCGTGCGCACATGCGCCGGCATGCGGTGAACGATCCAGCGCGCGCTGGTGATGAGGCCGTCGCAGCCTTCCTTTTGGATACCCGGCAGGCCGGCGAGGAACTTGTCCGTCACGTCCTTGCCCAGGCCCTCCTTGCGGAAGACCCGGCCCGGGATGTCCAGGCGCTCGGTTTTTTCCAGCTTGGTGCCCGACGCGTCGAAGTAACGCAGCTCGAAGCTCGCCATTTCCACGTCGTGGATCTTGCCGAGGTTGTGGTTCAGGCGGGTCACCTCCAGCCACTTGGCCTCGGGCGTCACCATTTTCCAGCTGGCCAGGTTGTCCAGGGCCGTGCCCCACAGCACGGCCTTCTTGCCGCCGGCGTTCATGGCCACGTTGCCGCCGATGCAGCTGGCCTCGGCGCTGGTCGGGTCCACCGCGAACACAAAGCCGTGCTGCTCGGCCAAATCAGCCACGCGCTGCGTGACGACACCGGCCTCGCTGAAGATGGTCGGGACTTCGCGGTCCAGGCCCGGCAGCTGCAGCATCTCGACGCCGCGCAGCGCTTCCAGCTTTTCGGTGTTGATGACCGCGCTGTTCCAAACCAGCGGAATCGCGCCACCGGTGTAGCCCGTGCCGCCGCCACGCGGGATGACGGTCAGCCCCAACTCGAAGCAAGCACCCACGAGGCCCGCCATCTCGGCCTCGGTGTCCGGCGTCAGCACAACGAACGGGTACTCCACACGCCAGTCGGTCGCGTCTGTCACATGGGACACGCGCGACAGCCCGTCGAACTTGATGTTGTCCTTGGCCGTGTGCCGGGCCAGCGTCTTGGCGGAGCGCTTGCGCAGCGTGGCGACGCTGTCGAAGAACTTGGCGAACTCGCCCACCGCGCCACGCGCGGCCAGCAGCAGTTCGCCCACAGCCGCATCACGCTGGGCGTCACTGGCCGGGTCGCGACGCTTTTGCACTTCGGCCAGCCGGTGGTGCAAGGCCTCGATCAGCTGACCGCGGCGGCGCGGGTTGTCCAGCAGGTCATCCTGCAGGTAGGGATTGCGCTGCACCACCCAGATATCGCCCAGCACCTCGTACAACATGCGCGCGGACCGTCCCGTGCGCCGCTCCAGCCGCAGCTTGTCCAGCAGTTCCCAAGCCCGGGAGCCGAGCAGGCGGATCACGATCTCGCGGTCCGAGAACGAGGTGTAGTTGTAGGGAATTTCGCGCAGGCGGGGGGCGTCGCCGGCGTGTGCGGTGTCGGCTGCGTCAGCGGCAGCCGGCATCAGGGGATGCGGGGCATTCATAGAGGAGAAGGATCGTATCGCAGGGGGTGTAATTCCCCGGATTGCCCCGCAAAATGAACGGGATGACCCCTTGGCCCTATCCCCTGTGGCTCGCGCACCGTGGCGCGGGCAAGCTTGCCCCGGAAAACACGCTTGCCGCGTTCCGTCTGGGGGCGGGTTTTGGCTTCCGAGCCTTCGAATGTGACGTCAAGCTGAGCCGGGACGGCGAAGCCTTTTTGCTGCATGACGACACGTTGGAGCGCACGACCAGCGGTCAAGGCTCACCGGCAGAGCAGGACTGGGCCGGCCTCTCGCAGCTGGACGCCGGTGCCTGGCACAGCCCGCCTTTCGCCGCGGAACCGCTGCCGCGCTTCGCCCAGGTCGCCGCGTTCTGCCAGGCCAACGGCTGCGCGCTCAACATCGAGATCAAGCCCTGCCCGGGTGAAGAGGCGCGCACCGGCGACGTCGTCGCCCGTGAAGCCGCAAGGCTCTGGGCCGGCGCGCTACCGCCGTTGTTGAGCTCGTTCAAACCCGAGGCGCTGGCCGCAGCGCGCGACGCAGAGCCCGCCCTGCCCCGCGCGCTGCTGCTGGACAAGCTGTGGGACGGCTGGTTCGAATGCGCGCAAGACCTGCGGGTCGTTGCCGTCATCACGAACTGGCGGCTGATGGACGCCACCCTGATCCAGCGGCTGCATGCCAGTGGCTGGCGAGCGTTGGTCTACACGGTCAACGACGAAGCCGTCGCCGAGCGACTGATTGCGGACGGCATCGACGGGATCATCACGGACGCGGTCGATCTGCTGGGCCCAGGCGGGAAGTAGACCTGTGCGAAGCATTCCGGCGCGCTCAAATCGTCACCTTCGTGGGCGGGCGTAGAAATCTGCTTGGTCCTAGGCATAGGCCCTGAAAACCAATAGCGATAACCCTGCCGATACCAGTGGTGCGGTCTACGCGGGCTTAGCGCTACCGATGGGCTGCCTTTGAAGGCTTTGGGCATGCGCGGAAATCCGCTGCTCCCATAGCTCAGTGAACGCGGGCAAGTCTTGCCCGAGATGTCCCAACCACTCGCGAAGCTCTACAGCGTCAAGAGTGCGATCCCCTTTTTCAGCTTTGCTGACCATGCCTTGCGTCCAGGCAAGCGACTTCGCCAAGTCGGTCTGCGAAATACCCGCAGCCAACCGAGCCTCCTTGAGCAGGGCTAGAAGAATCTGGCGTTCAACCGAATAAAGGCTTTTGTCCATAGCGCTATGAGCGCCAGGACGATCTCCGAAAGTTCTTGATATCCCAAAATGGGATAATCTAAAATGGAATAAATGCCTCTGCTTTGCTGAGCTTGGCCTTGAACTCCAGCAGGGCCCAAGCGCGCAGTCGCTCGCGCTGGGGGACTTGCGTGGCATCAACTGGCGGGGATCGCAATGGAATGCAATCTTGTTGTGGGGAACCTAGGTTGGCTGAGGAGGCCTCTCTGCAGGAGGTACGACCTCGCCACTTGCAGAACGCTGAGTTCGCCGGTCCGAGCGGGTGACGCGGTCAAACACGTCCCTTGGGTCTGGGCGCTCGGGCTGTTCATGCAAGACGGGTACGAGGTTCTTGGCGCTTGGCCAGCTCAGGCAGCGTCGGGGCACATGGCCGATGACTTGCACGAAAGAGGCGTGGAACAGCTCAGGGCCATCTCGGCCGAAGAGGCCTTCGACTGCACCTCGAGGTACCCGGAAGCCGTGGCTTTGCCGCCGTCCGACCGGCCCCTTCGCTCAGGCGTTCTCGGTACCTACGCGGCGTTTGGACCTCGGCGGCGCACTGCGTTTGCGTCGGCTGCTGTCACGGCGGAACGTCTGCAAAAGCGCATTGAGGGCTCGATCAGGCGCCGGGCACCGTTCGCCGATGAAGCGGAAGCCGCGGCCTTTCTGGCGCTGGCGCTTGAGAAGGCCGATCGGCGCTTCTTCGAAACAGCAAAGCCACGGCTGCGCGCTGGCGCTCGGGCGGCAATCGCCGCATCGAGCCACTGCGTCGCGGCTGGCTCCTTGTGAGCCGGCCATGACTGCCATCATCGTCAAGAACTGGCGCGAAACGATTTCGCGCGTGCGCGGCGCTCTGATGCGGCGCGGCCGAAGCGCCCAGGATGCCGACGACCTGGTTCAGGAAGCTTGGGTACGGCTTGCCTGCTACGAGCGCGAGCAAGTCGTGGAGAAGCCGGAGGCATTCCTGATGCGCACGGCGCTGAACCTGTCGATCGACGCCCATCGCGCGCAGGTGACGCGAGGCGAGGAAGTCCTCGTGGAGGAAGTTGTACTTGTCGATCTCGGCCCGACAGCCGAAGGTACTTTGCTCGCCAAGGAAAGGCTTGCGCGCCTCAGCGTGGGCATCAGCCGCCTGAGCGAGACGACACGCTCCATTTTCTTGTCCCACAGGATCGACGGGTTGCCCTATAGCGAGATCGCACGCGCTCACGGTCTGAGCATCACCACCGTGCACAAGCACGTCGCAAAGGCCACGCTGCAGCTCACCACCTGGATGGAAGGCTGGTAACCGTGCCACCGCCGGAAGCCTCCGACGACGCGGGGGCAGCACATGAGGTGCCGCCTCGCGTGACGTCAGAGGTCGCCTCAGAAGCAGCGGTGTGGGTGGCCCGCCTCCATGGCCCCGACCGGACGAAAGCGATGGAGCGGGAGTGCTTGGCCTGGCAGGCGCGCTCAGCAGCGCACCGCCTGGCCTTCGAACGCTGCACGGACACCTGGCAGGACGTGGCCGGTCTCACACTGAGCGCCTATGCGGCAGCCACCCGCCTGCCGGCGCCGGGCAAACCCGGTGCTCGATGCAGTTCGCGGCGAGCCGCGCTCACCTCCGCACTCCTGGCAAGCATCGCCATGTTTGCATGGCGGCCGTGGGCACACGAGCAGGTCTTTGAGACCGGCATCGGCGAGCAACGGGTCGTGCTGCTCGCCGACGGCACACGCATGACGCTGAACACGGCGACCAGCGTTCGCGTGTCACTGATGAACTCAAGACGCATGGTGAGCTTGCAGCATGGCGAAGCGCTGTTCGAGGTCGCGAAGGACCCGGGGCGACCATTTGTTGTGCAGGTGGCCGACGCAAACGTGGTGGCGACGGGCACATCGTTCCTGGTGCGGTCGGCGTTAGACGGGCCCGTCAACACGGACGCGTTCGGGGTGACGTTGATCGAAGGCCAAGTGATCGTGCAACGCGCCGGCAGCTTGGCGCTGAGCTCGCTCACCAGTCCTGTCGTCATGGCGCCTGGTGAACGTCTGCGCGTCGCTAGGCGTGAAGGCGGTCAAAACGGTGCTGCTTCGCGCCTGCGACTGGACCGCCCCGAAGTCAGCCAGCTTGTCGCCTGGAAGCGTGGTGAGGTCGTTTTCGGGGACGTGCCGCTTCTCGATGCCGTGGCCGAGATGAACCGCTACAGCAAGATGCCGATCGAGCTCGAAGATCCTGAGTCGCTGAGCGCACTGAGGGTCAGTGGGGTCTTCAAGACTGGTGACGGCACCGCCTTCGCCCGCGCGTTGGCCCGGCTGCATGGGTTGACGGTGCGGGAGCGCGGGACGGCGGTGGTGCTCGCCTTGAAATTGCCTGTGGGCAGGTGATGGCGCCAAGGCTGGCCCATCAAAACCATGGCTGGCCGACATTGACTCATGAGCGAGGCAGGAGCTTGGTCAGGCATCCTTGGATGTCGACAGGGCCGCAGCATCAGCCCCCGTCGCCGACGTTGACGAGATGGTGCTGCGCACGCAAAGTCTCCGCGGGGTCGCAGACTCGGGCGGAGGAGCAGACATGGCGGAGTTCGATATCCAGATCAGCGTTCCCAGCGAGCAATCGGCAAAGCGGGGTGAACGTGATGTGCACGTGCGGCTGCTGTCATCCGCGCTCGACGGCGTTATCAAGGACGCCGACAACGTCGTCCTTGGCGCCTCGGTCGCCGTGTCTCGGGCGCGCGCTCTGGTCGACGAAACCCGACAGCAGCTGGCCCGTTACCTGCAGCGGGCGCGCGACGCCAATGTGCTCGACACACGTGACCAAATGCTGCGTCAGTTGGCCCGCGAGTTCTTCCTCGTGCGGCACGAGAACTCTAAATTCACTCAGGCACACACACCACCAGGCACGGACACCTTGACTCAGCGTGCCGGCGGAGAGGACGAGCCGTACGTGTTCGTCTTCCGGCGCATGCTGAACGTGCTGGCCCCTCTGGCCAGCAAGCTCGCCGAGGACATCAAGCTCAAGACATACGGCCAGCATTTCCTGCGTCCAGAAACTGGTGTCGCACCTGAAGGACACACGGAAGGCTACGTCAAGGCGCACTGGGTCGATGCGAAGAAAAAGACACGCGTCGAGGGCGGCAAGATCCATCTGAACTTCAGCGCCTTCGCCAACCAGGCCGCCAGCTTGGGCGGCAGCAACGAGGCGTGGCAGGCGATGACCCGCACGTTCCTGCACGAGGCCACGCACAAGTACTTCTACACCGCCGATGTGTTCTACGTTGACTATGCGGCCAACACCCACCACCGCTACTGGAAGCCCGGTTTCGAAGTCAAAAGTGCCAAGATCGGCGAGAAGATGAAGAAGGTTCTCAACCCCGAACGCGCCCTGAGCAATGCGGACGCCTTCGCGTACTTCATCGTCGGCGTCAAGCCGGCAGGCCGGCTGGACACGCCATGGATACCCCAAGGCGCCGTGCTGAACGCGCTAACGACCTGCAGGAACCGCATCGCTGGCCTCCCCGACGACAGCCAGGGGTTCTCCGCCAACTTCGACGGCATGGACGTCGTGGTGTCGCGGGCTTCGCCACGGTGGCAGCCTGAGTAGGCTGAGGGCAGCTTCGCGAGGGGAAATCGAGCGTTTGCGCCTACTGGATCGGCACGCAGACCGGGGTGGGGTCGTGGCCGCCGCCCAAGCTGACGAAGCCGCAGAGGCTGGCCTCGCGGCCCAAACTCTCGCGTCGCGGGCGCGGCTTTCAGCCGGTACAGGCAGGTCCGCACACCGCGCTGCTGCACGGATAGGTCAATGGAGCCCCTCCTCGCCCTGATGGCGTGCGCCGATCATGAGCAAAAACTCCGGCGAACGGATGCCGAAGCACAGCATGTGCCGGTGGTGCCGGAAGGGGTGATTAAGTTCGCGCAGCGTCGACCGGGGCCCGACTTTGCGGTAGCTGTACGGCGTCGTCGACAGGCGGCTCAGTGCGGCTTGTCGAATGACTTTGGCCACCGCGTCACCGTGATGGACGACTGGCACCTTAAGCGAGACGGGGTCGCGTCCGCGAAGCTGGCCTTCGATGCCGCGTTTGAAAAATGCGAGCTCGTGCACGCGGTTCTCCATCTGAAGTGGGACCCGAAGTGCCCAGATGCCGTCTCTTGCAGCTGAGACCGGCTATCTCGAGTACAGACCATCCCGGAACTGATCCTTGCGGGCCGGCTGCGTTCGTAGCGCTCTCCTACATGGACTGACGAGGCGGTCCTAGGCGGGCGTCTACCGATCGTTGGGAGACTGATCTGATCAAGGCAGCAGTAGCCGGGAACCGCCCCCCGATGACCCATGATCGTCTTACCACTCGATGCAGCCAGCCCTCTCCCGAAGCAAGTTCTCATCCGCTGGCGCGTTTGGGAGGTTCAAGTGCCCAACTACAGCGCGCCTTCGTGGCATCTCATAGGGTACTTGCGCGATGAGCTGTGTGCCAAGGTTTCATCTGCTCTTGCGCACGTGAGTGCTGCGGGTGATGAAGCGAGTTCAAAGACGGGGCGCGTCTACCTGCTGCCCAAGCCCTCAGGCGTTGATGAAGATGCAGCGCGCCTGTGGAGGTCATGGCAACGACGCCACGGGGTTGCGGTCTTGCGCGAGGTCACTGCGGAAGTACTGGCCGGGCGCCAGCCTGCTCCCGTGCGCCTCGTCGATCGATCGGGCCTTGGCAGCCAAGGAAGCATGGCGTCCTCCTTGCGTGGTCACCGCAGCGGTTGAATGCCTTTGTCCGTCCTGCGTTCGAATGCACTGGTCGCTGTGCGCATTCGAACAACTTCCGAACGGGATATCGCGCAGTGCCGATGTTGGCGACGTATGGGTCCATGGCGGCATCGCTTCGGTGAGGCTCCGCCGATGGCGCCTGCCGGTCGCGTAACGGCGCAAGCGCCCGCGCGAGGCCCGTCAAGACGAAGCTGAGGCCCATAAGCGCCACCCGTCGCGGCCGTGCCGACGGCACCGGCCTCCTTCGTGGCCGGAGCGTTTCGGGTAGGCTCTCAAGGGCCGGCCATCGCTGGGGGCGGATGCATGCGGTACCTCGCATCGCCCAAGTTTGAAGGACTGTCTCATGTTCGTTCCACCTGAGCACCGGCCTCCCGGGCCGCCACCCTGGCGTCCTCCGCGGCCCAAGCGCACGCTGACCAAGCGCCAAGAAGCGGTCATGCTGTGGGCGGTGGGTCTATTCCTGCTGCTTCAGCTGCTGGCCCCGCTCGGTGGCAGCACGGTGGTCGAGGCGATCTGGTTCTTGCTGAGTCGGTAGTCACGGCGCTCGGTCGCACTGCAGGCGCCCAGTATGAGCCTGCTCGCCAGCGGGGCTTCCCCGGACTGCAAAAGCCCAACCGTCGTGGACGTCGGGGCGAACTCAGACAGCCACGGTGAGGGCCCGATGAAGGTCGCACGGTCGAGCCGCTGCGATCACTTCAGAGCGGCCCGGCCACGGGCATGGCGGGTGACCAGAGCGGCGATCTGGCTGGCCACGCGCGAAGCGCAGCTCAAGGGAGCCGGCCAGTTCGCTGAGCGGCTCCTTCGCGCACGGCGCGAAGGAGAGGGGCCGCGGTCTCCGGGCACGGGAAGGGCCGCAACCGCAACAGCCTCATCCGCACGACCGCGGTATCACCACCTCACAGCCAGCTCGACGCCGTTCGCCCCAGGAATCTGCGGTTCATCCAATCCCATCGGCAATCCATCGCCTGCGGCTCGCAGCCCACAGGGTCAATGACGAAACTGCAATCACTGACACAGCAATCCCCCCGGAGCCCGCCATGACCACCGCTGCCAAGACCCTGATCGTCGCCATCGCCTCTGTCGCCGCCTCTGCCGCCATCGGCATTGGTATCGCGAACCGCACGGCGGCGCCGTCGACGGAAATCGTCAAGCTGGAGCGCGTGGTCGTGATCGGCAAGCGGGCTGACGCGACAGTCGTCGCCCAGCTGCCGCGCGTCGTCATCGAAGGTCACCGCGCAGCGCCGACCGAGGTGACGGTGACGGCAGCCCAGCTGAGTACCACGCCTGCCTGAGGTCACGCGGCTGTCAGCCACCAACCCGCCGCTGGCGGGTTTTCTTTTGCCGCGAATCGGCAGCGCGGCTGGGCAACGGACATGGCGGGTGGAAGGGGTGGCGATCTGCCCGGCCAGCGCAGCCAATCCGGCCCAGCTTGTTCGCCAGACGGGCCGTTCTCGCGCAGCGGGAAGGAAATCGGCCTACTGTCCCCGAGTACGGCAGGGCCGCGCCCCGCAAACTATGCGAGCACGGCACGCGACACCAGGTCGCGCAGCGACGCCAGAGGGAGTGTCGCCACGGCTGCCCAGGGGAAACGCCTAAAGGAGCCGCCCGCGCCGGCCCGCGCGGTTAGGGCCGCATCCCTACGGCGCGCTATCTGCTCAACAGCCTCAGCCGCCCCAGTCGGCCGCCGGCACGACCACCTCCACGCTCGCGCCCGGGAACTCTTTCGGATACGGGTGTAATCGAACTCACGTCGGCCTGAGACCCATTCCGGCGTCCCGAAGCGGCAGCGGTCCATGGCGTCCGGCAGCGTGCGGTGTGCCATCACGTCAAACACGTGAAGCACCGACTCCTCCGAGCAGCCGCGAGAAATTCCCAAAGCCACGTGCCGGCCGTCCGGCGAGGGGACGGCGTAATCGATGGCCGAGTTTTTCCTGCCCCCTCCACCGTTGATGGATCAACGAGCAGCGTCTCAATCACACGGCCCACTTGCCGGGTGTAAAGCGCCGGCCGCTCGGCATCCGAGAACCTCATCGACGTGAAGGCGGGTCGAGGTCGTCGATAGCCACCTTTGACGCTGCAACTCATTTGCAACACAATTCGCAGATGAAGACCGCCATCATTCCCCAAGTGCGCATCGAACCTCGGCTGCGTGCCGACCTCGACGCTGTGCTGCGCGAGGGCGAGACCCTGTCCGAATTCGTCGAGACAACGATGCGCAACGCCGTCGAATTCCGGCAGATGCAGGACGAGTTCAATGCCCGCGCCGACGCGGCCTGGGAGCGCCACCAGCGCACGGGCGTCGGCCGGCCAGCTGAAGAGGTTATCGCCGACCTGCGAGCGCGCCTAGAGCAAAAGCGCAAGGAGCTGCAAGGCAAACACCGCCCAACCGAGGCATGACCTTCAGGGTCGTTTTCGAAACCGGGGCAGATGAAGACCTGCTGCGCCTGCACGAGCACCTCCTCGCGCGTGCTGAGTACATCGAGGACCTGGAAATCGCCAATCGCGCCATCGACGCCATTCAAACGGCGGTACTTTTACTAGCTGTGTCGCCGATGCTGTTTCGCAAGCGCCGCGGCGGTGGGCCGCTACGGCGCGAACTCATCGTGCCATTCGGGTCGACCGGCTACGTCATCGAGTACGAAGTTGCGGGACCTGACCTGGTCGTCGTGCTTGCCGTCCGCCATCAGCGCGAGCAAGACCATCACTAAGGGAGCGCTGTTGGGCGGCCAAGGCCCAGTGCCGGCGTCGAAGCGCCCTAGCCTGGCCAAGTCGCACAGCCCATTCAGTCAGGCTATTGTGTCGCGCGTCCTTTGCGTATGGGAATCGCGTCGCGGTCGCACCGTAAGCTCCCAGCCCTCGTGCGCGCGCACAGCAAATACTCGCCGATGACTGCAACTCAGCCAGGAGTCTGGGAGCTAGGGTCAGTCTGCAAACAAGTGCTGATCGCCTAACGAGCCCTGTCCCACGCAAACGCGAAGATGTCGGCGAATTCGGCAGCCCTCGCCTCTTCCGCGGTGCCAATGCCATGTCCGCCGTCGGTTTCGGCGCGCAGCCAGACCTTGCGCTTGTCGCCGAACTTGGCTTGTGCCCGGGCAGCGAACTTGGCGCTCATCCAGGGCGCGACACGCTTGTCGTTGAGGCCGATGGCAATCAAGGTGTCCGGCATGTCCGTCGCTGTGGCCAAGGCATGGTAGGCATCCATGGCGAGCAGGGCCTTGAAGCCTTCGGGCGTAGCAGGGTTGCCTAACTCGTCGAATTGGTTCGCGCCATTGGGCGCGACGGCCAGTCGCGAGGCGTTGAGCACGCCCACGCGGGGTACGAGGCCTGCAAAGGCGCCAGGCTGCTTCAGCGTCGCTGGCGGGACCAAGACGCCACCCGCGCTAGTGCCAATGCCGACGACGCCTTTGGACGTGGCGATGCCCTCGGCCTTGAGTGTCTGCGCGCAGGCGATGAAGTCCGCATGGCTGTTGGGCTTGTTGGCACTTCGCCCACCATCGTGCCAGGCCCGGCCGCGTTCGCTGCCGCCACGCACGCCGCAGAAAGCCATCGCGCCACCGCGCGAGAGCCAAGCCATGAAGTCGCGCCAGTAGATAGGCGTCGTGGAGGACACCCCGTAGGAGCCATACGCTTCCAGGATCGTCGGCACGCCGCCCTGGGGGACGACTCCCTTTTTGTGCAGGACCACCAGCGGCACCATGGTGCCGTCGGCGCTCCTTGCCTGCATGCGATCCACCTGCATGCCGCGTGCGCCGGCCCAGGTCTGGCTGCCGATGCCGGTGTCGGTGATCCGACCCTTGGCCAGGGCATAAGTGCGGACGTTGGACAGCCAGCCCATGAGCCCCAACGTGACGCCGCTGCCGTCCAGGTTGACGCGCGGGTCGTAGAGTTCGCCGGCCTCCAGCGGCAACTTGATTTCCGTGAACTTGCGCTGCCCGTCGGGGCTGTAGAAGAGGCGCGTGACGCCGTCGGTCTGCGCGGCGACATAGAGGCCATCCTTGGCGACGATGAGTCCGGTCAGGACCAGCCTTGGACCGCCTTCGAACACAGTGGCCGGCTTGCCGAAGCCGGGGCCTGTGCCGACAAGGTTGCGGCGCACGATGGCGCCCGAGGGGTTGGTTTTGGTGGTTAGCACAATGGCGGCGTTGCCGAACACATCGGCGTCGTTGGCCATATCGTCCAGAGTGGCCAGCACCGTCCACGCCGGCTTGCCAGCGGCCAGGTCGGCCTTTCGCGCGATCCAGTAGTTGGCATCGACCCGCGCGCCGCCGCCCACGGCCACCACCCACTCGCTCCAAGGCGCACCGCGGACGACGGGCAAGTCTTTCTCGGCGAAGGCCGGCCCCTGCGAGTCGAAGCCGAAGATGGGCTGACCGGGGCCCGCGTCCAACACGCGTTTGATGAAAACGCGCATCCCAGTGACGGGGTCGGCGCGACTGCCCGCAGGTGCCATCTGTGTGTAAGTCACCCAGTCGCCTCCCAGCCATTGCAGCGCGAACTCGCCCCAGATGTTCGGGATCGGCGCGCCGACCACCTGGCCCGTAGCGATGTTGTAGAGGGTGATTTCCCCCACTTCTGCGCCGCCCTTGGACAGGTGCACCGCCGCCAGCTTGCCGTCGGGCGACAGCGAGAAGTTGTTGATGGCCACAACCGAGCCCTGCGAGGAGTTGGGATCGATCAGGACGCGATCCTTGCCGTTCTCGCGGACGATGAGCTTGGCAGTCCTGTCGCCTGCGGCAGTGCGCCGAAATACGGTCACGTGCCTGGCGACCTGCACGTCACGCACCTTGGTGAGGTCGGATGACACCTCCCGGAGCGCGGCCGCGAAGGCCGCGCGCTCGGGCAGCGCCTGCAGCGCCGTACGGGCGGCGGACGATTCGGACAACACCCAGGCACTCAGTTCGGCGGCCTTGGCCGGATCCTCCATCCAGCGGTACTCGTCGCTCAGCGGGATCCCGTGCACGGTCTCCTCGAACGGAACGGCTGCGGGCGGCGCAGCGATGGCCAGCGAGGCCAGGCATGCGCTTGCGAACGGGGCGAGATGCTTCATCCGAGGGGTCCTCCCGAGCCGTCGTGATGACAGGCACCCAGATTCCAGCATGACGGGAGCGACCGGCCCATGCAGAACGTCCCCAGGGTTAATGGTGAGGGGTGCCAGGGTTGCGGGTACCGGGCGGCAAGGTGGCCCGCTCGACGAAACGGCTTCACGATGCGATGACACTGACCGCCGCTGGTTGCCGGCCGAGGGTCAGCAAAGTGCCCTAAAGCCGAACTTCCGGATCGACAGCACGCGACGGCAGTTCAGCGGGCGCCGTCGTTCGCGTCGCAAAGCCGAGTTCACGGTGCGTGACACGAAGCAGTCATTGACTCATCCGTCCGGCCGAGGGAATCAATGACCGGTCTCTGGGGGCGCTGTCATCCAGCCTCGCGGGAAGCGGCTCGCACCGTCCAACCGGCAGTCGAAAGTCTGCTACTCGAAGCTTCGAACTGGCGGTTCCGGCCCATTTCGGCCCCGCGGCGAGGAGAGCGCGGCCGTTCAGGTATTCCTTCAGGAGAGGTCGCGATGGTCCATACCCGATGCCTCGGGTCAGGCTACAACGACCGCCACGTTTCGCGTCAAGGTGCTTTCGCATAGGCCGCCATGAACACCCGCACCGCCTCCCGCAGCAGTGCCCTGTCTTCCCGCGCGTCGGGCATATCGAGCAGCAACAAGCCGCGGATGTGCCCATCGCCAAGGAACATTGACAGGAACAGGTCCGCCGCCTGGCGCGGGTGCCGGATGTTCAACGCGCCCTGCGCATCGGCGCGGCGCAGATAGGCCGCCAGGTCGCTGATCAGCCGGTCGGCCCCCTGCCTGTAAAAGGCCAGGCAGGCCTCGCGCTGCACCGCGGCGGCGCCATAGATCGAGCGGAACTGGCCCAGCACGCCCTCCTCGCGCGCCAACGCCAGGAACTGCTCTCCAACGGCCAGCAGAGCCTTCTGTGGCTGAGTCGGGTCCAGCGCTTCGACGCCAGCGACCCCGCCCATCACGCGGTCGGTGCGATCTCGAATCACCGCCTCGAACAGGCCTTCCTTCGAAACGAAGTGGCTGTAGATGGTCATCTTCGAGACGCCAGCGTCGGCGGCGATGGCATCGACGCTGGCCCGCTCCAGACCGTGCGCATTGAAGTGGCTGTGCGCCGCTTCCACGATGCGCCGCAAGCGCTCGGGGTCGCGCGGCCGGCCGCGACGCGGTGGGGACTCGACCTGCTTCTCGTTTTCGGGCATCGACGGCTTTCTGTACTTGACAGTCCAATATATGCCATTAAACTTATTGGACTAGTGGGTCCAGTATATGAAGCGTTTCACACAGCTCGCCCCGCACCGCGATCGCCACCCTGGCGCTCGACCGATCCGCCTCGTGTCGGCGGCCGCAGCACTGGCGATCGTGTCGGCCTGCTCGGCACCGCCCGTGCAACCACCGGCGCCTTCGGTGCCGCTGTCCGCCGCATTCGCGCAGGCCGGGTCGCCTGACGACGCTGTCCAGGTCTTCGATGGCGCCTGGTGGGCCGGCTACGGCGATCCGGTGTTGACAGCGCTGGTCGAAGAGTCCTTGTCTGCCAACCAGGATGTCGTGATCGCGCTGCAACGCGTCGCCCAGGCTCGTGCCGGCCGCGATGCCGAGGCCTCTCGTCTGTGGCCCACGGTGGGCGTGCAGGCCTCCGCCTCGCGCAGCGGCAGCGGGCTGCCCGACCCCGTCAAGCAAGGCATGCCCGACACGCGTGCGCTGCGCGCCGGTGTCGACGTGGCCTGGGAGATCGATCTGGCCGGCGGCGTGCGTGCGGCACGCGATGCGGCGCAGGCCGATGCGGCCGCAGCCGTGGCCGGTGCCCAAGGCGCACGGCTGCTGGTGGCCAGCGAGGTGGCGCGGCAGTACTTCGTGCTGCGCAGCGCCGAGGAGCGTCTGCGCATCGTGCAGGCTCTCGCGGCGGCCCAGCGCGAAACGGCGACCCGCGTCGCCAGCCGCCTGCGCGAAGGCGAGGCCAGTGCCTTCGACCTGGATCGAGCGCGCGCTGAAGCCGGGGCGCTCGACGCGCTAGTGCCCCCGTTGCGGACGCTGGCCGGCACCTCGCAGACGCGGCTGGCCGCGCTGCTGGGCCGCAACCCGTCGGCCCGCGTCGTTGACGAGAACGCAGGCTTTGCCTGGCCTGCCGCGCGCGCGATCGGCTCTGGCCAGCCCAGCGAATTGCTGCGGCGCCGTCCCGACCTGATCGCCGCCGAGTCGCGCGTCGCGGCCGAGACGCTGCGCGGCGCCGAGGCGCGAGCCCAATACTGGCCCAAGCTCTTTCTGAGTGCTCTGTTCGGCCGCGAGGACCTGCGGCTGAATGCACTCGATCTCGCGCCGGTGCATTTCTCGAACGTCGCGCTGGCCTTTGCCATGCCGGTCTTCAACGCCGGTCGCATCGACGCGGGCATCCGCGCGCAGTCGGCGCGGGCCAGCGAGGCGCTGCTGGTCTGGCAGAAGGCGGTGTTGGTCGCCGTGCAAGAGGTCGAGGACAGCCTGCTCGTGCGCACCCAGGAGGCCGAGCGAGCCGCTGCGCTGGCCAGCACGGTCGAACATCGCCGCCGCTCGCTGCAGCGCGCGCAATCGCTGCAGCGTGAAGGACAGATCGACCTGCTGGTGCTGCTGGACGTGCAGCGATCGGTGCTGTCCAGCGAACTCGCTCTGGCGGACAGCCGCCTTCAGCAGGTGCTGGCCGACGTGCAGCTCTACAAGGCACTGGGTGGCGGTCTCGAGCCGACCCGTGCCGGCAGTGCCATGACTTACTTCGCCGAGAGGGCATCCCAGTGAACAGAATTTTCTTCGCCGTATCCCTCCTGGTCGTGGCCGGCTGCAGCGCCCCGCCCGCACCGGTCGCCACCGCCAAGCCGGTCTTCGTCACCACCGTGTCTCCTGCCGCGTCGGCGCAAACCCGCAGCTTCACCGCCGCGGTCCGCGCCCGCGTCGAGACGGACCTGGGCTTTCGCACTGGCGGCAAGGTGGTGGACAGGCTGGTCGAGGTGGGCGAAACCGTGAAGGCCGGCCAGGCGCTGGCGCGACTGGACCCCGCCGACTACCAACTGGCCGTAAGTGCCGCCGCCAACCAGGTCCAGGCCGCGTCGGTGGATGCGCAGCAGGCCGCGTCCGACGAAGCGCGCCTGCGCCGCCTTTTGGCAGATGGCTCGGTGGGCGCTGCCGACCACGAGCGCCAGAAGGCACGTGCCGACGCGGCCGCCGCGCGGCTCGAACAGGCGCGCCGCCAGCTCGACCTGGCACGCAATCGCGAGGGCTACGCGACGCTGGTGGCACCCTATGCCGGCGTGGTCACGGCGCTGCGCTTCGAGCGCGGCCAGGTGGTGGCCGAGGGCCAGCCGGTGCTGTCGCTGGCCCGCGACGGCGAACGCGAGATCGTCGCCGAACTGCCCGAGGAGTGGATTGGCCGGGTGCGCACGCTCACCGCCACGGCCACGCCCTGGCAGGACACCATGTCACCCCTGAGGCTGGTGCTGCGCGAACTCTCGCCGCTGGCCAGTGCGCAAGGCCGGACCTTCCGCGTGCGCTACGCCGCGGCCCCGGAATCGCGCGCGCAGGTCGGCGCCCTGCCACTGGGCAGCACCATGCAGCTCAACCTGTCCGGGCAAGCGACCGGGCCGGCGACCATCGCCGTGCCGGTCACTGCGCTGGTGAAGGCCAGCGCCTCTGCGGGGGTCTGGGTGCTCAACGCCAAGGGCTCTGGCCTGGTGTTCACACCCGTGCAGGTGGTGGCCATCGACGACGCCCGAGTGCACGTCACCGGCCTGGCCGGTGGCAGTCGGGTGGTCAGCGTCGGCGCGCAGAAGCTCGACGCCGGCATCACCGTGCGCGCCATCGAGCGCACGGCCGACGCCGGTGCGGCCGCAGTCACCAGGAGCGGTTCATGAAACGCTTCAACCCGTCGGAATGGGCCGTCACGCACCGGCCTATGGTGCTGTTCCTGATCATCGCGACGCTCATCATCGGCGGCTTTTCTTTCAGCCGGCTGGGCCGCCTGGAGGACCCCAGCTTCGATGTGCCGACTATGACCGCCATCGTCGTGTGGCCGGGCGCCACCGCGCAGGATGTGCAGGACGAGGTGCTCAACCGCATTGAGCGCCGGCTGCAGGAGCTGGACCATTTCGACTACGTGCGCAGCTTCGCGCGCCAGGGCTACGGCGGCATCACGCTGTGGATGAAGGGCGGAAGCAGCAAGGCGGAGCTGGAGAACGCCTGGTACCAGGTGCGCAAGAAGATCGGCGACGTGCGCCAGGAATTCCCCGAAGGCGTACGCGGACCATTCTTCAACGACGAGTACAACGACCGCTACAGCGTGCTCTACGCGGTGAGCGCGCCCGAACTGTCGATGGCCGAGCTGCTGACGGTCACCGAAGACGTGAAGCGGCGCATCCAGAGTGTGGCCGGCGCCGCCAAGGTCGACGTGCTGGGCAAGCAGGCCGAATGCGTGTTCGTTGAAATCTCGACACGGCGGCTGGCAGCGTTGGGCATCGCCCCGACCGCGGTGTTCGACGCGCTGGCGCGGCAGAACCTGGTGGCCCCGGCCGGCTCGGCCGACGCCACCCACGACCGCGTCCAAGTGCGGGTAGACGGCGGGCTGCGCAGCGCGGCCGACGTTGCCAACGTGACGCTGGAGGTGGGCGGCCAACTGCTGCGGCTGGCCGACATCGCGACCGTGCGCACCGGCTATGAGGATCCGCCGAGCATGACCATCCGCCACAACGGCGTGCCGGTGCTGGCCATAGGCGTGACCATGCAGGCCAACGGCAACGTGCTGGACTTCGGGCGCGCGCTCGACGAGCGGCTGGCGCAGGTGCGGCAGGAGCTGCCGGCGGGCGTGCAGATCCAGCAGTATGCGGATCAGCCGCGCGTGGTGGCGGAGTCGGTCTGGGAGTTCGAGCGCTCGTTCCTGGAGGCTTTGGCCATCGTGCTGGCCGTGTCCTTCCTGTTCCTGGGCTGGCGCACCGGCATCGTGGTAGCCGCGTCGGTGCCGCTGGTACTCGGGCTGGTGGCGGCCGTCATGTACGCCGCCGGCTGGGCGCTGGACCGCATCTCCCTGGGCGCATTGATCATCGCGCTGGGCCTGTTGGTGGACGACGCCATCATCGCGGTGGAAATGATGGTGGTGAAGCTGGAAGAAGGCTGGGACCGCATGCGCGCCGCCACCTACGCCTACACGTCCACCGCGTTTCCGATGCTGACCGGCACGCTGGTCACGGCCGCCGGCTTCATGCCGGTGGGCTTCGCGAAGTCGATCGCCGGCCAATACGCGGGCGGCATCTTCTGGGTCGTCGGGGCGGCGCTGATCCTGTCGTGGCTGGTCGCCGTGGTGTTCACACCCTACCTCGGCGTGCTGCTGCTGCCGAAGAACCTGGCGGCTGCTGGTACACACCGCGACCCCTACGACCGGCCCGTCTACCGCTGGCTGCGCGGCATCGTCGACTGGGCCGTGCGGCGCCGGACCTGGGTGCTGGGCATCACGGTGCTGGTTTTTGCGACCGCCGGCGCCGGCATGCTGATGGTGCAGCAGCAGTTCTTCCCGACGGCGTCGCGGCCCGAGCTGCTGGTGGAACTGCGGCTGCGCGAAGGCGCGTCGTTCGCCGCCACCGCCGCCCAAGTGAAGCTGCTTGAGGCGCGCCTGGCGAAGGACCCGGATATCGAGTTCTTCACCGCCTACACCGGCGCCGGCACGCCGCGCTTCTATCTATCCATTCAGCCGGAGCTGCCAAACCCGGGGTTCGCGCAGATCGTCGTCAAGACGGCGGGCACCGAACAACGCGAACGCGTGCGCGCCCGTCTCATGGACTTGTTCGCAAAGGATGAAGTCCTGCCCGACGTCAACGCCCGCGTGACGCGTCTCGAGTTCGGGCCGCCGGTAGGCTTTCCGGTGCAGTTCCGCGTTATCGGCCCGGACAAGGCGCAGGTGCGCGAGATCGCTTACAAGGTGCGCGACGCGGTGCGCCAGAACCCGCTGGTGCGCGACACGCAGCTGGACTGGAACGAGCAGGTCCGCTCGGTGCAGGTCCACGTCGATCAGGACAAGGCGCGGCTGCTGGGCCTGTCCAGCGCCGACATCCAGGGCCTGGTGCAGACGACGCTGGACGGCGCGCCGGTGACGCAGATCCGCCGCGGTGAGGAACTCGTCGACGTGGTCGTGCGGGCCACGCCTGAGGAGCGCAAGCGCATCGGCCAGCTCGGCGACCTGCAACTGTTCACGCGCAGCGGCGTCAACGTGCCGCTTTCCCAGGTGGCGCGAGTTGAGCCGGGCTTCGAGGAGCCGGTGCTGTGGCGGCGCAACCGCGACATGGCGCTGACCGTGCGCAGCGACGTTGTCGACGGCGTCCAGGGGCCCTACGCCACGGCGCAGATCCGGCCGTCGCTGCAGCCCATCATCGACAGCCTGCCCGCGGGTTACCGCATCGAGGAAGGCGGCGCGATCGAGGAGAGCGACAAGGCCAACAAGGCGCTGTTCGCGGTGTTCCCGGCGATGTTCGCGGTGATGCTGACGCTGCTGATGATCCAGCTGCAAAGCTTCCCGCGGCTGTTCATGGTTTTCATGACCGCACCGCTGGCGCTGATCGGCGTGGTGCCGGCACTGCTGCTCTTCAATGCGCCGTTCGGCTTCGTCGCTCTGCTGGGCGTGATTGCGCTGGGCGGGATGATCATGCGCAACTCGATCATCCTCGTCGACCAGATTGACCAAGACATTGCGCGCGGCGTTGCGCCTTGGGCCGCGATCGTTGATGCCACGGTGCGGCGCTCGCGCCCCGTCGTGCTGACGGCGGCAGCCGCGGTGCTGGCCATGATCCCGCTGACCCACAGCGTGTTCTGGGGGCCGATGGCCATCTCGATCATGGGCGGCCTCGTCGTGGCCACCGCGCTGACCCTCGTCTTCGTACCGGCGCTGTACGCCGCCTGGTTCCGTGTCCGGCGCGACAGCCCAGCGCAGGCGCCCGACGCGGCATCGATCGCGGCCAGCGCGTGATGCCCAGATTTCAAAACGGAAAGTGAGACGGCAATGTGAACAGGGCAGGAACAGCGAGCGCAGCGCGTGGCGATCGTCGCGGGGGCAGCGACGGGCACGCACGGCAGGGGGCCGAGGAGCACGACGAGGACCGGGCTGCGCTGTACGAGACCGAACAGGCTGCCGGCATCGTCCTCACAGGTGCGTCGCGCGCCCACGAGATGTGCAATCAGCTGGCCATGGCGGGCGTTCCCCTGGTCGTGTGGGGAGCGCCCATGCCGCAGCAGCTCTACTGCACCGTGGGGAGCGACAACCGCGAAGGCGCCCGGGCGGCCACGCTTCACCTGCTCGACCAGGGCTCGAGGCAGGTGGCGTTCGTCGGCGACAACGAACTTCCAGAGGGGGCGGAACGCTATGCCGGCTATCAGAGCGCGCTGCAGGAGCGCGGCCTGAAGATCGAACCTGGTCTGCACCGGATGCAGGGTGCACAAGGCTCGAAGGACTTGAGCTGGCTGTCGTCGCTTCTTGAGCAGGCCGAGAAGCCCGATGCCATCTTCGCGAGCCGCGACTTGATCGCGACGAGGGCCGTGCAGGGCTTGCAGCAGCTGGGCTTGCTGGTGCCGGCAGAAGTGGCGGTGTGCGGCTTCGACGATATCCAGATGGCCGCCGCCTTAGAACCTACCTTGACCACCGTGCGGCAGCACACGGTCGACATCGGCACCACCGTGGTCGCTGCGTTGGCCGCCCAGATCGCAGGCGGAGCCGCACAGTCCTTCCAACTGCCGACCGAGTTGGTCGTTCTCACTTCTTCCAAACGCAAGAAGAGCCGGTCCCGCTGACGGGTTCGGGAACAGGCGCCTCAACGCGCCGCCTACCCGTTGCCAAGCTCCTTGCGGCGCGGCAGGTCTGCTCCCCGTCGAGTGCACGTGATGGACGCCGCGCCAGAGGCAAACTCAAGAGCGAACCGCAACTGCTGTGCGTCGAGCGATTCGACTGCTGGAACAGACAGCATGCCCCTCTCCGACAACCAGGTCAGGAGGGCGGCCTGAAACGTGTCTCCTGCACCCACGGTGTCGACCACGTCGACGCGTGGAGACTCCACCTCGACAACTTCCGTTTCGGTGAATGCGATGGCGCCGCTGCCACCTCGGGTCACCACGACGAGGCGGCATCCAAGTGCAAGCCAGGACTGGGCCACTTCATGATGCGGAACCCCGGCATAGGCCGCGTGCAGATCCTCGGAGCTGACCTTGATAATGTGCACACGGGCCGCCATCCACGCCATCGTCGCAGTCCAGCGACCCAGGTCTGGATCGACGTTGAGCCGAAGGTTGGGGTCATAGGCGATGAGCCGTTGATGCCGTTCGCGCTCGACGAGCAGCCGCTGAGCCGAGGCAACCGGCTCGACGACGGTGGTGTATGACCCGAAGTGCAAGGCCGTGAAGCTGTCGTCAAGGTCGGGCAAGTCGTCGCCCCTGACTAGACGATCTGCACAGGCATTGCCATAGAAGGCATAGGACGCCGAGCCATCGGCCAAAAGCCCGACCAAACTGAGTGTGGTCGGCGCATCGACGATGGGGCAGAAGCCGACGTCGACACCTTCTACCACGAGCGCCTTGCGCAGGCGATCGCCGAGAAAGCCCTGCGACAACCCACCGAAGATGGCAACGGATTGCCCCATGCGTGCCAGCCCGACAGCCACGTTGAACGGCGACCCACCGACACGTGCGTCAAGCACCAGTCCGGACGCCGTCTCCTGCTCTGCAAACACGTCTATCAGAGCTTCACCACAAACCAGGATCATCTTGCTCTCCTCAGGTGGTGCCAGACAGCAGGGGAGGCATCGTGGCCTGCACGGTGCCCACCTCGAACAGGCCGACCATCGGGTCTTCCGAGCCATGGAAGAAACCAAGGCCAGATGCGGCGGGATCGGGATACACGAGGTCCGAGATCACCACCAGACCGTAGTCCGCGAAGACCTCCAGCGTGCTCCCGTCCACCCAGATTTCGAGGCTGAGTTCGTCGGTGTTCATGACACGTCGAGCCGTATGCCGCTCAGACTGTCCAGCGAACTCCGGTGATGCCGTCCGCCGATCCACGAAGAATGAATCCGACGCCGGATCGAAACCCACTTTGACCGAACCGGCGAAACCCTTGAACAGTTCCACGCCGATGGCCCCCTGCAGCGTCGCGCGCGACAGCCTCAGCTTCAGGCGCAGCTGCCTGCCCCCGGTGGCGCCATCCGTAAGGCTTGCCGCCACCTGGCTCGCCGGGACATCGGTCGCCCGCTGCAACGGTGTGGCGCTGACGAGCGCCTTCGCCTCGTCGACCACCGTCTGGCAAAGGCGCAGGCCACGCGGTGTGACGGCGAGGCTCAGTTCACGTGGCAGCGACTGCTGACCCCGCCACGTCTGCGTGGGCAGCGCACGGGCGTAGTCCCAGTTGCTCATCCAGCCCAGCCAGACGTGGCGGCCGCCAGGCATGTTGGTGAAGGTGATGGGCGCATAGAAGTCCCGCCCAAAGTCGGCCCAGTGCGTGATCTCGGCATTGGTCGCCTGACGCACAGGGCGGTCGGTCATGACGAAGTGATCGACGCTGATGTGTCCCCAGCCGCCAGTGGCTTCATCGACGACGCGGAGCTGCGCTCCCAGTCCCACCAGGCCTGCCACGTCCCATGACACCCATTTCAGGATCTCGGTGTCATCACCGGAAGCCTGCTGCAGCACGCGGCCGCCGATCACCAGTTCCACACGCGTCGCGTGGCTGCGCCCGCCTGCGATCTGGAAGCACAAGAAAGGCTTGGTGATCATGAACACGGGCGACGTCAGCGTACCGATGCTCGCGTCACCGCCATGGAAGGATGAGGCGAAGCGGCGTCCCAGGAAGCCGCCGACATGCTGCTGTCCGTCCAGAGGTCCCGGGACAGGACCTGCGCCAAAGGCCGAGCCTGTGACTTGCCAACCGTCCGGAAAGCGGTCTCCCTCGAAGTCCGCTATCAGGTCTCCCTGAGGCGGTGTGACGGCGTCCACTGCCTCGCTGGACTCTGCGACGAATGTAGCGCCGTCGAAATCGCCGACGAAATACTGGACGCCGCTGCCTCCCCAGATGGAGCCAAGATTGACCGAGACGATGAGCGCCCAGCGCTTCTGGCCAGGCGCCCCGACTACGGGCATCTCCATCAGAACCGGGACTTCCCAGATGTTGTTTGCAGCCGAGCCGGCGGGCCCGAACGTCGAGACCTTGGTCCAGTTCTTGAGGTCCACGGAGGTGTAGAACCAAACCTCCTGCTCGAGTGCCGCGACCACCAGCATCACCCAGCGCTTCGTCGGTTCATGCCAGAACACATTCGGATCCCGAAACTCCTTCGAGCCGATATCGACGATCGGGTTGCCCGCGTAGGGAACGTAGTTGCGCCCGCGATCGAGGCTGTAGGCGAGATGCTGGGACTGAATCTTCGTGACGGGATCGAAGGCGGTGAAGAACGCCAGCATTGCCGGCGCCTCGGAGCCCGCAGGCGCAAACCCCGCCGTGTTGTCATGGTCCACGACGACCGAGCCGGAGAAGGCCATGACGTTCAGGGTCGCGGAGATCGCAACGGGCAGCTCTCGCCAGGACATCAGATCCGTGCTGACCGCGTGGCCCCAGCTGATGTTGCCCCACTGCGCGTCGAAGGGGTTGTACTGGTAGTAAAGGTGGTACTCCCCGTCGACGTAAACCAGCCCGTTCGGATCGTTCATCCAGTTTCGAGCCGGGCTGTAGTGAAAGCGAGGTCGCCAGGCTTCCTGCTTTGAGAGAGGGGGCTGAGGAGATACTGGCGGTTTCACGATCGGTGGGGTCTCGGGAGAAGTGGTGGAAGCGCCGCCGCCGCAGCCAGCAAGCGCCAGGGAGCCAAGATAAAAAGTGCGCCGGTTCAGCATGACGCCAGCCGTTGGCCGGCTGCGTCGAACAAGTGAAGACGCTCGGCGGCGATGCAAAGCGAGCGGCCCTGTCCAAATGCGACCTGCCGATCCGTGGTCAACACGGTGACCGCCTCCGACGTGTCAGTCATGCGCAGGTGCACGAGAGACTCGGCGCCAAGCCGCTCAACCAGCTGCACGCATGCCGAGCCACCGGGGACCAGCTCGAGGTGTTCGGGCCGGGCACCAACCGTGCCGACTCCAGCCGCCGCAAGCTCGTCGTGGTTTCGCCCGGTCAGCATTTGCAGCAGGGCGCCATTGGCACGATCGACCTTAATCAGGTTCATGCGGTGTGTCCCCATGAAACCGGCAACGAACAGGTTCGCGGGGGTGTCGAACAATTCATCCGGCGTGCCGAACTGCTCCAGCCCGTTGCGGCTGAGCGCCACGATCCGATCGGCCAGCGTCATCGCCTCGACCTGGTCGTGCGTGACATAGACCGTGGTGATGCCATGCCGGCGATGAAGCTGAGCGATCTCGGTTCGCATCTGGCCGCGCAGGTTCGCGTCGAGGTTGGACAGCGGCTCATCAAAGAGGAAGGCCCTGGGCTCGCGCACGATGGCCCGCCCGATGGCTACGCGCTGGCGCTGCCCTCCCGACAACTGGCCCGGCTTGCGCTGCAGCAGTTCCTCCAACTGCAGCTGCCTGGCCGCGTGCATGATCATCTCGTGGCGCTTGGCCTTGGGCGTCTTGAGGATCTTCAGGCCGAAGCCGATGTTGTCGTAGACCGTCATGTGCGCGTACAGCGCATAGTTCTGGAACACCATCGACACGCCGCGCTCCACCGGCGGCAGCTCGTTCACCCGCATGCCGTCGAACGTCAGCTCACCGCCACTGACGGCTTCGAGGCCGGCAATCATGCGCAGCAGCGTCGACTTGCCGCATCCGGACGGCCCGACGAGAACGGTGAACTCGCCCTTGCGCAGGTGCAGGTTCAGTCCCTTGAAGACGTAGCGGTCGAGGTGATCCTCGTAGCGCTTGTCGACCGCGTTGAAAACAATGTTTGGCATGCTGGAACTCGAGAAATCAGACGTGGCTACCGATAGACATCAGAGGACAAAAAAAGGCACTGCTGCTGCGTCGTCGACGCGCATCACCCTTTGATGCCCGTGCCGACCACGGATCGGATGAAGTGCTTCTGGAAGGCCAGGAAGAAGAGCAGCACCGGCAACGTGATGATGGAGGCGTAGGCCATGATCTCGCCCCACTGCGTCGTGCGGCCGTAGTACTGCTGCAGGCCCACCATCACCGTGCGCGCCTGCGAGGTGTGGACGGTCATCACCGGCCACAGGTATTGGTTCCACATCCCCAGGAACAGGATGATGGCAGCGGTCACGATGACCGGCTTGCACACCGGCAGCACGACACGCAGATAGATCGTCAGAGCGCCGGCGCCGTCCATCCGGGCAGCCTCCAGCAGTTCGTCGGGCACATCCTTGAAGAACTGATAGAAAAGGAAGACGCAGAAAGCGTTCGCAAGGAAGGGCACGAACTGCACGTGCAGCGTGTCCAACCACCCGACGACCACTGCGCCTGTACCGATGTCGATCCAGGGCAACTTGGACACGATCAGCAGCAGCGGGATGGCCAGCACCTCGAACGGCACGATCAGCAGGCCGATCACCAAGGACAACACGACGCCCTGCCCACGCCACTTCAGCTTCGCCAGAGCGAAAGCGGCCGCGCTGTTGATGAAGATGCCGGCCACGACCGTGACCAGCGACACAACGCCCGAGTTGAACAAGTAAGACCCGATGGATCCCTTCTCGAACATCGCGCGGTAGTTGTCGAGCGTCCAGCTGGCGTTGGGAATCAGCGCGGTGGGGCTGCCCAGGTCGGCGAATATCGTCTCGCTCGGCTTGAAGCCAGCGGCAAACATGAACAACATCGGGTAGGCGAACACGATGCCTGCGAGCACCATCAGCGCGACGTGCAAGAGCTTGCCTGCGACCAGCGCTCCTTCAGAGGACCGGCTCATGATCCCAACCTTTCCATGATCTTCTTCTGACCGAACGACAGCAGCAGCACGAAGAGGAAGAAGAACAGCGTCATGGCGGAGCCGTAGGCGATGTCCTGCTCTCTGAAGCCCACCCGGACCGCGTGGAAGATGATGGTGGTGGTCGAGTCGCGCGGACCGCCACCGGTGAGCACGTCGACCTGCGTGAACAGGCCGAAGGCCATGATGGTCGTCGAGAGCATGACGAACACCAGCGTCCGCTTCAGCCCCGGCACGGTGATGTAGATGAACTTCTGCCAGGCACTCGCACCCATGACGCTTGCGGCTTCGTACTGGTCGTTCGAGATGCCCTGCAGACCGGACAGGAAGATCAGCATCTGGAAGCCTGCGCCCTGCCACGCCGACATGATGGCGATGGAGAGCATGGCCAGTCGCGGGTCGCCGAGCCAGTCGGGCTGCGCCGCGTCCTCTCCGAAGACGGTGCGCAGCACCTGGTTCAGCAGGCCGGCGTCGGTGTGCAGGATCAGCCCCCAGATCGCCGAGACCACGACCATCGAAGTCACGACCGGCGAGAAGAACACCGTGCGCAGACCCACCCGGCCGCGGAACTTCTGGTTCACCCACAGTGCCATCGCGAACGCCAGGCCACATTGCAAGGGCACGACCAGCAACGCGAACAGGAAGGTGTTGAGGATGGAGCGCAGGAACTGCGGGTCGCGTGCGCCGACCAGGTAGTGCGATCCCGCAACCTGGACGTCCGTGAGGAACTGAAAACCGTCAAGGGTTGCGGGGTCTGCGCGCTTGAGCTGGCGCCACTGGCGCGAGGGGTTCTGCTGCTCCTGGACGAGTGCCGCTGGTGCTTCGACGAGCTTGAGCGAGAACATCCGCGTGTAGTTGCTCAGGCCCACCCATTCGACCTTGTCGGACTGCAGCAGCTTGATGTTGGTGAAGCTGAAGGCCACCGCCATGATGAATGGCAGGATCACGAAGGCGGCGAAGAGGAAGAGCGCCGGCCCTAGCAGCGCGGCAACCTCGCCCCACCGGGCATGCCCGAAATGTTTGATGTCAGAAGCCATAGTCATGGTTTCGCTTCAGGTCCTGCTGGATCGCCTCGACGGCGCGATCAAGCGCCTCCGCCGCGTCTCCGCCCTCGCGCACCTCCTTCATGGCCCGTTCAAAGCTGCTGCTGATGAGCGGATAGGCGGGCGTCTCTGGGCGCAGAACCGCGAACCTTCGCGCGAATTCAAAGTAGTCCCGCCCGTAGCCGCTCGCGCGATACATCGGCGTCAGGTCCGCCGCGGCCTCGCTCGTCGGCATCAGTCCGGTTTCCATCGAGAAGGCGGCGATCTCCTTCGTGCTGATCAGGTGCTCCACGAACTGGCGGGCACCTTCCGGATAAGGACAACTGCTGGACACCGCCCATTGCCACGACCCCGCGCCGATGCGCGGTGCCTGGCCGAATGCGGGCGGTGGCATGACCGCCAGGTCGTCCTTGAACTTCTTGCGGTACTCGCTGTCGGCCCAAGACCCGTTGTAGTTGAAAACGGCGCGGCCGCTCAGGAAGGCCTGCTCGTCCACCGGCTTGCGTGATGCCAGGCGTTCGTCAAACAGGCTGCGGTAGTAGTCCAGTACGGCCAGCGCCTTGTCACTGTTCAGCACGCCTTCGGCGACCTTGAACGTCTTGCGATCAATCAGGTCGGCTCCAGCGCTTTGAAGCCAAGGCGAGAACGCATAGGGAACCCATTCGCCGTTGCGTTGCGCGTTGAGGTCCAACGGGTAGCGAACGCCCTGCCTCTTGAGCCGACGCAGGATGTCGCGGAATTCGTCGGCCGTGTAGGGATGCTCGAGGGTCGCAAGTCGGACGCCGGCCTTCTCCAGCACGCTCTTGCGCGCGAACAGCGCGAGCACGACATCGAACTGACCCACTGCGTACAGCCTGCCCTTCAGGGTGGAGCGTCCACCGGCGATCAGGGCTTCTGCGCCTGCCGGGCGCAACTTCCCTTCCAGGGGCTGGATGTGCCCCGCCCACGCGAAGTTGGGAACCGACGGCTGATCCAGGTCCAGCACGCAGGGCAGCTTGCTGGTCATGGCCGCCGCGGTCACTGCCTGTTGGTACGAGCCCTGGGGAAGCGTCTCCACCACGACACGCCATTGGCTTTGCTGGCGATTGAAGCGCTCGACGGCATTGGCGCTGGCGACCATTTCAAGGTCGCCTGTTTCATGGCGCCAGACATGAAGTTCCTGCGTTGCCGCAAGAACCGACATGGCGGCCAACGCAGCGGCTGCGCCAATCAAATGCTTCACCTGCGGCCCCTACCCGCCGGAGCGGCCGCAACCGATGCACGGGTCTGGACATCGCAGGGCTCCTTGAGCTTGCCCTTTGAAGAGGGATCGCAGGCAAGCCTTGCGGCTTGCATCCCCATTTGAAGGTAGGGCAAGCGCACGCTGGTCAATGGTGGATCGGTGGCGTGGACCAGCATCGGATGATCGTCAAACCCGAGCACCGAGATGTCCTGTGGGACCGCAATCTGCCGCTTGTGCAGGCACTGGATGATGCGAGCCGCCATCTTGTCGTTGCCGGCCACGATGGCGGTCGGCTTGTAGGCTTGCAGCACCTCGCCCACCAGGGCGTCGATGTTCGCGAACTCGTCGTCAGCATTGCCGCCTCCCGAGCCCTGCACGAAGACCGGCTCCGGCAGCTTTCGATCAGCGGCAGCCTTGAGATAGCCGCGATGCCGAAGTTGGGTCGCGCGCATGTCAGCGAAGAGTTCGAAGACGACAACGCGCCTGTGATTGAGCTCGTAGAGATGGGACAGGCCGTCCCTGGCGCCTTGCTCGTCATCGGGAACAACTGCGGCGTACTCTCCGCGTTGCGCATAGCAGTTCAAAAGAACAACGCGCAGGTCGTCGGCGCGCTCCAGCAACGCAATGTCGACGGGCCGGTGGAAGTGGGTCGCGAAGATCAGCGCATCCACGCGGTGTTCGATCAGCTCGTCGATCAGTGAAGGAATGTCTTCTTCAGAGCCGCCGCTCTCAGCGATCAACAAACGCTTGCCCTGCTGCTTTGCGGATAGCTGCAGACCCTTGATGAGCTCGAAGGAGTCCGGGCTGGTCGTGATGCGATCCGAGACCACGCCGATCAGGTTGGTCTTGACCCCCTTCAGCGAGCGCGCGGCGATCGACGGCCGGTACTTGAGCGCCTGCATGGCGCCGACGATCAGCGCAGAGGTCTTCGTCGAAACGCAGGTGGGATCGTTGAGGTAGCGCGAGACGGTGCGCACCGACACATTGGCGGCAGCCGCAACCTCGTATATCGTGGCCGAAGAAGTCATGTCTCCATCATTCTTTTAAAGAAAATGACCATCGGTAGCCATTTGTCTATCGATAGTAATTGCTCGGCAAAAGGTTGTCGCTCGGGTTTTCCCGGAACCCCTAAAAATCAGGCGCCCGAGGGCGCCTGGAAGATCCGAAGGCCAGAGGAAGGCGAGCAACCGCCGCCCACAGAAGAGCTGGTTGCTACTTCTTTTTGACGGCGCCCATGTAGACCTGGTCGAAGCTGACGAAGCCACAGCCGCCGGCCTCGTTGTCGAATATCTGCACCTTGGCCTGCTTGCCAGCTTGGGCCGTCAGGTCGATGGTCACCCAATTGCCGTCGTCCTTGATGGACGACTGGTTGCAGGAGTTCGGCGTGTAGGTCGCCACTACTGTTCCGGTGGCGTCCAGCACCTTCAGTCCCACGGTGCCGTTGGCATTGCCGCCGGACATCAGGAAGTTCAGGTAGGGCCGGCTCGCGTTCACGGTGAACAGCGGCGAGGTCAGCGTCCCGGTAGATCCGTCGCACCCCTTGCTGTTGGCGTTCATCTCGCAGGTGCTGACGGCGCGCGCACCCACCCTGGCGCCACCCGAGACGCCTTTCCAGGCATCAGCATTCGCGGGGTTGGCGAAGTCGCCGGTTGCCGTCCACACCTGGGCAGTGGCCACCGCGTCGTCGAAGTCGCCAAGGACCTGGGAGAACGCATCCGCCGTGACGGTGACATTGAATCCCAGTGTTGCCGTCGAGGTCGGCGTCAGCGTGACCTTGCCGCCATCCTTACCGTTACCCGACGGGTTCCATGCGGTCGAGGACTGGTACCACTGATCGGTGCTCACGAAACCACAGCCCGTCGCTTCCTCGTCAAACAGCTGCGCCTTGACATAGGCCGAGTTCAACGAAGAAATGTCTATGTGCGTCCAGTCATCGTCGTTCTGGATGAAGGACGGGCCGCAACTGGTGGGGTTGTACGTGTGCAGCACATTGCCCAGCGTGTCCAGGATGCGCAGACCCACGTTCTTTCCAGCGCCACCTCCATGCATCAAGAAGTTGAGGTACGTGTCCGTCACCTTGAAGGCGGGCGACGTCAGCGTGCCGACGGGCGGATCGCACGGCGTACCCGGTCCACCGATTTCGCAGGTCGTGATGGCCTTGTCGCCAACGCGCGCAGCGTTGGCGTCCGTGCCGGTCGTGCCCTGCCAGCTGGTTGCCGTGGGATTGGCGAAGACGCCCGTGCCCACCCAACCGCGCTTAGCCACCATGTCGATGGGATTTTCGAAACTGGCGAACGGAACCATCTTCTGGAAGGTCACGGCGCCTTCGACGGTGACCTTGACCGGCGACAGCGGCTTGGTGAGCACGCCGGCGAGGGCGCCTCGCGGCTTGTCGGTCTGGTAGAAGTGATCGAAGGCAACGAAGCCGCAGCCCGCCGACGCGTTGTCGAAGATCTTGAGCTGGACCTTCTCGCCGATCAGCCCGCTGGTGTCGAAGTTGACGTAATGCTGATCGCCCTTGAGGACGGGATCGCCGCAGCTGTTCGGGTTGTATGTCCCGAGAACCTGCGCGACAGAAGCGCCTGGCGGCGTGTAGAGCACCTGCGCACCCACGTCAGGACCGCCATTGCCGCCCGACATCAGGAAGGTGATCGAGTCTTTCGTGATGGTGACGTTGTTGATCGTGATGCTGCCCGTGGGCGCATCACAACCGCCACCGCCAATCTCGCATGTCGACACTGCAGCGTCGCCGATCCGCGCTGCGATGGGCGCCAAGGTTGGGTTGTTGAATTCGAGGTTGTTCCAGTTCGTCGTCGTGGCAAACGCACCGGTCAAGGTGTACTTCACCTTGTCCTGCTGCATCAGCGCCGGGAACTCGAAGCTGGCTATGACGTTCTCGTCGACGAAAGTGGTGTCGTCCGTCGTCACGTGCGCCGAGTTGTTCGAGACATGGCAAGTGGGGCATGACGTCACCTTGATCGAAAGCGCCAGCGTGGACGGTTTTGAATAGGTGTCGTCGGCGACCGCGGTGACTTGATAGACGTTGTCCTTGTTGGCGTCTGCCGGTGCCAGAAAGTTGGGTGGAATCGCGAAGCGGATTGAACCGTCGCCGCTGATCGAGAAGATGGCGGCATCAGGACCGGTGAGCGACAACTTGACGTTGTTGTTGTCCGGGCTGCTGACCGATAGCTTCGTGACATCGCGGCTGAACTCGGGCACGCTGATCGAACCCGGATCGGCGATCACCGGGGACTTGGGTTGCGGCAGTGAATCGATGCTTGCACCGCCACCGCCGCCACAGGCGGCCAGCAGCACAGTGATCGACAACAGGCACAGGAGCTTTTTCATCGTTGTTCTCCCGGGTCAGAAGAAGTAGGTGTACATGGCGCGCAGGGTGCGGCCGAACAGGGGGCGGCTCACACCGCGGTTGGTGGCGCCGTTGGGGCCCTTTAGGTCGACAAACACCGGATCGCCTTCGGTGAACGAGAGTCGATTGGTGATGTTGGACACATGGAACTGGAAGGCGCTGTTCTTGTTGAAGTCCCAGATGAAGCCGCCGTCCAGGTGGTAGTACGCCGGGTAGAGCGTGACGTTGACATCCTGGGATTCCGAGTACCGGCTGCCGAAGTACGTGTACTTGGCGTACGGCTTGAATGGCAAACCGGTGTACGGCTTGAGGTCCCAGGTTCCCTGGACGTTGGCCATGAACTTGGCCAGTCGCCTCGGGCGGCGACCGTCCTCGCCGATCTGCTCGAAGGTGTACCCAGTGACGACATCGTTGACGCGGAGTTCCTTCACGGTGCGGTAGTTGGCGTCGACCACCTTGGGGTCTTGAACGACACCGGTGATGCGCAGTTCCAGGCCCTTCACGGCGCGCGGACGCCAGGCGGCTTCCAACTCCAGACCGATGTTCTGGATGCCACGTCGATAGAACTCGCGGACCAGCGGGCAGCTGTTGATGTCGACGATGGTGCCGGCAGGCGTGCACTGCGGCGACGTGAAGTCGCGGTAGTCGACGTACTGGTCCCGCGGGCTGAACTTGTTGTAAAAGAGAGCGACCTGGGTATCCCAGGTGTCGGCGTAGTAACGCGCGCCCGTCTCGTACTGCCTGATCTTCTCGACCTTGCTGCCTGGGGCCGTGGGGTCGAACTGAAGCTGGTTCAACTGCTCAAGGCTGGGCAGCCGGAACGAGTTCGAAACCAGGCCGTAAACCGCCAACGTCGGGCGTAGGGAGTAGTTGGCGCCGACCGACCAGCCCGTGGCACTGACCTTGGAGTTCAGGTACTGGTTTGCACCCGGCAGAAGCACTTCGTTGTCGGCGATGGTATCGGCGGCGCTTCCTGGCACCACGCCCGCGGGCGTCATGTTGGTTGTCTGATCACGGACGTTGTAGGTGACGTTTGCCCGTTGCGTCTGATGGCGCACACCGAGGTCGAGCTTCAAACGCCTGTCAAGCGCTTCCCAATGGTCATGCAAGTAGATGGCCTCGCCCTTCACCTTGGTGTCGGCTAGGTAGCCGTTGAAGCCCAGACGCATGACGCCGCCCGACGTGACGCTCGGTCCCACGGGTGTTCCTGCGGCATCGATGGCACGAAGCTCTACAAGCTCCGAGTGGTCGTTCATTGTCGATACCAACAGCGACTGCTGGAAGTTCTGCTTGTTGGAGTACTCGGTGAAGTAGGTCCCCAGCGTGACCTGGTGTTCGCCCAGCAACTCCAGCGTCTTGCCGACCTTCAGGTCGACCGACGTGCTCTTGGCTTCGGTGGTCGTGATGAACGGGATCAGGTAATTGAGATAGGTGCTATCGGCGATGCGCGGCCCGCCGTTCAGGCCATACGCCGCCACTCCTACGGCCCCTTGGTAGAAGGCACCAAAGCGCAGGACGTCGTTGTTGTACCGGGCGTTGTTGAAGCGGGCCGCGGTCGTCGTGTCGTTGCCCGTGAAGAGGGCGTTGAAGCCGCTGCTTCCGGAGGTATGGCGCACGCCGCCATCGAAGGTCCAGCCCGACTCGAACTCGTGGCTGAGCTTGGCGGTATAGATGTCGAAGTTGGGATGTATGCCGTCCGCCATGTCCACCTGACGCTGGCCATACTCACCGAGCATCGTGAATCTGCGGTTGGAGGGGGACGCCACCGTGCCGTGCGCGAAATCGATGCCGATCGGCCACACCGCATTCATGTCGATGCGGACCGGATTGGCCGCCGTGCCAGGCTGCGTGATCGCAGGCACCTGGAATGGAACGTTCTGATAGAAGGCCGTGCGGTCGTTGATCTTCAGCGCATGCAGCTGCACTTCGGTCGTGCCGTCGTCAGTGCGATAAACGAGGTTTCCACGCACCTGGCCGCCCTTGTCTGCGGTATAGCCTGTGTCGCGTAGGCCATCCGAGGTCCGGTAGAAGCCGCCGACCGCAAAGGTCAGGTTCTTGTTGATGGGCCCTGAGAGGAAGAAGTCGTTGCGCAGGAAGTTGTAGTCGGCGATTTCAAGCTTGTAGCCACCCTCGAGCGTCTGTCCGCCGGTCCGAGTGATGTGGTTGACCGTCGCACCCAGGCCGTTCGAGTAGAGGATGCCGCCCGTGCCACCCTTCACCACTTCGACACGTTTGGTCATCAAGTCAAAGCGAGCCGCCACGTCGTTATTCATGAACGGCACCTCCGGCTCCTCGAACCAGGGAAGGCCGTCGATCAGTTGTGGCGCGTAGCGATAACCTCCGGTGACGGGCAGACCGCGCACGGTGATGTTGTTGCTGGCCTCGCCTGCCGTGCTGCCTTCGGCAAAGATGCCGGGAACGTTCTGCAGCAGGTCGGCCGTGCTGATCGGCGCCAGCTTGCGGATCTCTTCGGCCGAGATCGTGTTGACGGTATTGGTCGAGTCCTTCTTCTGCGTCCTCTTGACGCTGCCCGTGACGACCACGTCATCCAGGCGCTGAACCTTTGTGTCGTCTTGCGTCGCTGGCGCCTGCTGAGCAAAGGCGGCGTGCACGGAGAACGCCAGGGGCAACAGGCGCAGCGCGCCTCTCTTGAGTCTCATTGTCTGTCTCCTACTTTGTAATGTTTGACGTTCGGAACTCGCGGCCCCTATAGGTCGCTCCGAATGCCGCGTCTACTGAACAATCTTTGATGCCCGCCACCTGCACGGGCGCTTGGACCAGCTACCTGGGCAGTCGCAGTGGCCAGAGGCTCACCTTTGCCCCCAATGCCTTAGCTACGTCGGTACTAATTCGTATCTCTGTGCTGCTCTGCAGCGAGGGGTAGCTGCGCACCGAGTAAGCGGCCGCGTCGTTGATAAACACCTCGACCGTCGAACCATCTACGAAAACTCGCAGCCTCTGCATGGCGCCGAACGATTCGGCTGAATAACTTCCGCGCAGGACCTGTGGCCCCTCGCTGTCTACGGACAAGGTGGATTTCGATTTGTCGACGACCACGGCACCCTTGGCAGGGTCGAAGGTCAGCCGCGTGAACTCCTGGCCGTCGGGTGATGCCAGAACGTCGAGTTGGATCGGGCCGGCTGCCGGCTGCCCGTCGTCGAGTTCGATCAGCAGCTCGTACGCTCGATGGCCTGCATGTAGCAACCGCGGCTGGAGACCAATGGCGACAGCCGAGTGGTCGATGGCCGGTTCTGCGCGAAGCGCAGCCAGTTCGGGCGCGGGCGCTTGGCTCAACGTCCGCTGGTCCTTCATCAGCGTCCACGAGCGCGGAAGGCTGAAGGTGTGCGCCCAACCGGCGCGCCGCTGGGCCTGCGGGGTGCGACGCTCATCGACGATCCCGATCGCACGGAGGCTGCCATCTGCCGCACGGCCCACTGTGGGTGCGAGATGGCCCGGAACCAGGTCCAGAGGCTGTGGCGTCCGAGAGAACGGCTTAAAAGTGCCGCCCGCCCAGGTACCGGTCCAGTAGACCGCCCGCGTGCTCGGTTCACCGTACTTGCTGACCTTGCCACCGATGGGGTTCACCACCAAGATCGAGACCTCATCAGACAGGCGCTCGAATACGGGCATCTCCCAGATCTCAGAGCCGATATCGAGCATGCGATAGGCGGGCTCCATGAACTTCTGCCGGGGCTGCCAACGCGCGCCCTTCTCTGCGGCCTCAAGGACGTAGTACATGAGGCCGCCACCGCCCTCGAGTGCGGCGCCGATGATCATGTGCCAGGTGTTTCCTTCCTTCCAAAGGAACGGATCACGGATGTCCTTGGCTCCACGCGAGTTCACAACGGGCCCCAGCTTCTTCCACGACTTCAGCTGCGGGTCCTCGCTGACGGCCATCGCAACACCCGGGTTGCTGGCGGCGAGACGATCCCCATGGTTCACGCTCGTGTAGAACGCGAAGGCCTTTCCGCCATCAGCGATGACATGCCCGGACCAGATCCCCTTCATGTCAAAGCCGAAATCATCGCTTTGCAGTTCAGGGGCCAGCGCGTCCTGGTGGTTGTCCCACACCAGCAGGTCGCGACTCGACATGTGCCCCCAGTGCATCAATGTCTTGAACGGCCCATTCGGGGTCCGCTGGTAGAACAAGTGCCACGTGTCCCCGACGCGGATCAGGCCATGCGGCTCGTTGGTCCAGTTTGCCGGGGGCAATGCGTGGACGCGCGGACGCAGGATGTCGGTCGCGAACCTGCTGTCGGGAACGGCCAGGGACGCGGTGGCGTCAGGGATCTTCGAGGGCCTGGGCAGCAGCGCACGCTGCTCTTCGCTGAGCGCTTCCGGGTAAACAGCCACCAGATCGAAAGCGCCGTTGAGGCGATTGATCGTGAAGTCGAGGATCTTGGTGTCAGTGGGCGCCGTCGCCAGCCGCAACGGCGCTTGTGCCAGACGCAAGGACATGCCTGGCTCGCCGCGCGCGGCACCGACGACCTTCTCGTCCTGGAGCAAAGAAACCGCACCAGCGGCCGGATCGACGGTGGCAACCACATGGACCCAGCGTCCCAATGGAAACTTTGCGTTGGCGTTGGCCAATAACGGTCCGGCTGACGTGGCCACCTTGAAGCCCCATCGGCCGTATGTGTCGATGTACAGGTCGAAGCCCTTGTCACCGGCGACCTGCTGCACGAAGGACGAAGGAACCAGATCCTTCACCGGCACTTCGAGGTCAGACGGATAGCTCTCCAGCGCGACCCAGAAAGAGATGGTCAAGCCCTTGCGCGGCTCCAAGACCACGTTGGCCTCGGCATAGCTGGAGAAGCCGTCTGTGCGCCACGCGTTGCCGAGGACTCCCGGCACGACGTCCGGCGCCGGAAATTGCGTGCTGATCTGCAGCCCGCCCGACCGCCCGCCTGTCGAGATCGCATCGAAGTCCGCATGAACAACAGGAACGGGCAGCGAGGCCGCCGTCGCCCAGGTAGCGACAAGGGCAGCCAACGCCGCCAGGAGCGCACGCGGTGCGCGGCTCATCGATAGAGGCAACGACGAACCACTACCGCCCTCTTGAGCGGCCGATCTCCAGACAGCGCCAAATGTGCTCATGAAATGGCCCTTGCATACGAGGTAGCAATCAGACCAAATGGCAATCGATAGACATTTTTGAAGAACGGAGACCGAGCGTTGACAAAGAAGTGACCAGCATGGCTGCAGCACAGCCCGAAGAGCCGCTGGCGAGCCGTCCGGCAACCAACCTCACTACAGCCTGGAGAATTCTTGACCATCGATAGCCATTTTCTGCAACTGAAGAGCCCTCGCGGGCTCAAAATGTCTATCGATGGTAGTTGCGTTCGCGTGACGCGTCGTCAGTATTTCCCCCAAGATGCTCTGACTAAGCTGAGTCGGCTGGTCAGGCTGTGGCCGGCGGTTCAGCAACGCACCCATGGGGGCGATACCTGCCCTATGAAGCTGGCGAGACCCGTCGCTGACCGCGCGCAGCGTTGGGCCCTCCCGTCCCAAGCTCGGTCTCCTCAGAAGGGCAGGTCCGGGAGGTTCAGCGGTCATTCACCCCCCGGATCGTCAAGTGACAGCTACTGCTGGCGGCAGCCGTCGTTGGGCGGCCAAAACTCAGTGGCAGCAGGCAGCCTGTTGCTGTTGTCAGGCGGATTTCCGCTTTGGGCGGCATTGCTGCCTGATGAACGAACGCCAACCCCGAACGGCGGCACCCACCCATCAGCGACATTCGCTTCCTCAGGCTCGTCGCCGGAAAGCGGTCACGGGCTCGACGGGACATCGGGCCGTCGGTTGTAGCCGCAGTGAATGACAGCGCCGTTTTGCCGCACTTCGTACGACGAGGCGTCGTCGCAATACACCTGACAGGAGTTGTTCCACTCCACGAGTTCGAACGACGGCGCGACCTCGTCGCCGAACGCGACTACCTGCAGCGACTCGCCGGGAAGCAGCGTGTAGTCCGCGCCCCACGGCTCAACCGCTACAAGGTACGGAACGGCCTTGTGGCTGTGAACCTGCAGTCGCGCCCAATCTGAATCCAAATTCTCGCTGATTGCGAGCCCGAGGGCTTTGGATTGCGAGCCGCCACACCTACCGTTCCCCAAGAGATCGCAAGCAATTTTCTGCGCGTGACGCTCATGAGACTTGATGAGGCACTCACGGGGACAGCCGGCTACTGTGGGATCTCACATCACGGGAGAACCAGATGACCGAGTCCCTGCCTTCAGACTTGGGCCAATGCGACGAACAGGTCCCGCTGCTTGGCGTGACCCGCGAGTTCGACTTCGGGCAGTTCATTGAGCTGTTCGATGAGACGAAGAGCGAGGCCAATCCCGACATTCCCGTACTGGCTCGCATCGTCATGCAGCCAACTTCGCAACTCGCCGCGGGATCCCGCCTGGCAAATTCACTTGCGTCCGGGGTGAGCCAGGAGCTGCTTGGCAGCGCAGCGTCAACTGGCATCCTGACGCCGAGCAGTTCGGCAACAGCGCTCTCGGACCCGCCCACTCAGCCTGAGGTGCACCTGTTCGACCTCGCGGAACAGGGGCCGGGCGCAAAGCTCGCGAGTACGTCGATCATTGTCGAGGGCGAGCCATCGCCCTTCTTCGAGAGCGGGGTCGTGATGGTGGGCGACGCCGCGTATCGCGTACCGATGGACGACGGAATCATCGACTCCATGTCCATGGGACTGAGCTACAACGCCTTCGGCGTGCCGGTGAACGGCGACGGACCTCGGCTGCCTCTCAACATAGCGCTCGCCTCGCATCCCATCGCACTTTCCAGATCCGATGTGGCCAAGGTGCTGGCGGGCGGCTTGATCGACATCGGTCGCCCGGGCGCCAAGCCCGTACTCAACAACGCCGCGATCCGTTCCCTGCTGGATGGCAAGGCCGTTCTCACCCACGCTGTTGACGCCGACGGCATCAAACGCCCGGTCTCCCTGCTACCTGCGCCGCCTGAGCAGGGCCCAAGCGACATGCGGTTCAAGGCCTTCGACCTGCCATCGCTCTTCGCCTCACCGCACGTGCTGGCCAAGGGGGGCGGGACACTGCCTATCGATCTGAGCGACTCGGACGCAGTGGCGCAACTGGTCTACGGGGGCAGCGCGCAGTTCAAGGTTGGCTATAGCGCGCCAGGCAACGCAGCAATTGACAACCGACCGACCGTCACGATCGACCTCGTCACCGACGAAGCCTCGGGTGATTTCACGGACTACACGGCCAAACTTCCCCAGGTCTTCCAGACGTACGGCGGCAAGGTTCCCATCAAGCCGGTGAACATGGACTGGGACGAGATCATTGATCACGGCAAAAAAATCGCCGAACCCCCACTGTTTGTTGATCCGGTGATTCCCATCAAGAGGTGGGTCGACATCGACATCCATCCCCCACGGGGCTGGCCCCCGATCGGCATGGGCGGCACTGGCGGTGGCACGGGGGGCACGGGGGGTACTGGAGGCGGCACAACGACACCTCCGGGCAAGTCGATGACCGATCTCGTTCAGCCCCGCTTGCCCAGCGGCACCGGGTTGCCGGTGGCCGTCTTCGTGCCCTGGAAGCAAACGTGGACGCTCAAGGGCTTCAGTCGCGGCAACCTGCTGAACTCGATCGCACTGGCCCCGCAGGAGGAGGTGACGATGCAAGTGATGAGCTGGGAACGCCGCTCGCGCACGCTCGAGCAGTCCAGCGAGACCAACGTCAGCCAGGAAACCGACACCAGCCAGACCACGCGCGATACCGAGGACGTGTTTCGCGAGATGCTCGCCAAGCGTGATTTTTCTTGGCAACTCAATGGGTCACTCGATGCGTCGTACAGCCCGGGCGTGGCCTCGATCACGGTCCACGCCGACGGCAGCGTCAACGACTCCACCAGCATTCAACAGACCGCGCGCAACAGCACCCAGAGTGTGCGTGAGTCGACCATCAAGGCCTCGAGCCGTGTGAGCTCTCGCCGCGTCACGCGCGTGACCCAGAGCATCGAAAGTGGCCGCGAGGAACGCGTGACGCGCATGATCCGCAACCCCAACCAGTGCCACACGCTGACCCTCGACTTCTTCGAGACGCTGGCCCACTATGAGATCAAGCTCGAGTTCCAGCGCGACCGCCTGCGCCTCGTCGTGCTGCTGCCCAATCCGATGCAATGGCCCGAGTTCACGTCAGAACTCATCCGGCGCAACGAAACCGCCCTCTTCAACGGCTTGCTCGATACCGCACTCAGTGATGGGTTCGCGGCCTGTCGGCTGGTGGCCGCCTACGACGAGGCCGTACGGCTGGTTGCCACGCAGAAGCACGAGTCCGCGAAGGTCGACGACGTGCACAGCCAGCGTGACAAGCCGCCGGCAAGCAATGCGCCTGATCCGGCAGCACCGCAGAAGGCTGAGCTGGAGCGCGTGACATCCCAGATGTTGGCGGCTGCAAAGACCATCGTGCAGGACGCCAATATCGACACCGCGCTTGCTTCGATCGCAAATCACCAGGCGGTGACGGAGGAGGCTCGTCGCAGGGGGCAGTACTGGCTGTTCGTGAATTTCGTGGCTGCCAAGTTCCCTTCCCTGCTCTCGGTGCTTACCGGACTCACCTCCGGCGCGGCTGCCGCGCCGGATATGACTGAAGTTGCGCAGAGGCTGCTGTCCGTCCTGCCACGACCGGACTCGCCCACCAATCTCGGCACCCTGAACCAGATGACCGACGCCGACAAGGAAACGGCGGGCCTCGCGAGCAAGCTGAAGGAAGAGAACCCGGGAGGTGAGCGCAAGTACATGAAGTCCGATGTCGACTGGGCCTGGTGGACGGGCCGGTCTCGCGAGGAAGGCCTTTACACCGCGAACGACGGTGGGATCGCAGGCTTGGCCGATCGCCTGCAGAAGGCCTACACGGCTTGGGAGGCCAAGAAGGCCCAGGGCGACGCGATGAAGGACCAGGAGACCGTAAAGTCCGAGTTGCTGGCGTCGCAGGGCGAGGCCAGCACCGACGACAAGCTGTCTACCGCGTTCCCGCTCGAGGACCTGGCCCGGGCCTACGAACGCATGAAAGTGCTGCAGGACCATCTGAAAGATCACAGGGAGTTCTACAACTACGTGCTGTTCCAGGCCCTGCCGCCAAGCGAGCAGGCGCTGCAGATCGTGAATGCCAGCCAGGGGCGGCTCAAAGTCGGACTTTTCGAGCCTCGCGTCGTCGCCATGAGCGGTACCTACCTGGTGGTGCCGCTCACGCCGCTCGCCGGGTCTGAGTCGCTGCGCAACTTCGTGAAGGAGCTGGGCGATCGACTGGCCGCCGACTTTGCCGGCACGGCGGCGATGCCCGACACCACCGTGCTGCCGACGCCGGGCGTCTCGATCTCCTCGCGCCTGGGGGCATGCAGCGGATGCGAGGAGTTCATCGAGACAGCGCGTACCTACGAGCTCAAGCGGCTGTCCGCCTTGGCTGACCAGGAGCAGCGCGAAGCAGACCGTCGGCAACTGCGGCTCGATGCCCATGACTATGGGGAGTTCGAGGAGAGGCGGCCCGATTTGCGCCTGGCGCTGGACACATCGCCAGGGGCCGTGATGTCGAGAACCATCGACATGAAGACGCCATGACTGCCGATCCGCAAACGCCGGCCAGGTTTCGGGCTACCGAGTTGCAGTACCGATGGCTCGAGCCGCCGCCAGAGACGCCCGGCAACCCGAAGTCAACCCGGGCGGAGCCGGCGGCCGCCCCGAAGAAGACATCGGTGACCGTACCCGCTGTCCCCCATCTGATCGACCCGTGGCAACAGTGGGCTTGGCAGCCGGCCGTGTTCTGGCGGACTTCGGACGACGAGGCGTTCGAGATCCCGTTCCGCGCCCCCGAAGAGCTGTCGGAATTGCTGGAGTTCGAGTACGTGCTCAGCGACGCTGCCGCCATCGACGCGCTGGTACGCCAATTGGACGTGGCCACGCTCAAGGCCATGGCCCGGCTGGCCGAGCAGGATGACCCGACACGACCGGTGGTGCAGGGCGAACTGGTGGCGCGGCCACCGCTGCTGGCTGAATTGCAGCGGCATCCGGGCCTGCTACAGCGCCTCGAGGCGCCCATGGCGAATGTGCCGTGGAACGTTTACGTCGTGCAGCCCAATGAGCTCACCGCCTGGACCGACGACCTCACCGCTCCGCTGGTACCTCGCAGTCTCAAGCCGCTGATGCTGGCTGCAGACGACGCTGTGTCGGATGCACTCTCGGCATTGCAGGCTCGAATCCAAGACGCATTGCTCGCCATCGAGCGTATCGCCGTCGACTTCCTGACCACCACGCTCGACAGCGGCCTGAACGTTATCTATACCGAGGCGCTGCGCTACTTCGACTTCGAGACCCACAGTGGCATCACCGCTGCCTTCGAGGCCTACAAGGCGCCGATGGCAAAGGCGGTGGACGCCGCTGGCGCAAGCAAGGCAGCCATCCCGACGCTCCCCCTTGCACAATGGCCGAGGCGGCTGATCGAGACCCTGAAAGCACTGCAACCCTTCGCGCAATCGGTTCTTGACGAAAAGGCCCGCCTGGACGCGACCCCTTCG
>JACPYV010000120.1 GCA_016195825.1 Burkholderiales bacterium | reverse complement strand
CTCCGAGCGCGGCCGGGCGGGCGGCTTCCGGCTGCGCGAGGGCTTCGCGACTCGGCTCAACGGGCTGCTGGGCGATGAGGCGCATGCGCTGCCGCTGCTGAGCTTGCCCGGGGCGGCGAGCGAGTTGGGCCTGGGCAGTGCGTCGCAGCGGCTGCGGCTGAAGCTGCAGTCGGCCCTGCCGGGCGACACCGCCGCGCTCGCCGGGCGGCTGCAGGCGCGGCTGCATGTCGACCCGCTGGACTGGTACCAGGGCGGCGAGCCGGCCGCACACCTGCCTGCGCTGGCGCAGGCCGTGCTTGAGTGCCGCTGCGTGGAGCTGGACTACCTCAGCTGGAAGGGCGAGCGGCACTGGAAGGCCCAGCCGTTGGGCCTGGTGCTCAAGGGCGGTAGCTGGTACGCCGTCGCGCGGGCCGGCGCGCGCACCCTGACGTTAAAGGTCGCCAACATCCAGTCGCTGAGCGTGGGCGAGGCCACCTTCGAGCGCCCGGCCGACTTCGATCTGGCGGCGTGGTGGCAGGCCTCGCTGCAGCGCTTCGAGCGCGAACTGCGGCCCGAGGTGGCGCTGCTGCGCGTCACGGCCGAGGGCCGTCGACGCCTGGCCGAGAAAGGCCGCTACGCCGCACTGGCCGTGGCGGCGGCCGTGCCCGAGAAGCCAGCGGGAGAGCAGCGCTGGGCTTGCGTCAGCCTGCCCATCGAAAGCGTGGATCAGGCGGCGCGGTTGGTGATGTCCTTGGCGCCCGAGGCCGAGGTGGTGGGGCCGGCGGCGGTGAAGGGGCGGGTGGCGGAATGGGCAGGGGTGCTGGCGGGTCGCCACAGCGATAACGCGTAGTGCCGCTAGGCTGAGCGTTCATCCATCGGTGGACGGAAAGGTTGTCGCTTGACGCCGCTTTTGCCGATGTTTGATGGGCATAGTCAACGCCCATCAAAAACTTGGGACGTTCGCTCCGGTTTTATGGAGCAGTGGCTGTCACCCTAGAAGGCTTTAGTCGGCATGTTCCACACGTTCGACGCGATGTATGACCCCGAGGGTGCCGCCAGCGCGGAGCGCGCCTTTTACGTGCGTTCGATCTGCGAGCTTCGTCGGCTCTCTACGTTTGCTCCGCCCGTCGCCTTCTCCCTCTTTGTCGCAATCGGCCGTGCACTTGGCGCTCCAACTTGGGTCGTCGCATTTTTCGCCGCGTTTCTGGTCTTGTCCGTCCTTGGTCCGGTCTTCTTCTACGTTGCCCGTCCACTGGCCGCCAAGCGGTACGCCCTCGAACATCCTGTGCGTCGCATCACCCTCACTCCGCAGTCGGTTCAGATTGCCGTGGGTCAACAAACTGCGAGCGTCGCATGGTCCCAGGTCAAGCATGTGTGGGAGGCAAGCGAGTATGTCCTCCTTGTCCTCGGCAAATACGCGTCGATCAGCATCCCCAAGCGCAGCCTTCCCCCGGGTGCGAATGAGTTCATTCGCACGTCCGTTCAGGACGCTGGCTAACTTATTCGTTGAGGGTACAAACACACCATGCCTCAACTCGTAGACGAATTCATGCGATTCAGCGCGCCCGATCCGGTCGCGCTGGCAAGCGACATCGACGCAAAGCGCGCCAAGTTGGCCGCCGCCATCCAGGCGGGTGATCCCCTCGCCGTTGTCGACGCGGCGGCCGACCTGGGCAGCCTGCTCACGACTGCGCGGCAGGAGGCCGAAGCCGTGCAGCTGCTTGAGCTGCACCTGCACCTCGCCGAGGCCCAGGCGCGGCACGAGCCGGCCGGCTGGTTCTGGAATGGGTACGCCACGGCGCTTCAATATGGCGGCCGGCGAACCGAGGCTGAGCCGTACTTCATCAAGGCTATCGACATTGCCAAGGCCCACGGATGGCGTCGGCTCGAAGCGCTGGCGCTGCATCACTGGGGCCGCAGCCTGGTGGAGCAGCAGCGGTTCTCCGAGGCCGAGGCGCGCATTTCAGAAGCCCTCGCCATCCGGATCGACCTCAACGCGCCGAGTCAGGCATCCTCTTCCCGTGCGCTGGCCGAGCTTGCGGCGCTACAAAGCAGGCCGGGGCTGTCGCCCGCGCACGGCGACGCCCATCCCGCACTGAACTCACCTGGAGCCCCTGGCTTGACGACCATCGCCTTTGAATCTGCCAACCAGCCCGAGGTCATCGCCCTCATTGCGGAGCTGGATGCTTACCAGGACACCCTCTATCCGCCCGAAGCCCGGTACGCGCTGGACCTGGGCTCGCTGACCCAGCCGAATGTGGTGTTCGCCGTGGCGCGAGACGCAGAGAGGCGGGCGGTGGGCTGCGGCGCCGTCGTGCTGAGCGCCGAGTTCGGTGAGCTCAAGCGCCTGTTCGTCAGCCCGGTGGCGCGTGGTCATGGACTGGCCCAGCGGCTGGTGGCTGGTCTCGAAGCCGAGGCGCTGGCGCGAGGTTGCCATCTGCTCAGGCTGGAGACGGGGCCGTTTCAACCGGAGGCGCTGGGCTTGTATGGACGCTGCGGCTATGAGCGCTGCGGGCCCTTCGGCAGCTATGCGGATGACCCGCTGAGTGTGTTCATGGAAAAGGCACTGACATGAGTGGCGCAGCCACGCAGATCTGCCGGCATGGTTCCGGCGCCTGGAGCAACTGCCGCAGGGCATTTCAAGGGAGTCCCATGCAGTACCGTGGTCTTCGCGGCAATCGCTTGCTCACCCGGTTCATCACGCTCGCCCTGTTTGGCGCACTGGCCGCCTGCGGCGGCGGCGGCTCCGACCGCTATCAGGAGGCGATTGATGCGGCCAACAAGAAGGAAGCCGAGGCTCGCGCGGCAGGTGTCACGTCGCCCTGCGCGACCGTCTCGCAATGTGGCGTCCTGACTTTCCAAAGCCCGATGCCCAGTTGTTCGAACTGGAGCTACAAGCCCTATTCAATCGCCTCGCCAAGCGCGGCCGCCGCCTCCGCGGCTGCCGCCGAGCAGAACGTCCTGGCTCGCCAGGCGCTGGCCCTGGCGCCGGCATCAGGCACAGTCTGCCCGGCCGTAGTCCCGCCGGTCCCCGTACTCACCTGCGTCGCAAACACCTGCGGCGGCGCTTGACGGCAGTCACAGCACCCGCGGCAGGTCGCGCCTGACCGCGACGCGGTCGCCAAAGTCGAAGTGCCACCACTCGGTGCCGATGCCGTGAAACCCCGCTTCGCGCATCGCGGCGCGCAGCCAGCCGCGCTCGACAAGGTGCCGCGGCGTCAATGCGCCCAGCGCCAGGTGCTCGGCCTCGTGGTCGGGGTGGGAGGCCAGCGTCATCTCGTCGAAACCGCTTCCCATGTCGACCTCGCGGCCCTGCGGGTCCAGCAGCGTCAGGTCCACGGCCATACCGAAGCTGTGGATGGAGCCGCGCTCGGGGTGGGCCAGGTACATCGTCAGCGGCGTGCCCTGCAGCTCGTCCCACAGGCGCTGCTGCACGCGCTGGGGGCGTAGCGCGTCCAACACCAGCAGGCGGTAGCCGGGGCGGCGCTGCAGCAGCCACGAGGCGGCGGCTTCGAGCGCGTCGGCAGCCTCGCGCCGCAGCCAGGCACAGTCGATGCCGGCGTAGACGGAATGGCCCACGAAGTTGTCGGCCGTGGCGTAGCGCAGATCCACAGCGATATCGTGCTTCAGGCTGGCCAGCGGCCGGAAGTCTGGGTGGGCGGCGATGTCTTCCACCGCGATGGATGAAGGGATCACGGCAGGCGCGCGAGATGGGCCGATGCAGCCGCGGTGATGAACTTGACCAGCCGGCGCGACGCCTGCCCCAGCGGTGCGTTGGCGGCACTGAGCAGGTACAGGTTGACGTTGACCGTGGGGCTCAGCGGCCGCACGCGCAGCTTCGCCAGGTCGGCGCTGGCGGCGGTGAAGGGGTCCACCAGCGTCATGCCCACGCCGGCCTCGACGAGGGCACGCGCCAGCTGGTAGGTCTGCACGGTGATGCGGCTGGCCAGCGGCTGGCCCAGCGCCTCGCCGGCGTGGTGTAGCAGCCCCGCAAGCGGGTCATCGCTCTGCAGCCCGACGATCTCGGTGCGGATGTCGGCCAGGCTCAGCGGCCCGTCGCTCTGCGCCTCGGGGCTGCCCAGCGGGCACAGCGCCACCATCGCGCCGCTGGCGATGGTCTCGGCTTTGATGCCGGGGTGGCGCGGGTCCTGCAGCGACAGTGCCAGGTCGGCCTCGCCCAGCAGCAGCGCGGAGACGATTTCGCGCGTGTGGTGGGTGGCCAACGAGCAGCTGGCGTTGGGGAAGGCCTTGCACCAGGGCGTCATCGCCGCAGGCACGATGGCCATGGCCAGCGCCGGCGTGGCGACCAGACGCACCTGCTCGCTCTCGCCACTCTTCAGGTTGGCTGCTAGGCGGCGGATGCCGACCAGGTCGCGGTTGAGCTTGTCGATCTCAACGAAAAGGCGCTGGGCCTCGGGCGTCGGGTAGAGCTTGCCGCGCACGCGGTCGAACAGCGCCATGCCCAGCTGCAACTCGCAGTGCTGCAGTACCTTGGTGACGGCAGGCTGCGAGATGTGCAGCAGCTGGGCCGCACCGCTGATGGTGCCGGCCTGCATGATGGCGTGGAAGACTTCGATATGCCGAAGGCGCATGGCTCAGCCCCCTGGCCTAGCGTGACCGCTGGTCCGCCCCCCGAAGGGCCCGATCGACATCCGGGCCAGGAGCCCGGCTGCCGGTCGCGCGGGCTGGCTCGGGGTGCCTCGGCGCTTGGCCGATGAATTCACGACAGCATTGACGATCATTTTCTGTAGACGCCCTCGAAGTCCACGCTGCCATTCGGTGCCATCTTGAAGCCGACAACGTCCTTGCGCACCGGGATGTAGACGGTGGAGTGCGCCATCGTGATCCACGGCCGCTCGTGCTTGAAGATCTCCTGCGCCTTCTCGTACAGCGCGATGCGCTTTTTCTGGTCCGGTGTGGCGCGGGCCTCGTCGATGAGCTTCTCGAACTCGGCGTTGCAGAACTTGATGCCGCTCTTGTTGGCCGCGCAGCTGAGGTTGGGCGTCAGGAAGTCATCCGCGTCGCCCGTCTCGCCGCTCCAGCCGCTCATGTAGACGTTGTGCTCGCCGTTGTTGGCGCGCTTCAGGTACTCGCCCCACTCGAAGGTCTTGATGCTGGCCTTCACGCCTATCCGGGCCCAGTCCTGCTGGATGAGCTGGGCCATCAGCTGGCCGTTGGGGTTGGTGGGCCGCTGCACGGGCAGGGCCCACAGGTCGATCTCGAAGCCGTTGGGGAAACCTGCCTTGGCCAGCAGCGCCTTGGCCTTGGCCGGGTCGAACTCGTTCTTCAGCTTCTTGTTGTAGCCGGGGATGGACGGCGGGAAGGCGCTGACGGCCTGCATCGCGTCACCGCGCGGGAACAGCGCCTTGAAGATGGCGTCGCGGTCGATGGCGATGTCCAGCGCCTCGCGTACCTCGCGTTTGTCGGTGGGCGGTTTCTTCAGGTTGAAGCTGAGGTAGGAGATGTTCAGCGCCTGGATCTTCTCGATGCTGATGTCCGGCTTGCCCGCGAGAGAGGCAACGTCGACGTCGCGCAGCGCCGCCGTCACATGGCATTCGCCGGCGGCAATCTTCTGCACGCGCACATTGGGCTCGCGGCTGATGCTGAAGACGAGGGCCGGCGTGGGCTGCTTGCCGCCCCAGTAGTCGGGGTTGGCCGTCATGCGCAGCACGTCGTCCTTGGCATAGCTCTTGAACATGAAGGGCCCGGCGCCCACCGGCTGCACGTTGATCTGGCTGGCCTTGCCGTCCTTTAGCAGCTGCGCGCCGTACTCGGCGGACTGGATACCGGCCCAGGCGAATGCAAAGTTGGCGACGAAGGTGACGTTGGGTGCTTTCAGGCGGAAGCGCACCGTGTGGTCGTCCACCTTGTCGATGCCGTCGATGAGCTTGGCCAGGCCCAGGTTCTGCGGGTAGATGAAGTTGGCCGGGAAGGCCTTGTTGAAGGGATGGTTCGGATCGATGAAGCGCTGGAAGGTGAACACCACGTCATCCGCGTTGAAATCCCGCGTGGGCTTGAACCAGGGCGTGCTGTGGAACTTCACGCCGGTGCGCAGCTTGAAGGTGAAGCTCTTGGCGTCCGGTGAGATCTCCCAGCTCGTCGCCAGCTTGGGTTGCAGCTCGGTCGTCGGTCGCTTGAAGCCCAGCAGCCCGTCGAACATCTGCGCGCTGACGATGTTGGTGCTGGCGCTGTCCCACAAGCCGGGGTCGAAGCCTTCGGGGCTGGCGTCGGCGCAGTAGACCAGCGGCTTGCCCTGGGCCAGGGCGGCGGTGGCGCTGCCGAACAGCAGGCAGGACAGCAGGAGGCGGGGGAGGAGGTTCATGGCCGTCGATTGTTTGAAGCGCTGGACGATGCGGCAAGCCCGGAGGCACGCAGCATCCATAACTGAATGTTATACAGCCAGCCCGCCCCGCAAATCACAATGGCGCGATGTGGACCAGCTTTGAATCCCTGCGTGTCGAGCGTGACGGCGTCACGCTGCACGCCCGCCACGGCGGCCTGCCGGGCAGCGGCAAGCCGCCCCTGCTGCTGCTGCACGGGCACCCGCAGACGATGGCAATGTGGCACCGCGTGGCCCCCGTGCTGGCGCAGACGCACCAAGTCGTGCTGATGGACTTGCGTGGCTATGGCGACAGCGACCGCCCGCCAGCCGGCGAAGGCAGCGCGGCCTATGCCAAGCGCGAGATGGCGCTGGACGCTGTCGCGCTGATGCGCGCGCTGGGGCACGAACGCTTCGCCGTGCTGGCCCACGACCGCGGCGCGCGCGTGGCACATCGGCTGGCGCTGGACCACCCGCAGGCTGTGACGCGTCTGATGCTGCTGGACATCGCGCCCACGCTGGCCATGTACGAGGGCACGACCGAGGCCTTTGCGCGTGCCTACTGGCACTGGTTCTTTCTCATCCAGCCGGCGCCACTGCCGGAGCGCCTCATCGAGGCCGACCCAATCGCCTATCTGCGCGACGGCATGGGCCGGCGCGGCGGGGGCTTCTTCGACCCGCGCGCCTGGGCGGAGTACGAGCGTTGCATCGCCAGGCCGGGCAGCGCCGCGGGCCTGTGCGCCGACTACCGTGCCGGTGCCGGCATCGACCTCGTCCATGACCGCGCCGACCGCGCCGCAGGCCGCCGCGTCACACAGCCGCTGCGCGTGCTGTGGGGCGCGAACGGGGTCGTCGGCCGCTGCTTCGAGCCGCTGACGCTTTGGCAGGCCGCGGCGGACGACGTGACGGGCCGCGCGGTGGCCAGTGGCCACTACATTGCCGAGGAGGCGCCCGCCGAGGTGCTGGACGAGGCGCAAGCCTTTTTCAACCAAGGCCCGTGACGCCGGACGGCCGGTAAGCCTTGCCGGGCCAGGCCATTGCCGGTGCTGCGAAAATGTTCGGATGAAGTCCATCGCCTACACCCGCGCCCAAGGCCTGCCGGCCCTGCTGCAACAACGCATTGCCATCCTGGACGGCGCGATGGGCACGATGATCCAGCGCTATAAGCTCACCGAGGCCGACTACCGCGGCGAACGTTTCAAGGACCACCACAAGGACTTGAAGGGCAACAACGAGATGCTGATGTTCACGCGGCCCGACGTGCTCAGCGAGATCCACGAGCAATATCTGGCCGCCGGCGCCGACTTGATCGAGACCAACACATTCGGCGCCACGTCCGTCGCGCAGGAGGACTACGACCTCGCCGGCCTGGCCTACGAGATGAACGTCGAGGCCGCCAAGCTGGCTCGCGCCGCCTGCGACAAATACAGCACGCCCGATAAGCCCCGCTACGTCGCCGGCGCCCTTGGCCCGACGCCGCGCACTGCGTCCATCAGCCCCGACGTCAACGACCCCGGCGCCCGCAACGTCGACTTCGACACGCTGCGCGCGGCCTACTACGAACAGGCCAAGGGCTTGCTGGAAGGCGGAGCCGACCTCTTCCTGGTCGAGACCATCTTCGACACGCTGAACGCCAAGGCTGCCATCTTTGCGCTGGACGAGCTGATGGAAGACACCGGCGAGCGCCTGCCGGTCATCATCTCCGGCACCGTGACCGATGCGTCCGGCCGTATCCTGTCAGGCCAGACTGTCACGGCCTTCTGGCACTCAGTGCGCCACGCGCGGCCCATCGCCATCGGCCTGAACTGCGCATTGGGCGCCACGCTGATGCGGCCCTACATCGAGGAGCTCTCCAAGGTGGCGGGCGAGGTGGCAGTCAGCTGCTACCCCAACGCCGGCCTGCCCAACCCGATGAGCGACACCGGCTTCGACGAGACGCCGGATGTGACCGCGCGGCTGGTGGGCGAGTTCGCCAAGGCCGGTTTCCTGAACATCGCCGGTGGCTGCTGCGGCACCACGCCCGACCACATCGCCGCCATCGCCAAGGCCGTGTCGGCCTACAAGCCGCGGGTCAGCGGCGACAAGTTCTTCAGCCAGATGCTGGACGCGGCGTGACGTCCGCCCCTCGCCCAGCCTTGGGCGCACTCGCTGCCGGCCTGGCGCTGCGCAGCGGCCCGTCGCTGAAGTCCGCCGGCGGCTTCATCAGCGCCGGGTCGGGCTCGCCGCGCCGGATCTTCTCCAGCCGGTAGTTCTGCTCGCCGCTGCGCGGGTCGGCGTCGCGGCTTTGCACGGTCAGCATCAGCTCGGGGCTGCGCCAGACCTCGCGGGTGCTGACGATGGGTTTCTCGTTGCCGACCTTGCCCGCTTCTAGCGTCCAGGTCGTGCGCTCGCCGTTGACCTTGACGCCGTCGATCTCCCTGGGCGGCAGCGCCGTCGTGACGCCGCCGCTGCGTGGCGGCATGGGCAGTTGCAGCATCAGCGGGACGGGCGGCACCGGAGGAACGGGCGGCACCGGAGGTGCCACCATGGCCGGCGGCACGGGTATCTCGCTGGCGTGGACGACGCGCAGCTCGCGCCGGCGCTCCAGCGGCGTGCCGCTGGCGGCCGTGGCGGGCAGGGTCAGCTCGCGTTCGATGACGATGCCTGGCTCGCCAGGCGCGGCGTGGCCGCGGATGCGCTCCACGTCCGCGGCCTTGGCGCGCTCGGCCACGCGGCCGGCCCATTCCTTCCAGCGGCCAGCCTGCTCGCGCATGCGCTCGCCCCAGTCCTGCATGGAGGCCTGCCAGGCCGACATCGCCTCGTCATGGCCGCCCTGCATCCACGCCGAGTTGCCGCGCAGCCGCTGCACGCGCTTCTGGTCAGGGTAGAGGGCCCAGCTCTCCCCGGCCACGGGGTCGTTCAGGTAGACGACCTTGGGACCGCCTTCGCGCTGGACCTCTCGTCGCGTGCGGCCCTCGCCGTCGCGGCACAGCTGGCTCTGCTGCTTGCGCACGATGCGGTTGCCGTCGCCCAGCGGCTGGATGCTCTCGTGCACGGCCGTGGCGCAGTAGGGCGCGCCACGCACGACGCGCTCGGTCTCCAGTTCGCGGCCCGCAAACACCAGGGCCTGGTCGCCCAGCGCCAGCTGCTGTGGCAGCTCCGCCAGCGCGACGTGGACCTCGCGCTCGATGTCGCGCTGCAGGTTGTTCGGCTCCAGCGCACCGGCCGAGGCTGCGAGCGCCGTCAGCGTCAGACTCATCAAGGTCTTTTTCATCATCGTCTCCGTCGACAACATCAGGGCAGGAAACGCACCGCCAGCACTTGGCCGCTGGGGTGCAGCATCAATTCGGCGCGCACGGTCTCTTCGGCGCGCGTGGCATCGAAGGGCAGGCCCAGCAGGGCCAGGCGCTCGCGCGGTAGCTCGGCGGGCTGCAGCCAGACGGCCGCGCTGCGCTCGCGGCTCAGCGCGGCGCGGAACTCGGGCTCCGACACCAGCCGAATGAAGCCGCTGCCGGCCCGGTCCGAGGCTTGCGCCGCCTGCGCGCTGCCCGCGCCCGGCGGGTCCAGCAGCAGCATGGCGCTCAGCAGCATTGCCGCCGCGCTCCCCAGCGCGCCGCCGCCCCAAGCCAGCCGGCGCAGCCAACGCGGCCCGGCCGCGTCGACCGTCCTGAGCCGAGCCTGGCGGGCCTGCTGCAGATGCGCCAGCCGGCCCAGCAGGGCGGCGTCCTGTTCGGCGCCCGGCTGCAGGCGAGCGAACTCGGCGCGGGCGGGCCGCAGCCAGTCGGGGGCGTTGTCGGGTTTCATCAGCGTTCTCCGACGGCAAGCAGGTCGGCCAGCCGCTGGCGGGCGCGGTGCAGCCGGGTGCGCAGCACGTCGGCGCTGACGCCTGCGATGGCGGCGGCGTCCTCGTAGCTTCGTTCCTGCAGATCCACGAGGACGAGGGCCTCGCGCTGGGGCCAGCTCAGACGGCGGATGGCGGACCAGAGCTGGCCATGCTGCTGCGCCTCGTCCAGCCGGGCGTCGCTGGCTGGCATAGGGGCCGTGCCGTCCTCTTCGGCCTCGTCCAGCGCGACATGGCGGCGCGCGTCGCGCCACTGGCTAAGCAGCTGATGCCGGGCCATGCCGGCCAGATAGGCACCCAGGGTGCCGCGGCCAGCCTGGTAGGCCTGGGGCCCGCGCAGCAGCTGGGCAAAGGCTTCGTGCACGGCGTCCAGTGCCGCGGCCTCGTTGCCGGCCAGCGTCAGCGCATAGCGGTAGACCGCGCCGCTTTCGCGTCGGTACAGCAAGGCCAGCGCCTCTGCATCGCCAGCGTGTAGGCGGGCGAGCAGGGCCGCCTCATCGCCGACGGCCGAGGCGGCCGGGGCGACGAAGCCGAGCCGGGTCAGCCAGCTCATGCCGGGGTGCATCGCGAGGAGGCCTGTGGGAACTGCATGCCTCTATTGAGCGCGACACCCCCTTGGCGTTACTCGGGACAAACCCGTCGTCACTTCCGGCAGGGGTCGGCTGGCCGGCGCAGGGCGCTTAGTCGCCTTGCTTCAAGCCGATCCGGCGCAGCAGGCGCTCCATCAGGCACCAGCCGCTGAAGCCGCTCTGCAGCAGGTTCAGCCCGACGAAGGCCGTGAAGGCCAGCCACCAGGGGCTGACGAAGAGCGGGCTGCCGGGTACGCCCAGCAGCAGGGACAGCAGGATGAAGCTGCCCGCGACGATGCGGACGAGACGCCAGGTGGTCATGTCAATCTCCTTGGAGTGCGTGAAGGCGGTGGCGGTAGGCCACGAAGTACAGCGTCGGGATGACGACCAGCGTGAGGGCGGTCGACACGGCGATGCCGAAGATCAGCGAGATCGCCAGCCCGTTGAAGATGGGGTCGCTGAGGATGAAGAAGGCGCCCAGCATCGCGGCCAAGCCGGTCAGCACGATGGGGCGAGCCCGCGCGATGGCCGACTGGCGGATGGCCTCGGCAAAGGGCAGGCCGGCGCGCAGCTGCAGGTTGACGAAGTCCACCAGCAGGATGGAGTTGCGCACGATGATGCCGGCCAGCGCGATCATGCCGATCATGCTGGTGGCGGTGAAGTTGGCGCCGAGCAGTGCGTGGCCCGGCATCACGCCGATCACGGTCAGGGGGATGGGCGCCATGATGATCAGCGGCGTCAGATAGCTGCCGAACTGCGCCACCACCAGCAGGTAGATCAGCACCAGGCCCACCGCGTAGGCGGCGCCCATGTCGCGGAAGGTTTCGTAGGTGATCTGCGATTCGCCGTCCCATTTCAGCGCATAGCCGTGCCAGCCGTCGGCCGGCTGGGCGATGAAATGCTCGGCCAGCGGCCGGCCGTCCGGCGCGGTGATGCGGGCGATGCCGGCGCGGGCCTGGGCCATGCCGTAAAGCGGGCTGTCGATGCGGCCGGCGGTGTCGGCGACGACGTAGTCCACGGGCAGCAAGTCCTTGTGATGGACCGGCTGCTCTCGCTCGGCGTCGCTGCTGCTCACCAGCTCGCGCAGCGGCACCAGGCCGCCCGCGGCATTGCGCACGCGCAGTTGCAGCAGGGCGTCCAGGTCGCCATGCGCCTCGGGCGGCAGTTGCAGGCGCAGCGGCACCGGGTAGAGGCTGCCATCGCGCACCCAGCTTGCGTCCTCGCCGGCCAGGCCGGCGCGCAGCGTCGCGGCGATGTCGCTGGCGGGCACGCCGAGCGTGGCGGCCTTGCGGCGGTCGATCAGCAGCAGCCGCCGAGGCGCGGAGGCGATGGCGCTCATGTCGGTGTCGACGACGCCGTCCACCGCGGCCAGCGCCTGGCGCACCTGGCGGGCCACGGCGCGGCGGCCGGCGGCGTCGGGGCCGTAGATCTCGGCCACCAGCGGCGCAAGCACCGGTGGGCCCGGCGGCACTTCGACGATCTTGACATTGGCGCCGTGGCGGGCACCGATGGCCTGCAGGGCCGGGCGCTCGCGGGTGGCGATGGCGTGGCTCTGCAGGCTGCGGTCGTGTGCGCCGGCGAGGTTGACCTGCAGGTCGCCGCGCTCAGGGGACTGGCGCAGCTCGTACTGCCGCACCAGGCCGTTGAAGTTGATCGGCGCCGAGGTGCCGGCGTAGGCCTGCACGTCCGTCACCTCGGACACCCGCGCCAGGTGGGTGCCCAGCTCGCGCAGCACCGCGGCCGTGCCCTCCACGGGCGTGCCGGCCGGCATGTCGACGACGACCTGGAACTCGCTCTTGTTGTCGAAGGGCAGCATCTTCAGCACCACCGCGCCGATCACTGGCAGCGCCAGCGAGAGGGCGATCAGCCCGGCCACGGCAGCCCACAGCAGGCGGCGCCAGCGGGCCCCGGTCTCGGCATGGAGCAGGCGGTCGAAGAGCGCGTGGAAGATGCGATCGGCGCGGTCCGTGCGGCCATGCTCGTCCGCGCCGGCCAAGGCGTGCGCCTTCAGCAGCCGCGCCGACAGCCAGGGCGTCAGCACGAAGGCGACGGCCAGCGAGATCGCCATGCCCAGCGAGGCGTTGATCGGGATGGGAGACATGTAGGGCCCCATCAGTCCGCTGACGAAGGCCATCGGCAGCAGCGCCGCGATGACGGTCAGCGTGGCCAGGATGGTGGGGCCGCCCACCTCGCCTACCGCGCCAGGGATCAGCGCCAGCAACGGCTTGTCCGGTGCCAGCATCTGGTGGCGGTGGATGTTCTCGACGACGACGATGGCGTCGTCCACCAGGATGCCGATGGAGAAGATCAGCGCAAACAGCGACACGCGGTTGAGCGTGAAGCCCCAGGCCCACGACGCGAACAGCGTCGCCGTCAGCGTCAGGCCTACGGCGATGCCGACGATCAGTGCCTCGCGCCGGCCCAGCGCCAGGGCCACAAGGGCCACCACCGAGGCGGTGGCGAAGATCAGCTTCTGGATCAGCTTCATCGCCTTGTCGTTGGCGGTGGCGCCGTAGTTGCGCGTCACGCTGAGCGCCACGCCCTGCGGGATCAGCGTGTTGCGCGCGGCGTCGGCCCGCGCCAGCACTGCGTCGGCCACGGCGATGGCGTTCTCGCCGGGCTTCTTCGTGATGGCCAGCGTCACGGCGGGTTCGTCGACGGCGGCCGCCCCGACATCCGCGGCCGCCGTGTACCAGACCTGGCTGCGGGCCGGCGGCGCGCCGTCCGTCAGCGTGGCGACATCGCGAAGCAGCACCGGGCGGGCGTTGCGCACGGCCACGACCAGTTCGCCCGCGTCCTCGGCCGAGGCCAGGAAGGGGCCGGCCTCCAGCAGCACGCTCTGCGCGCCTTGCAGCAACTCACCCACCGCGCCGCCGGCCTGGGCGCCCTGCAGCGCGCGGCGCAGGTCGCTCACCGTCACGCCCACGGTCGCCAGGCGCGCCGGGTCCAGCAGCACCTGCACGGCGCGGCCCGGGCCGCCGATGGTTTGCAGCTCGCGGGTGCCAGGCACGCGCTTGAGCTCGGTCTCCAGGCCGTGGGCCACCTGCGCCAACGCCAGCGGGTCGGCCTGCGGGCCGTGCAGCGTCAGCGTGACGATGGGCACGTCGTCGATGCCGCGCGGCTTGACCAGCGGCGGCTGCACGCCGAGGCCGGCGGGGAACCAGTCGGCATGGCTGTTAACCGTGTCGAACAGGCGCACCAGGGCCGTCTGCCGCGGCACGCCGACCTTGAACTGCACCGTCACCAGCGCCAGCCCCGGCTGTGACAGCGAGGTCACATGCTCGACGCCCGCCATCTGGCCGAGTACGCGCTCGGCCGGCGTGGCCACCTGGGCCTCGACGTCCGCCACGCCGGCCCCGGGCCAGGCGATGAAGACCTCGGCCATGGTCACATCGATCTGCGGCTCCTCCTCCCGCGGCGTGACGAGCACGGCGAACACGCCGACCAGCAGCGCCACCAGCGCCAGCAGCGGCGTCAGGCGTGCGTCCTGGAAGCTGCGGGCGATGCGGCCTGCGATGCCGAGGTCCGGGCTCGTCGGGCTCATCGGGCTTCTCCCAGCGCGAGCTGGGCCGGGTCGCTGACGACGCGCTCACCCGCACGCAATCCGGCCAGCACATCGACCATGCCGCCACGCGGCGCGGCCAGGCGTACCTGGCGCAGCAACGGGCGGCCCTCGCCGTCCAGCACGTACAGGCCCGTGACTTCGCCGCGGCGCACCACCGCCTTCAGCGGCACCTGCACCGGGCCGGCAGTGGCGCCGGTGGACGGGGCCTGCAGCCAGACGCGCGCGAAGCGGCCCGGCATGAGGCCGGCAGTGGCCTCGCGCGGCAGCTCGGCGCGCAGCACGGCGGTCTGCGTCGTCGCGTCGGCCAGCGGCAGCACCTGCACCGCGGTCGGTGCGATGTCCCGGGCCACGCCGCCGGCGTCCGGCACTTCGACGGTCACCGGCTGGCGTGAGGGGTCCACCATCAGGCCCTGCGGCAGTGTGGCGCTGACGCGCAGCTGCGCCGGGTCGAACATCTGCACCAGCGCGCGGCCCGGCAAGGCCATCTCGCCCGGCATGATGGGTACCTCGGCCACGACGCCGTCGTAGGGTGCGCGCAGCACATGCAGCCCGGCGTCGGTGCGGGCAGCGTCGGCCTGGGCCATCTGGGCGCGGTGGTTGGCCTCGCCGGCGCGGTACTCGGCCTCGGCGCGGTCCAGCGCCGAGGCGCTGATGAAGCCCTGGGCGCGCAGCAGGCGCTGGCGCTCCCGCTCGCTGCGGGCCAGCGCCAGCGCGGCGTCGGCGGCCTGGGCCTGGGCCAGGCTGGCGGAGGCGCTGTGCTCGGCCGCGCGGGCGTCCAGTCGCACCAGCAACTGGCCGGCCCTGACCGCCTGGCCCGGCCGCACGGCGATCTCCACTACCGCTCCGGCCACCTGGGCCGCCACGACGGTCTGGCGCACCGCCTCGACGACGCCGTCGAAGCTGCGCTTCACCCCGGCGGCGCCGGCCGCCTGCGCGACGAAGCTGGCCGGTGGCACCAGCGATGTGGCCGGGGCCGTGCCGGCGAGCAGGCAGAGCACGAGCGCGGCCACCGTGCTGGCGACGGGCGCGCGACGGCGGGCGGGCAGGTGGGGTGGCGTCTTTGGGCGGGGCATGGCATTGCAGTCAGGCATCAATGGACT
>JACPYV010000119.1 GCA_016195825.1 Burkholderiales bacterium | reverse complement strand
GCCTCGCCGCCAACCCACTCGAATGCGGTCGTCGGGGAATCAGCCAAGCAACTTGCTCGCGAGCGCCTTGATGGACTGGGCCGCGTCGCACCCGGGGTAGTGCTCCAGCATCAGCTGGCGCTTCAGCACGGCCTGCTTGACGGCCGGGTCGGCCTTGACCTCGGCGAACAGCTCCAGCCGAAAGGTCTGCCCCGGCTGCGGGCCGACGAAGCGCTGCAGCACCTGCTGCAACTGGCCGCAGATCAGCTTGCCCTCGCCCACGCGGTTGGCCTGGTTGACGACCAGCCCCACGTGGCGACGCTCCTGCTGTGTGGCCAGCACCTTGATGGTGGCATAGGCATCAGTCAGCGAGGTGGGCTCGGGCGTGGCGACGACGAGCACGTCCTGGGCCAGCGAGATGGCGTAGAGCACCACGTCGGAGATGCCGGCGCCGGTGTCCAGCAGCACCCAGTCAAAGCGGGGTTTGACGAGTTCGATGATATGCAGCAGCTTGTCGCGCACCTCGGGCGTCAGCCGCGAATACTCGACCATGCCGGAGCCGGCCAGTAGCACCGAGAAGCCACCGGGCGCAGGCAGGATGGCCTGCTCCAGGGTGGCCTTCTCGGTGAAGACATCGTGCAGCGTGAGCTTAGGGTGCAGGTTCAGCACCACGTCGAGGTTGGCGAGGCCCAGGTCGGCGTCCAGCACCAGCACCTTCTGGCCGCGCGCGGCCAATGCTGCGGCGAGGTTGGCGGTGACGAAGGTCTTGCCGACGCCGCCCTTGCCGCTGGTGACGGCGAGCGTTCGGGCGCCGGAACGCGTGGGACGCGGTGCAGCAGGATCGGTAGTCGTGCTCATGGCAGGTCCTGTTGCGTATCGAGATTCAGGGTGGCGAACAACATGCCCTTTTCTTCGGCACTGACCAGGGAGTCGATCTGGGGTTCGAGGCAGGCACGGTTGCGGCCTTCGGCCTTGGCGCGATAGAGCTGGCGGTCGGCGCGCTCCGTCCACAGCAGGGGCGAGGAGCGCACCCATTGCGGCGCAAACGCCCCGCCCAGGCTGACCGTCACGCCCAGCATCTGGCCGAGGCCGACCTCGATGGCAAGCTCGGACACCCTTTCGCGCACGCGCTCGGCCACGGCCAGGCCCACGTGCGAGGCGCAGTTGGGCAGGATGATGGCGAACTCCTCGCCGCCCACGCGGGCCACCAGGTCCATGGGCCGCACCGTCTGCTCGACGGCGCGCGCAACGGCGCGGATGACCTGGTCGCCGGCGCCGTGGCCATGGGTGTCGTTGACGGCCTTGAAGTGGTCGATGTCCAGCATCAGCAGCAGGGCGGCCTCGCCGGAGCGGGCCACGCGGTCAACCTCGCGGGCCAGCGCCATCTCGAAGCTGCGGCGGTTGACGAGGCCGGTCAGCGCATCCTTGCTGGACAGGTCGCACAGCGCGTTCAGCACGGCCTGCAGCCAGGCAGCGCTGTAGGGCGCTTCGTCCGGCAGCAACGCGCCGGCCTGCTGCAGCAATTGCAGGGCCTGGTCCAGATCGAGCGCCTGGGCGTCGATCAGGGTGGGAGCGGGCAGGCGGTGTTCCAAAGGCGTGAGTTCAGGACGGACTGTCGTTTCGAGGCAGTCTAGCAGCGGCCCTCCCGTGTCCAGGTCGTGAAACAGGCACGTTCCTGCGGGCTGTTTGCACTATGCTGGGTCGCACCAGGGCCGTACAAACAGCCCTGCGGTGCAGAATCGGCGCGCCAACGCCAGAACTGCTGCGAGCACCAACAAATCTGATTCTCGACATGCCCGCACCCGACCTCGCCTCCAGCAGCGACTCCCTCGATCACGAGTTCAGTTTCAGCAAGGCCGACTTCGACCGCGTGCGCGAGCTGATCTACAAGCATGCCGGCATCAGCCTGCACGATGGCAAGCATGCAATGGTCTACAGCCGGTTGTCGCGCCGCTTGCGCGAGACGGGGCACAAGAGTTTCGGCAGCTACTTGCAGTGGCTCGAGGCCTCGACCGGCCCGTCCGGCGCGGCCGAGTGGCAGGAATTCGTCAACTGCCTGACGACCAACCTGACGTCCTTTTTCCGCGAGGACCATCACTTCCACGCACTGAAGGATGACCTCAAGCCGTTCGTGGGCAAGGGCGTGCGCATCTGGTGCTGCGCTGCGTCCACTGGCGAAGAGCCCTATTCCATCCTGATGACCTGCAGCGAAGCGTTGGGCCCCAGCGCCTCGGTGCAGTTGGTGGCCAGCGACATCGACACCAACGTGCTGGCCACCGCCAAGCGCGGCGTCTACAACGCCGACTCGCGCGGACTGGACGCAACCCGGCTGAAGAACTTCTTCATGCGTGGCACGGGCGCCAACGCCGGCAAGATCCGCGTCAAGCCCGAGCTGCAGCGCTGGGTGGAGTTCCGCTCGCTGAACCTGATGGATCAGCAGTGGCAGCTCGGCGACCCCTTCCAGATGGTGTTCTGCCGTAACGTGATGATCTATTTCGACGCGCCGACCCAGCGCAAGGTGCTGGAGCGCATCCACCGCGTCATGCGGCCGGGCGGCCTGCTGTTCGTAGGCCACTCCGAGAACTTCACCGAATCGCGCGACCTGTTCAAGCTGCGCGGCAAAACCATCTACGAGCGAGTCTGAGCATGAGCACACCCCTCGCCTCGACCTCGGCCATTGGCCTGGGCAACCCGGTTGCCGTCGCCAAAGTCAACCAGCTCAAAGCCCAGCCGCGCAAGCAAGGTGAGGCCTCGTTCTTCTTCTACGACGCCCACTTCAAGAACGCTGCCGTCAAGATCCTGCCGGGCGAGTACTTCGTCGACCAGGAGGACCTGCTGGTCATGACGACGCTGGGCTCGTGCATCGCCGCTTGCTTGTGGGACCGTGTGGCCAAGGTCGGCGGCATGAACCACTTCATGCTGCCCGAGGGCAACGGCGACTCGGGCCGCTACGGCTCGTTCGCGATGGAACTGCTCATCAACGAGATGATGAAGCGCGGCGCCAGCAAGGCCCGCATGGAGGCCAAGATCTTCGGCGGCGGCGCTGTCATCTCGGGCATGAATTCGCTCAACGTCGGCGAGCGCAACACCAACTTCGTCATCGACTTCCTGAAGCTGGAACGCATCCCCATCGTGTCCAAGGACGTGATGGACGTGTACCCGCGCAAGGTGTGTTTCCTGCCTGCCAGCGGCAAGGCTATGGTCAAGCGACTGGCGCCGACGAATACCGATGCGCTGGTGCAGCAGGACCGCGCCGCGATCCAGAAGGTGCAGCCCGTCGCCAGCAGCGGCGGCTCCATCGATTTGTTCTGAGGAGGCCGACGATGGCCAAGACCAAGGTCGTGGTGGTAGACGATTCAGTGCTGGTGCGCTCCATCCTCACCGAGATCATCAACCGCCAGCAGGACATGGAGTGCATCGGCGCCGCGGCCGACCCGCTGGTCGCGCGCGAGATGATCCGCAACCTCAACCCCGACGTCATCACGCTGGACGTTGAGATGCCGCGCATGGACGGGCTGGACTTCCTGTCGCGCCTGATGCGGCTGCGGCCCATGCCCGTAGTGATGGTGTCCACGCTGACCGAGCGCGGCGCCGAGGTCACGCTGAAGGCGCTGGAGCTGGGCGCGATCGACTTCGTCGCCAAGCCCAAGATCGGCGTGGCCGACGGCATCCGCCAACTGGCCCAGGACATCACGGACAAGATCCGCATCGCGTCCAAGGCCCACATCCGACGTGCGCCGGCGGCGCCGGCACCCGGCGCGCCGGCCGCTGCACCGGTCAAGGCCGTCACGATGGCCAGCCTGGGCCGGGCGTCCACCGAGAAGATCATCTTCATCGGCGCCTCCACCGGCGGCACCGAGGCCACCAAGGACGTGCTCATCAACCTGCCGGCCGACAGCCCGGCCGTCGTCATCACCCAGCACATGCCACCCGGCTTCACCAAGAGCTACGCGGCGCGGCTGGACAGTCTTTGCAAGATCCGCGTGAAGGAAGCGCAGGACGGCGAGCGCATCCTGCCGGGCCACGGCTACATCGCCCCCGGCGGCCTGCACCTGACCGTGGAGCGCAGCGGCGCCAACTACATCGCCCGCGTGCAGGATGGCGAGCCCATCAACCGCCACAAGCCCTCGGTCGAGGCGCTGTTCCTGTCAGCAGCCAAACTCGTCGGCCCGAACGCCATCGGCATCATGCTGACCGGCATGGGTGCCGACGGTGCCCGCGCGATGAAGGTCATGAAGGATGCCGGCGCCTACAACTATTGCCAGGACGAAGCCAGTTGCGTCGTCTTCGGCATGCCGCGCGAGGCCATCGCGGCGGGTGCGGCAGACGAGGTGCTGCCGCTGAACCAGATTGCCGCCAAGGTGCTGGAGCGCCTGCGTGCAACCTCGGGCCTCTCGCTGAACCGGGTCTGAGCGACGGGGCGATGCCCCCTAGTTCGTCCCCGCCGTCCAAGCAAGGCTTCGGTTAGCGTGCGGCTCCCGACCAAGGAGCCGCCAATGAAGTTTCGCCACCTGCCCGCCCTGGCCCTGCTGGGCGCCACCGCCGCCCACGCTGCCGACGCCGGCTACCAGGATGCGGCGAGCTTCCTCGCCGCCGCCGGCAGCACGTCGATCGAGAGCTTTGAAGCCACGGCGGCTCGCGCGCGCAACCTGAACGCCATCACCACGCCGCTGCTGACGATCAGCACCACGGGCACGCCCATCGGCGTCCAGACTGGGCCGGACACGCCGGAAACAGGCTTCGGTGCCTCGGCCGTCGACGGCAGCCATTACGTGTCGGTCTACCTGCCCGGCCTGCCGCAGGGCACCATCCGCTTCGACCTGGCCCGCCCCAGCACCAGCTTCGGGCTCTACCTCACCGATGTGGGCGAGGCCGACGGCCAGATCCTGCTGCGAACCAACGCCGGCGCGTTCACCACCGACTTGGTCGTGGGCACGCACCCGCCGCTGCTGGCCAACGGCAACGTGCGCTTCGTTGGCCTGACCCAGACCCAGGCCTTCACCCAGGTCTTCCTGACCGTGCAAGGCGTCGACGATGCCTACGGGCTGGACAAGGTCTACGTCAGCGCCGTGCCCGAACCCGGCTCTGCCGCGCTGCTAGGGTTGGGGCTGGCCGGGCTGTGGGTGCGCCGCCGCCGCTGAACACCATCGCGGCCTGCCGGCTTGTCGGTCAGGGCTTCAAGTCGGCCTTGGCCAGCACCGCTGTGCGTGGCTGAGCGCCGGCCCGGTCGGCCGGGAACACCGGCTTGAATCCGTCCAGCGATTTCGCCGTGGGCGGCACCCAGGCCGTCTGCACCGGCCGCGCTGCTTTGCCGGTGATCACCACGCGCGCGGAAGCGTCGGCCGACGCTTCCTTCAACTCGGCATTCGTATCCGTGAACGCGCGCGCCGACGTGGCCAGCACGAGCACAACGGCGAACGAGGCAAAAGCGATCCAGCGAGGCAGTGAGTTCATGGCGGCTCCTTGATTTGCTGGTTATGCTATTGATCCAGCACAAGACATAGAAGCGCTTATTTCTGCACTGATTGGTTTGATTGGCTAACCAGATGGCCTCACTCGACCGCTTTCCGCTGCACTACCTCGCCGCTTTCCGCGCCGCGGCCCAGACCGAAAACCTGCGTGCGGCTGCCGAGACACTGCACCTGACGCACAGCGCCGTCAGCCAGCAGATCCGAGGGCTGGAGGCGCAACTGGGCTTCGAGCTGTTCACGCGCCAGGGTCGGCGGCTGTCCCTGAACCCTGCGGGCCAGGCCTTCCAGCACGGCGTGGCGCAGGTGTTTACCGCATTGCAGGCGGGGCTGCTGGCCGCGGCGCAGGCGCACGGTAGCGCTGCGCAAACGCTGCGCGTGACCGCCCTGCCCTCGTTCGCCCAGCGCTGGCTGCTGCCGCGGCTGCCGCGCTGGCAGGCCTTGCAGCCCTGCATCACGCTCGACCTGCATTCGTCCCAGCAGGTCGTGGACCTTGAGCGCGAGGGCTTTCACATCGGCCTGCGCATCGGGCGCGGCGGCTGGCCGGGCCTGATCTGCGAGCCGCTGTTTCACTCGCCGCACATCGTCGTCGCCGCACCGCTGCTGGCGCAGCGCCTGGTGGGTGCGGGACCGGAGCTGCTGGCGCAGCAGCCGCTGATGGGCGATGCCGACCTGTGGCGGCAGTGGTTCGCGGCGGTCGGCCACGCCGGCACCGTGCCCACGCCCGTGGCGACGTTCAATGACGCTGCCATGCTGGGCCAGGCGGCCGAGCAAGGCATGGGCGTCGCGCTGACCCGCGAACTGTTCGCAGCCGACGCCTTGCTGGATGGGCGCCTCGTGCGGCTGTCGGCCCAGGCCATCGACGAGGACGCCACGCGCGACTACCAGGTGGTTTACCCCGAGGCGCTGCGCGACGACCCGGCCGTGCGCAGCTTCTGCGACTGGCTGCACGCCGAGGTCGCGGCGCTGCACCAGCGGCTCAAGGAAACAGCCGCCTCGGATCCCTGAACGGGTCAGGCCACGCGTCCCGGCTGTGGACTCAGACGCGCGCGCCGCGACTGCCGCGCCCTGCTTGCAGGCCAACCAGACCCAGTCCAGCCAGCAGCAGCGCCAGGCTGCCGGGCTCGGGCACAGCGGCCCTGATCGACACGTCGTCGATGTTCACGAAGTTGCCGTTGCGGTCGTGCGCCAGGCCCAAACCCTTGAAGCTGATCTGGCTGCTGGCACCGGTCGCGGTGAACGTGCCCGTGAAGCTCGTCCAGCTGGTCCCCGTCTGGAAGGTCTGGGACAGCACGTTGGCATACCTGCCGACGGCGCCGCTGACCACCTCCACCCGGCCCGCCAGAGACGTGCCCGGCAGCGGCACGCCACGGTTGATCGCGTAATGGAAGCTCACCTGATAAACCTCGCCCGGCAGGGTGTCGAAGAACTGGTACAGCACGTCGGGCGGGAAGCCCAGGCCGGCAGTGGCCAGCATGGCCGAGCAACTGCCGCTCCATGCCTGCCCGCAGTCCTGGAAGATGGTCTCGCTGACCAGCCGCCAGCCGTCCGGCGTGAGGTTGGAGACCGGCGTCTCGAAGCCTGCATTGACAAGCAGGTTGCTCGCCGACGTGACACCCGTGGCACCCGCAAGCAGGACCGCAGCAGCAAAGCGCAATGGCATGACTTCTCTCCCAGATCGGGCGGCTGACGGCACCACGGTGCAGTGAGCCGCCGCACGCCCGACATCGGCTCCCGTCCAGCACGGACGCGAACAGCGGGCAAAGCCGGACACCGCGGGCCGAAGTGGCCTGAATGTCCGCATTGCGTGATGCGCGCCGTCTGAGCAGAGGCCTGGCATGTGCCTGCCGTGGCTCCGGCCATCCGGTCGAGCGCGGCGTCGCGCAGCCCCGAACCCTGTTCAGGAAGGAATCAGCCCATGGCCTACTCCCACGCAGTTCGCCCCCACCGGGGGCCTGCCTGCCTCGTTGCGCGCGCGGCCCCCCTGCTGGCGCTGACCGCCGCGCTGACGTGGCCGCTCACCGGTCACGCAGGCAGCGCCCTCTCGGTGAGCAGTTACTGCGACGCCGCCGGCTCTCATTGCCACAGCACCATGGTCAACCTGGCCGCCCCCGCCCCGGGACAAGTGCTGCGCGGCACGGCCGGTGCCGTCGATGCAGCGCCATTCGGCGGCGCGAACATCAACGCCTACGCCAGCCTCGGCGCGCTGGGCATCGCTGCCCAGGACTGGGCAAGCAACTCCGGCTCGCCCTTCGACACCAGGCTGGCCGCCCACCACGCCAGCGCCAACGCCGAGGTGGCCTTCTGGGACACCGTGACGTTCCAGGGCAACGGCATGACGGGCCAGCGCGGCTTTGCCCTGCTGACGCTTCGCCTGAACGGCAGCCTCGCCGCGACGGTGGGAGGGCCGCAGCCGGTCAGCTTCCAGGAGGCCACGGTGAGCTGGGGCGTGTCGGTCGGCGCCAGCACCGTCTCCGACGACGGCGGGATCGGCCAGTCGCTGGGCTGGGAGGCCATCGGCGGCCAGCACCTGGCCAACGAGCACGGCAGCAGCGCCTACTACCAACAGCGGCACTATCGCGTCGACGGCTCCACGCCGTACACCTTCGGCCCAAGCGTGAACGACCCGCGGCTGCCCGACACGGTGACGATGAAGCTGCCCATCGTGATCGGGCAGCCCGTCTGGCTCAACATGCAGCTCAGCCTCGGCGCCAACGCCGAGGCGGGCCCG
>JACPYV010000118.1 GCA_016195825.1 Burkholderiales bacterium | reverse complement strand
CGGCCGGAAGCGGCGCACCGCCGACTCGACGATGGCGTCCCAGGTGGGCACGCCGCGCGCGCGGTCCTGCTCGATCTGGTCGATCAGGATCACCGAGTTGCGCATGATCATGCCCATCAGCGCGATCACGCCCAGCAGCGCGACGAAGCCGAACGGCCGGTTCAGCAGCAGCAGCGCCATTGCCACGCCGGCGATGCCCAGCGGCCCGGTCAGGAACACCAGCATCGCGCGGCTGATGCTCTGCAGCTGCAGCATCAGCAGCGTGAAGGTGATGAACAGCATGACCGGCACGCCGGCGGCGATGGAGCCCTGGCCCTTGCTGCTCTCCTCCACCGCACCGGCGATCTGGATGCTGTAGCCGATGGGCATCTGCTTTTGCAGCTCGTCCAGCTTGGGCCAGACCTCCTTGGTGACCGTCGCGCCCTGCAGGCCTTCGGCGACATCGCCTTGCACGGTGACCGCATAGTTGCGGCCCTCGCGCCACATGACGCCGGGCTCCCATGCGAACTCGACCTTGGCGATCTGCGTCAGCGGGATGGCGCGGCCGGTGCTGGTGGGCACGTAGGCGCTGGCGATGTCGGTGATGACGGCACGCTCGTCCAGCGGCTGGCGCAGCACGATGTCGATGAGCTTGTCGGCCTCGCGGTACTGGCCGATGACGGTGCCTGACAGCAGCGTGCGCGCGGACTGGGCCAGGCTCTGGCTGGTCACGCCCAGCGCGCGCGCCTTGTCCTGGTCGATGTTGAGCTTCAGCGTCTTGACGTTCTCGTTCCAGTTGTCGTTGACGCCGCGCATGTTGGGGCTGGCGCGCAGGATGTCCTTGGCCTTGTCGGCCCAGTCGCGCACGATCTTCGGGTCCGCGCCGGTGACGCGGAACTGCACCGGGTAGGGCACCGGCGGCCCGTTGGGCAGCAGCTTCACGCGGCCGCGTGCCTCGGGGAACTCCTCGGCCAGCACGGCGGGCAGGCGCTTGCGCAGCTCCTCGCGTGCGGCCAGATCCTTCGGGACCAGGATGGACTGCGTGACGTTGGCCTGCGGGAAGATCTGGTCCAGCGGCAGGTAGAAGCGCGGCACGCCCGAGCCGACCCAACTGGTCACGGTCGAGATGGTCGGCTCCTTCAGCATGCGCGCCTCGAAGCGCTTGGCCAGCGCCTCGGTCTCCTGGATGGTCGAGCCCTCGGGCAGCCAAAGGTCGACCAACACCTCGGGGCGGCTGGAGTCCGGGAAGAACTGCTGCTGCACGCGACCCATGCCCACGATGCCCAGCGCGAAGACCAGCAGCGTGATGGCGATGGTCTTCCAGCGGTTCTCCACGCACCAGCGCACCACGCTGCGGAAGCGGTTGTAGAACGGCGTGTCGAAGAGCTCGTGCACCTCACCCTCGGAGGCATGCTTGCTCTTGAGCAACAGCGCACCGAGGTAAGGCACGAAGTAGACGGACACCAGCCAGGAGATGACCAGGGACGCGGCCGTGACCGCGAAGATCGCGAAGGTGTATTCACCCACCGTCGACTTGGCCAGCCCGATGGGCAGGAACCCCACCGCCGTGATGAGCGTGCCAGTCAACATGGGCATGGCCGTCACGTCGTAGGCGTAGGTGGCGGCGTGCATCTTGTCATAGCCCTCTTCGAGCTTGCGCACCATCATCTCGACGGCAATGATGGCGTCGTCCACCAGCAGCCCGAGCGCGATGATCAGCGAGCCCAGCGAGATCTTGTGCAGGCCCACGCCCCAATAGAACATGGTCGTGAAGGTGATGGCCAGCACCAGCGGGATGGTGATGCCGACGACCAGGCCTGGCCAGATGTCGATGCGCAGCGGCCGGGTGTGCAGGCCCAGCGAGATGAAGCTGACGGCCAGCACGATGACGACGGCCTCGATGAGCACGTGCACGAATTCGCCCACAGAGGTGGTGACGGCCTTGGGCTGGTCCTGGACCTGCTCCAGCTGCACGCCGGCAGGCAGGTCGCGCTCGACGGCCTTGAGCGCCACGCTCAACGCCTTGCCCATCGCGATGATGTCGCCACCCTTGGCCATGGACACGCCCAGCGCCAGCACTTCCTTGCCCTGGTGGCGCACCATCGTCGTCGGCGGGTCGACGTAGGCGCGCTTGATCTCGGCAATGTCGCCCAGCCGGAACTGGCTGGCCACGCCGTTGGCCGGGTTCACCGCGCGAATGGGCACCTCGGCCAGCGCCTGCGCCGACGTGAACTGCCCCTGCACGCGCACCTGGAAGTTGGCGCTTCCGGCATTCAGTAGGCCCGCGCCCTCGACAGCGTTCTGCGCGCCGATCTGATTGATGACCTGGCTGAAGTCCAGGCCCAGTTGGGCGAGGCGCTTCTGCGAGATCTCAATGAAGAGCTTCTCGGGCTGCACGCCGAAGATCTCGACCTTGGCCACATCCTTGACCTGCAGCAGCGCCTGGCGCACACGGTCGGCGTGCTCGCGCAGCTCTTCGCGACTGAAGCCGTCTGCGGACAGCGCGTAGATGGAGCCGTAGACGTCGCCGAACTCGTCGTTGAACACCGGGCCCAGCACGCCCTGCGGCAGCGTCGAGCGCATGTCGCCGATCTTCTTGCGCGTCTGGTACCAGAGGTCAGCGACCTCCTTGGGCGGCGTGTTGTCCTTGACCTGGAAGATCGTCAGCGACTCGCCCGGCTTGGTGTACGAGCGGATCTTGTCCGCGTGGCTTACCTCCTGCAGCGTCTTCTCGATCTTGTCGGTGACCTGGTCGGCCATCTGCTGGGCCGTGGCGCCGGGCCAGAAGGCCTGGATGACCATGGCCCGGAATGTGAACGGCGGGTCCTCGTCCTGGCCCAGCTGGAAATAGGCGACGAAGCCCATCAGCATCAGCACCACCATCAGGTAGCGCGTCAGCGCCGGATGCTCCAACGCCCAGCGGGAGACGTTGAACCCACCCACGTGGGGCTGCTTCGGTGTCGGGGAAGTCATGCGCGGCCCCGGTTCAGCGTGACGCTGCGGGAGCCGCAGGGGTCGTCGACGAACTCGTGGTGCGCGGCGGCACGTAGCGCTTGACCTTCTGGCCCGGGTTGAGCACGTGCACGCCCGCCACGACAACCTCCTGGCCCGCCGTCAGCCCACCGGCGATGACGACCTCGTTGCCCTCAGCGCCCCCCACCTGCACGGCCATGGGCTTGACGGTCATCGACGGCCCATCCAGCAGCCAGACCGAGGTCTTGCCGCCCTGCTGCAGCACGGCCGAGAGCGGTAGCTTGATGACGCCGGCCAGTTGCGGCAGGTCCAGCACGACGGTGGCGGACTGGCCTAGCTTCACATCCAGCTTGCCGGCGTCGGCCTTGATGAGGAAAGTGCGCGTGACCGGGTCGGCGGCGGCCGACACCTCGCGCAGCGTCAGCGGGTAGGTCTTGTCGGCGCCCCACAGGCGGACCTTGAGAGCGCCCGGCTGGGCGCCCGCGGCCTTGACGCGGCTGAGCTGGTCCTCAGGCACGGAGAAGACGATGTCGCGTGGGCCATCCTGCGCGATGCGCACGACCGGCGTGCCGGCGGCCAGCACCTGGCCGGGCTCGGCGTCCACGCCGGTGACGACGCCACCGACATCAGCCACCAGTTGCGCGTAGCCGGCCTGGTTGCCCTGCACGTCAGCCTGGGCCTTGGCCTGCTCCAGTTGCGCCTGCGCGGCCTTGAAGGCCGAGTCGCGCCGCTCAAGCTCGGCCGTGCTGATGAAACCCTGGCGCTGCAGATCAACGAAGCGCTTGTAGTCGGCGCCCGCCTGGTCGCGGTTGGTGCGCGCCGCATTGACGGCGGCCGTCGCGGCGGCCTCGGCCAGCTTCAGGTCCTGCGCGTCGATGCGGGCCAGGACCTGGCCGGGCTTGACCATGTCGCCCAAGTTGACAGCGCGGCTGAGCAGCTTGCCATTGACGCGGAAGGACAGCCGCGACTCGACGCGCGCTTTCACCTCTCCCGCATACTCATGGCTCGCACCCGCCGTGCTGGCGCTGACGAGCTGGGTGCGCACCGCGCGCTCCGGCTCCGGGGCGGCAGCTTGCTTGCTGCATCCCGAAATCAGGGCCGGAAGCAGGACCGCCAACAGCAGGGGCGGCGCGAGACGCAGAAGATGGGGCATGCAGACCTCGGCAGGGATGATTCGGCCGGCCCTAAAATTTAATGACCGGCGGGTCAGTAATGTATTCAGGCCCGGTGACACCTGTCAAACCTCATCGCTACCCCGGGGATCGAGAGCCGAGCTTGAGCGTCGACCATTACGAAAATTTTCCCGTCGCCTCGTGGCTGTGCCCGCCGTCGCTGCGGCCAGCCGTCGTCGCGATTTACCACTTCGCCCGCACGGCGGATGATCTCGCCGATGAGGGGGACTCGTCCACGGCCGAGCGCAGACAGGCGTTGCGCGACTACCGCGCCGACCTGGCCGCCACGGTCGCGGGCCAGGCACCATCGCCGCGCTGGGCGCGCGTCTTCACGCCGCTGGCGCGCGAGATGCACCGCCTGCAGCCCCGGCTGCTGCATGACCTGCTCGATGCCTTTGAGCAGGACCTGGCGCCGCCGCGCTACCGAGACCGGGACCATCTGCTGGACTACTGCCGCCGCTCTGCCAACCCGGTCGGGCGGCTGCTGCTGGGCCTGTACGGCGTGAGCGACGCCGTGTCACTGCAGCGCTCGGACGCGATCTGCTCGGCGCTGCAGCTCATCAACTTCTGGCAGGACTTCAGCCGCGACGGGCCCAACGGCAGGCTCTACGTACCGCAAGCGGACCTGGACCGCCACGGCGTCATGTCCGAGGACGTGCTGGCCTGCCGCGACAGTGCCGCGGCCCGCGCCCTGATCCAGGCACTGTGCAGCTGGGCCCGCGCGCTGATGCTGGAGGGCGCCCCGCTGGCGCTGACGCTGCCTGGCCGCGTCGGCTGGGAGTTGCGCCTGGTCGTGCAGGGCGGGCTGGCCATCCTCGACAAGATCGCGGCCGGCGGCTACGACAGCCTGCTGCGCCGCCCCGCGGTCACGGGTCTGGATGTGCCACGCCTGGCCTGGCGTGCGCTGACAATGCGCGCCAAATCATGAGTCCCGAGCAATACGTCCAGGAGAAGGCAGCCGCGAGCGGCTCCAGCTTCTACTACGCCTTCCTGTTCCTGCCGCCGCCCCGGCGCGCCGCGATCACGGCCTTCTACGCCTTCTGCCGCGAGGTGGACGATGTCGTGGACGAGACCCAGGACGCCGGCGTCGCCGCAACCAAGCTGGCCTGGTGGCGCAAGGAAGTCGCCAGCGCCTTCGCCGGCCAGCCCTCCCACCCAGTCATGAAGGCGCTGATGCCGCACGCGGCTGTCTTCGACATCCGCATCGACCACCTCAACGCCGTCATCGAAGGCTGCGAGATGGACTTGCAGCAGACCCGCTACCTGGACTTCCCCGGCCTGGCACGCTACTGCTACCTGGTCGCCGGCATCGTCGGCGAGGTGGCCAGCGGCATCTTCGGCCGCAGCCAGCCGCAGACCGTCGCCTACGCCCACAAGCTGGGCGAGGCGATGCAGCTGACCAACATCATCCGCGACGTGGGCGACGACGCGCGGCGAGGGCGCATCTACCTGCCGGTGAACGAGCTGCAGCAGTTCGGCGTCAAGGCCAACGAGATCCTGCTGCGCAGCAAGCCCTGGGGCTATTCGGAGCGCTTCACCGCGCTGATGACATTCCAGGCCGAACGCGCGCACCGGCTCTACGACGAGGCGCTGGCATTGCTGCCCGAGGCCGACCGCGTGGCGCAGAAGCCGGGCCTGATGATGGCCAACATCTACCGTGCGCTGCTGGTGGAGATCCAGCGCGAGAACTTCCAGGTGCTGCATCAGCGCATCGCGCTGACGCCGCTGCGCAAGCTGTGGATCGCGATGAAGACCAACTGGCGAGGCCGGTGAAGCGCGTCGCCGTCATCGGCGGCGGCTGGGCCGGCATCGCCGCCGCGGTCACGTTGGCCGATGCCGGCCACGACATCACCGTCTTTGAGATGGCGCCGCAGCTGGGCGGCCGGGCGCGCAGCGTGGCCGCCCAGGATCCCGCCTGGGACTACGACAACGGCCAGCACATCCTCATCGGCGCCTACCGCGACAGCCTGGCGCTGATGCGGCGCCTGGGCGTCGACCCCGGACAGGTACTCGCGCGCCTGCCGCTGGCCCTGCCCTACCCCGGCGAGCCGGGCTTGCGCCTGCCGCGGGGCGCGCCGCTGATCGCCTTCACGCGCGGCGTGCTGACCCACAGCGGCTGGCCGTTGAGCGCCCGGCTGGGGCTGCTGGTCGCGGCCACGGGCTGGCTGGCGCGCAGCTTCCGCTGCGAGGTGGGCCTCAGCGTGGCCGAGCTGTGCGTCGGCCTGCCGGCGGTGGTCAAGCGCGACCTTGTCGAGCCCCTGTGCGTGGCCGCGCTGAACACGCCCGCGCCACAGGCCAGTGCCCGGGTCTTCTTGCGCGTGCTAAAGGACGCACTTTTCGGCGGTGCCGGCAGCGCCGACCTGTTGCTGCCGCGCCGGCCGCTGTCCGAGCTGCTGGCCGCGCCGGCCACCCGCTGGCTGGGCGACCGGCTGCGGCTGGGTCGGCGGGTGCGGCAGATCGACCTCGGCTGGCACGTGGACTGTGGCGCGGGCGGCGAGGCCTTCGACGCGGTCGTTCTGGCCTACACCAGCGTGGAGGCCGCCCGGCTGACCGCCGACTTCGCGCCCGCCTGGTCCGCCGTCGCCCAGGGCCTGGGCTTCGAGCCCATCATCACCGTCTACCTGCACAGCGCCGGCAGCAGCCTGCCCGCGCCCATGCTGGCACTGCGCGAAGGGCCGGATGCACCGGCGCAATTCGTCTTCGACCACGGCCAGCTGGGCGGTGCGCCCGGGCGGTTCGCCTTCGTCGTTAGCGGCGCCGCGCCCTGGGTGGCACGCGGCGGCTGCGCCGAAGCCGTGCTGGCCCAAGCGCTGCGCGAGCTGACCTGGGCGACGCCACCCGTCATCGACAAGCTGCTGACCGAGAAGCGCGCGACCTTCGCCTGCACGCCCGGCCTAGCCCGGCCGCCGACCCGGATCGCACCCGGGCTTTGGGCTGCGGGCGATTACGTCGAAGGCCCCTACCCCGCCACGCTGGAAGGCGCTGTCAGGTCCGGCCTCGCCGCCGCTCAGGGTGTCTGCGCGGGCACGGCGGCAAAGGGCGCTGCCAGCGGCTCGCCCACGAACACGCCCTGAGCCGGCCAGGCCACGCTGTGCCAGTAGGCCTCCAGCGCGCTGAGCCCTTGCGCGTAGGCCTGGATCAACACCTGCGGATGCGGGAACTTTTGGACATGGTTGCAGGGCTCGCTGACCGAGCCGTAGCTGGCCGTGGCGCCGGCATCTATCCAGTCGAGGATGTTCATCTGCCCGTCGCCCACGGGCCGCTCCAGCTGGCCGCCCGCCGAGGTCAGGTGGTCAGCCAGCGCGCCGGGCAACCATTCACCGCCCAACGGCGCTGGCACGCGGGCCAGGCCAGTCTGGTAGACCAGCGTGCGGCGCATGGGCGGCAGCGCATCGCTCTTCACGCGGGCGACCTCGAAGCCGGCCACGCCGGGCACGGCACCGGCCGGCGGGAAGAGGCGCTCGCGCACGTTGCGCGCGACATCCGGCGTTGCGGCCAGATAGGCCATGGCCGGCTCGGCCGCGCCGGCGGCCAGCATGTGGTCCGAGGTGATGCCGCGCTCGATCATCGCCATGGCCGCCGGCACCGAGCGGGCCGCCAGCTGCATCGCCGGCCGCAGGCCCAGCACGATCCAGGGCTTGGCGCCGAAATAGCTGGCATAGGGGCTGACGCGCGTCGGCGCGCAGCTGTGCGCGCAGACGTCAGGCTGTAGGCCCATGCCGAGCGCGCTGGTCAGCGAGTTGCACTCCACGGCATAGGGCTGTACCCAGGCCAGGGCGAGGCCGTTGACCGTCTCCGGCATCTGGCTGCGGACGGTCTGGTCCAGCGCCACGAACTCCTCGCGCGTCAGAGTGGACCGCAGCGGCAGCTGCACGCGCACGACCTGCGCCGCCGGGATGCCGCGCCGCTTGGCGTAGTACTCGCCGACGCTGACCGAATAGGGGTCGGCTGTGTTGATGACCAGCCCCAGGTCCTGGGCCGTGATGCGGCCGTACAGCCGTGGCATGCGGCCCCAGCGCGTCTCGGCCTGCGCCGCCACCGGCTCGGCCGCCTGGCCCAGCCCGGCCCAGGCCAGCAGCAAGGCCCCCAGAGCGTGCCACCTGCTGAATCCCGCTTTCGCCATACAAAACACCGGCAATCTCCCCCACAATGACACCATGAAACCGAAAGAGGCGCAGCAGACCCCGGCGATCCAGGTGCTGGAACGCATGTTCGCGCTGCTGGACGTGCTGGCCAGCCACCAGGACCCGGTGTCGCTGAAGGCCTTGTCCGAGGCCACTGGCCTGCACCCCTCGACAGCCCACCGCATTCTCAATGATCTGACGCTGGGGCGGTACGTAGACCGGCCGGAGGCCGGCAGCTACCGCCTGGGCATGCGCATGCTGGAGATGGGCAACCTCGTGAAGGCGCGGCTGGACGTGCGCGACGCCGCGCTGCCGGCCATGCGCGAGCTGCACAAGTTCACCCACCAGCCGGTCAACCTGTCGGTGCGCCAGGGCGACGAGATCGTCTACATCGAGCGCACCTACTCCGAACGCTCCGGCATGCAGGTAGTGCGCGCCGTGGGTGGTCGCGCGCCGCTGCACCTGACGTCGGTGGGCAAGCTCTTCCTGTCCAGCGACGACAGCCCGCGCGTTCGTGCCTATGCGGCGCGCACGGGCCTGGCCGGCCACACGCGCAACAGCCTGACGGACGTCGGCGCGCTGGAGCGTGAACTGGCCATGGTGCGCCAACGCGGCATCGCCCGCGACGACGAGGAGCTGGAGCTGGGCGTGCGCTGCATGGCGGCCGGCATCTACGACGACCAGTCCAAGCTGGTGGCCGGCCTGTCCATCTCGGCGCCGGCGGACCGGCTGGAAGAGAGCTGGGTCGTGCGCCTGAAGGAAACGGCGGCACAGATCTCGTCGGCGCTGGGCTACCGGGCCTGAACGCCCGCCACAAAGCCAACGCGGCGCCGAAGCGCCGCGTCGTCGTGATGCGGATTCAGCCCGTCAGAGCTTGGTCGACACCGTGACGGCTTCGCCCTGGGTCGCCAGCCACTTGCGCATGCGCTCGGCATCGGCAATACGCGAAGCCTTGCCGCTGGAATCCAGGAACACCATGATCAGCTGGCGGCCGGCCATGCGGGCCTGCATGACCAAGCACTTGCCGGCCTCGTTGATGAAGCCGGTCTTCTGCAGGCCGATGTCCCACAGCGGACTGGACAGCAGGCCGTTGGTGCTGTGGAACTGCACCAGGCGCTTGCCCAGCGCCACGCGGGTCTCGCGCGAGGTGGACAGGTCGCGCAGCAGCGGGATCTGGCTGGTCACGTTGACGAGGGCGGCGAGGTCCTTGGCACTGCTCTGGTTGCGGCTGGACAGACCCGTGGGCTCGACGTAGTGCGTGTCGGCCATGCCCAGACTCTGGGCCTTGGCATTCATCGCGGCGACGAAGGCGTCGAGGCCGCCGGGGTAGTGGCGGCCCAGTGCATGGGCGGCGCGGTTCTCGCTGGCCATCAAGGCCAGGTGCAGCATGTCGCCGCGGGTCAGCGTCGTGCCAACGGCCAGGCGCGAGCGCGTGAACTTCTCGTTGTCGATGTCTTCGTCGGACACCGTCAGCTTCTCGTCCATCGGCAGGCCGGCCTCGACGACGACCAGGGCCGTCATCAGCTTGGTGATGGACGCGATAGGCAGCACCGCCTGCGGGTTCTTCGAGAACAGCACCTCGTTGGTGTTCTGATCCAGCACGTAGGCCACGCTGGATTTCAGTGCCAGCGGGTCGTCCACGTCATGCAGGCCGGCGACTTGGCCAAAGGTGGGCACGGCGGGCACCGCTGCCACGGGCTTGCGCAACACGACCGAGCGGACCTTGCGGGCCGGCGTTGCGCTGGTTTTGGCGGCCTTGGCGGTCTTGGATTTGGTGTCGGAGGCTGCAGCCGTAGCCACGCCGGGCAGCGCTGCCAGCAGGCTCAGGCTCAGAAAAGCGGCGGCAAAAGTTTTCAACGGAATCCCCAACAGCTGGGCGGCAGTGTAGTTGCCACCAAAAACGCTGACAAGATAAGAACTTAAGTGAATGACCTCAAGTGAACTCTTGCCCGTCATGAGGGCAAGGCACCGCAGGTCCGCCACCGGCTCTCTCGCTTTGCAGCTGACACCAACGCTTGCAAGTAGGCCTGCGCCGACAAGGCCTGGCCATCCGGTCGGCCCCGAATGCCAAGAATTGCCGGGCCATGGACCTGCACGCTGCCCGCGGGCCCAACCTCTGGAACTGATTCTGAGGTCGGTCAAGCCCGCGCGAGCCGAAAGCAGCGGTGCCTTTCCGCGCCAGATTCCACGGCGCGTGGTAACGATTGCGCCCGGCGTGACCAGGGTCACGCCGGTTACACGCCCTCCCGGGCAGATTCATGCCCGCCGCCTTGCATGGCGGCGGTCCGGACTCAGCCCTGCGCGGCGACGCGCTCGGTCTTGCTCTGCAGCTTGTTCAGCGCGCTCAGATAGGCCTTGGCCGACGCGACGATGATGTCCGGGTCGGCCCCCACGCCGTTGACGATGCGGCCGGCATGCTGCAGCCGCACCGTTACCTCGCCCTGCGACTCGGTGCTGCCGCCGGTGATGGCATTGACCGAGTACAGGAGCATCTCCGCACCCGACGCCACGACGGACTCGATGGCGCGCAGCGTGGCGTCCACCGGGCCGTTGCCATCGCTCTCGGCGCGGTGCTCCTGCTGGCCCACCGAGAACACGATGGCCGCGTGGGGACGCTCGCCGGTCTCGGAGCGCTGCGACAGCGATAGCAGCCGGTAATGCTCCTGGTCGGCGATGACGGACTCATCCATGACCAGGGCGATGATGTCCTCGTCGAAGATCTCGTTCTTGCGGTCGGCCAGGTCCTTGAAGCGCTGGAAGGCGGCGTTGACCTCGGTCTCGCTTTCCAGCTGGATGCCCAGTTCCTGCAGGCGCGCCTTGAAGGCATTGCGGCCCGACAGCTTGCCCAAAACGATCTTGTTGGCGGCCCAGCCCACATCCTCCGCCCGCATGATCTCGTAGGTGTCGCGCGCCTTCAGCACACCGTCCTGGTGAATGCCGCTGGCATGCGCGAAGGCATTGGCGCCGACGACGGCCTTGTTGGGCTGCACGACGAAGCCGGTGGTCTGCGACACCAGCTTGGAGGCCGGCACGATCTGCGTCGCGTCGATGCCGACGTCCAGCCCGAAGTAGTCGCGCCGCGTGCGCACGGCCATGACAACCTCTTCAAGCGAACAGTTGCCAGCGCGCTCGCCCAGGCCGTTGATCGTGCACTCAATCTGCCGTGCGCCGCCGATCTTTACGCCGGCCAGCGAGTTGGCGACCGCCATGCCCAAGTCGTTGTGGCAGTGCACGCTCCAGATAGCCTGGTCCGAATTGGGCACCTTTTCGCGCAGGCGGCGGATGAAGTCGCCGTACAGCTCGGGGATACCGTAGCCGACGGTATCCGGGATGTTGATCGTGCTTGCACCTTCCTTGATGACGGCCTCGCAGACACGCGCCAGGAAGTCGATGTCGGAGCGGTAGCCGTCCTCGGGCGAGAACTCGATGTCGCCGCACAGGTTGCGCGCGAAACGCACGGCCAGCGTCGCCTGCTCCAGCACCTGCTCGCGCGTCATGCGCAGCTTCTTCTCCATGTGGAGCTCGCTGGTGGCAATGAAGGTGTGGATGCGTGCACTGTTGGCACCGGCCAGGGCCTCGGCGGCGCGGGAGATGTCTCGGTCATTGGCGCGGGCCAGCGAGCAGATGGTGCTGTCCTTGACCGCCGCGGCGATGGCCTTCACGGCCTCAAAGTCGCCGTTGCTGGACGCCGCGAAGCCGGCCTCGATGATGTCGACCCTCATGCGCTCGAGCTGGCGCGCGATGCGCAGCTTTTCCTCGCGCGTCATGGACGCGCCGGGCGACTGCTCGCCATCGCGCAGCGTGGTGTCGAAGATGATCAGCTTGTCGGTCATCGCACGTTCTCCTCTCTGAGTTGGGGCACGGTCAGTTGAGCGCGCGACAGGCCAGACAGGATGGCCTGCATGGATGCACGCACGATGCTGCCATCGATGCCGACGCCGTGGCGCGTCACGTCACCCACGCGCAGCTCCAGGTAGGCCACGGCGCGCGCATCGGCGCCGCTGCCCATGGAATGCTCGTGGTAGTCCAGCACGCGCACCTCCTGGCCCAGGCGGGTCGACAGTGCATCGACGAAGGCGTCGATGGGACCGTTGCCCTCGCCCTGTACATGGCCCATCCAGCCGCCCAGCACGACCTCGGCCGACAGGCGCATCGCGCCGCCCGCCACCTCAGTCATCTGCGGCTGCACGACAGACGCCGCCGCATCGCCGATGCCGTACTCGCGCTCAAAGATGGCGTAAATGTCGGACGCGGTCAACTCCTTGCCGGCGTCATCCATGACGCGCTGCACGACCTGACTGAACTCGATCTGAAGGCGGCGCGGCAGCTCCAGGCCGTACTCAGCTTCCAGCAGGTAGGCAATGCCGCCCTTGCCGGACTGGCTGTTCACGCGGATGACGGCGTCGTAGCTGCGGCCCAGGTCCTTGGGGTCGATGGGCAGGTAAGGCATGTCCCAGATGTCGCCGGCCTTGCGCGCCGAGAAGGCCTTCTTGATCGCGTCCTGGTGCGAGCCGGAGAACGACGTGTAGACCAAGTCGCCAACATAGGGGTGGCGCGGGTGGACCGGGATCTGCGTGCAGTGCTCGACGCAGCGCCGCACCTCGTCGATGTCGGAGAAGTCCAGCTGCGGGTCCACGCCCTGCGTGTACAGGTTCAGTGCGATGTTGACGAGGTCAACGTTGCCGGTGCGCTCGCCGTTGCCGAACAGGCAGCCCTCCACACGGTCGGCGCCGGCCATCAGCGCGAACTCACCGGCGGCCGTGCCGGTGCCACGGTCGTTGTGCGGGTGGACGGACAGCACGATGGCATCGCGGCGCTCCAAGTGGCGATGCATCCACTCGATCATGTCCGCGAAGATGTTGGGCGTGCTGTGCTCGACGGTGGACGGCAGGTTGATGATGCACTTGCGCTCGGGCGTCGGTGCCCACACCGCCGTGACCGCATCGACCACGCGCTTGCTGAACGCCAGTTCGGTGCCGGAGAACATCTCGGGCGAATACTCGAAGCGCCAATCAACGCCCGGCCGCGCCGCAGCCAGCTCCTTGATCTGGCGGGCGTGCGAGGCCGCCAGCTCCACGATGCCATCCTCGTCCTGCCCCAGCACGACGCGGCGCATGATGGGCGCGACGGCGTTGTAGACGTGGACGATGACGCGTTGGGCGCCGTCCAGCGACTCGAAGGTGCGCGCGATGAGGTGCGAACGCGCCTGCGTCAGCACCTGGATGCTCACGTCATCGGGGATGTGGCCCCCGTCGATGAGCAGACGGACGAAGTCGAACTCGGTCTGCGACGCCGACGGGAAGCCGACCTCGATCTCCTTGAAGCCGATCTTCACCAGTTGCTGGAACATGCGCAGCTTGCGGGCGATGTCCATGGGCTCGATCAGCGCCTGGTTGCCGTCGCGCAGGTCGGTGCTCAGCCAGATCGGCGCACGGGTCAGCACGGCGTCGGGCCAGCGACGGTCGGCGAGCGCAATGGGCGCGAAGGGGCGGTACTTGAGCTGCGGTTGCTTCAACATGGGAGTTCCATCCGAGGGTGGGTGGCGCAACCAGCAGCCTTTGAAAACACGAACGGCCCGCTGCGGTTGCATACGGGCCGTTGGGGTCAGAGTGTGCGTGTAGGCGTGACTGACTAGCGAACCCGTGGTTCCTCTAGGGCTAGTAGCAGGCTGATCGCGAAACTCATGGGAGTGGAATCTAGCACGAAAGCCTACTGGTGCAAGCCGCGTTCGTCGGGCTCGTCGGTGCTGGTGGAGATGACGCTGACCGGCCTACCCTTGGACTTTCGCCACGCGTAAATGACATAACCAGATAGCCCGTACAGGCAGAAGATCGCGAACAACACGGTGGGTGGGTCGAGCGCGATCAGGCCGATGCCCAGCATGATGGCCACCAGCACGATGAAGGGCACGCTGCGCCGGCGGTCGAAGACTTTGAAGCTGTAGAAGGGCGCATTCGTGACCATCGAAAGCCCGGCGAACAAGGTCACCACGAAAGCGGTCCAGCGCAGCCAGGGCATGTTGCCGACACCGCCGTACCAGGGCGCGTCGACCGCACACCAGATCAACCCCATGACGATGGCCGCCGCCGCGGGGCTGGGCAAGCCCTGGAAGTAGCGCTTGTCGACGACGCCGATGTTGACGTTGAAACGCGCGAGCCGCAGAGCGGCGCCGGCGATGTAGACAAAGGCCGGGATCCAGCCCGGCTTGCCCATGTCCTTGAGCGCCCACATATAGATGATGAGCGCCGGTGCAGCGCCGAAGGCGACCATGTCGGACAGGCTGTCCATCTGCTCGCCGAAGGCGGACTGCGTGTTGGTCATGCGTGCGACGCGACCATCCAGGCTGTCCAGGATGGCAGCGGCGAAGATCGCGACGCAGGCGATCTCGAAGCGGCCGTTCATCGCCATGACGATGGCGTAGAAGGCGCTGAACAAGGCGCCCAGCGTGATCGCGTTGGGCAGGGCGTAGATGCCTTTGCGGCGGGGGCGGACGGCGATGCTGGGCTCGTCGTCCTCGATGGGATCGGGACTCATGGGCGGCAGGATAGCGCAGGGCCTCTGCTGACAGTTTGCGACGGCAGCGAAACTAGCATCCCGCGGACGACAGGAGCCTCGCCATGAAACTCATCGAAGTCCGCACCTACCGCCTCAAGCCCGATTGCGCCGAGCGCTTCGTCGCGGCCGTGCGCGAGGCGCTCCCGCTGGTCCGCGCCAGCGGCATGGACGTCGTGGCGTTTGGCCGCTCGGACCACGAGCACGAGAGCTTCCATTTGATCCGCGCCTTCGCGAGCCGCGAGCAACTCGTTGCGCAGCAGGACGCTTTCTACGGCTCGGCTGCCTGGCGCGAAGGTCCGCGCCCGGCCCTGGTGGAGTGCCTCGACACCTATCTCAACACCTTGCTCTGGCTGCCTGACGAGGCCGTTGACGCGCTGCGGGCGAACCACCAACCCTGAAAAACAAAAAGGCCGGCACCCTGCGGCACCGGCCCCGACTGTTCGCCCGTCGGGATCAGTTCTTGGACTTGTCGACCAGCTTGTTGGCCTTGATCCACGGCATCATCGCGCGCAGCTTCTCGCCGACCTGCTCGATGGGGTGCTCGGCCGTCAGACGGCGGCGGCTCAGCAGCGTCGGGGCGCCGGCCTTGTTTTCCAGGATGAAGGACTTGGCGTAGTCGCCGGTCTGGATGTCCTTCAGGCACTGGCGCATCGCGTCCTTGGTGGCCTCAGTGACGACCTTGGGGCCGGTCACGTACTCGCCGTACTCGGCGTTGTTCGAGATCGAGTAGTTCATGTTGGCGATGCCGCCTTCGTAGATCAGGTCCACGATGAGCTTGAGCTCGTGCAGGCACTCGAAGTACGCCATCTCGGGCGCGTAGCCAGCTTCCGTCAGCGTCTCGAAGCCCGCCTTGATCAGCTCGACCGCGCCGCCGCACAGCACGGCCTGCTCGCCGAACAAGTCGGTCTCGGTTTCCTCGCGGAAGTTGGTCTCGATGATGCCGGCCTTGCCACCGCCGTTCGCGGCCGCGTAGCTCAGGGCCAGATCACGCGCCTTGCCGGTCTTGTCGGCATGCACGGCGATCAGGTGAGGCACACCGCCACCTTGGCGGTAGGTGTTGCGCACCGTGTGGCCCGGGGCCTTGGGGGCCACCATCCACACGTCCAGGTCGGCACGCGGCGTGACTTGGCCGTAGTGCACGTTGAAGCCGTGGGCGAAGGCCAGCGAGGCGCCTTGCTTGATGTTGGGCTCGACCTCGTTCTTGTAGACCTCGGCGATCTGCTCGTCGGGCAGCAGGATCATGACGACGTCAGCGGTCTTCACCGCGTCGGCAATCTCGGCGACCTTGAGGCCAGCGCCCTCGGCCTTGGACCAGGACGCGCCGCTGCGGCGCAGCGCCACGGTGACCTTGCAGCCGCTGTCGTTCAGGTTCTGCGCGTGGGCATGGCCTTGTGAGCCGTAGCCGATGATGGTGACGTTCTTGCCCTTGATGAGGCTGAGATCGGCGTCCTTGTCGTAATAGACGTTCATGATGGGTCGCTCCAGGAAAAAACTGTGGTGTAGGGGTGGGGACGGATCAGACGCGCAGGATGCGCTCGCCGCGGCCGATGCCGCTGGCGCCGGTGCGTACGGTTTCGAGGATGGACGCGCGGTCGATCGCATCGATGAAGGCGTCGAGCTTGCCGGCGTCGCCGGTCAGCTCGATGGTGTAGGTCTTCTCGGTCACGTCGATGACGCGGCCACGGAAGATGTCGGCGGTGCGCTTGATCTCCTCGCGCTCCTTGCCGACGGCTCGCACCTTGATGAGCATCAGCTCACGCTCGGTGTAGTTGCCCTCGGTCAGGTCCACGACCTTCACGACCTCGATGAGGCGGTTCAGGTGCTTGGTGATCTGCTCGATGACCTCGTCGCTACCGGTGGTCACGATGGTCATGCGCGACAGCGACGGGTCCTCGGTCGGCGCGACCGTCAGGCTCTCAATGTTGTAGCCGCGGGCCGAGAACAGGCCGACGACGCGCGACAGCGCACCCGGCTCGTTCTCGATGAGCAAAGCAATGATGTGTTTCATGGGGTCTTCGTCCTTCGCGCTCTTCAGTGCCGGCGGCGGTAACCGCCGGACCTTGGCTGCGCTTGATCGAGTGAATGGATTCGCTGCGGTGTCGGACTGATTGCGCTTTTCGCCAGGAGCCCCAGGTGGCGCGGTAACGCCAGCCAGAGCTGTTAGCTTCAGGCACTCACAGGTCTTCCGATCCCAGCAGCATCTCGGAAATGCCCTTGCCCGCCTTGACCATCGGCCAGACGTTCTCCGTCGGGTCGGTGCGGATGTCCAGGAAGACGGTGCGGTCCTTGAGGCGCATCGCCTCTTTCAGCGCGCCTTCCACGTCGCTTGGCTTCTCGACCAGGATACCCACGTGGCCGTAGGCCTCAGCCAGCTTCACGAAGTCGGGCAGCGCGTCCATGTAGCTGTGCGAGTAGCGACCGCCGTAGTCCAGTTGCTGCCACTGGCGCACCATGCCCAGGTAGCGGTTGTTCAGCGAGACGATCTTGACCGGCGTCTGGTACTGGAAGCAGGTCGACAGCTCCTGGATGCACATCTGGATGCTGCCTTCGCCGGTGATGCAGAACACATCCGACTCGGGCTTGGCCAGCTTGATGCCCATCGCGTAGGGCAGGCCCACGCCCATCGTGCCCAGGCCACCGGAGTTGATCCAGCGGCGCGGCTGGTCGAACTTGTAGTACTGCGCGGCCCACATCTGGTGCTGGCCAACGTCCGACGTGATGTAGGTGTCGCGGTCGCGAGTCAGGCGCCACAGCGTGTCCACCACCATCTGCGGCTTGATGACCTCGTCCGAGCCCTTGAAGGCAAGGCAGTCCTTGCGGCGCCAGTCGTTGATCTGGCTCCACCAGGCGCCCAGCGCCTGCGCGTCGGGCTTGGCCTGCGCTTCCTTGATCTGCACGATCAGTTCCTGCAGCACGTCCTTGACGTCGCCCACAATGGGGATGTCGACGCGCACGCGCTTGGAGATCGACGAAGGGTCGATGTCCACATGAATGATCTTGCGCTCGACCGAGCCGAAGTGCTTGGGGTTGCCAATGACGCGGTCATCGAAGCGCGCGCCCACGGCCAGCAGCACGTCACAGTGCTGCATGGTCATGTTGGCTTCGTAGGTCCCGTGCATGCCCAGCATGCCCAGGAAGCGCGGATCGGTGCCGGGCATCGCGCCCAGGCCCATCAGCGTGTTCGTGCAAGGGAAGCCGACCAGGTCGACAAGCTCGCGCAGCTCGGCGGTCGCCTCACCCAGGATGACGCCGCCGCCCGTGTAGATGTAAGGCCGCTTGGCCTGCAGCAGCAGCTGCACAGCCTTGCGAATCTGGCCGCTGTGGCCCTTCTTCACCGGGTTGTAGGAGCGCATCTCGATGCGGTCCGGGTAGCTGAAGGTCGTGCGGGCCAGCGACACATCCTTGGGAATGTCCACGACGACCGGACCGGGCCGGCCAGTGCGAGCGATGTGGAAGGCCTTCTTCAGCGTCAGCGCAAGGTCGCGCACGTCCTTCACCAGGAAGTTGTGCTTGACGATGGGGCGGGTGATGCCGACGGTGTCGCACTCCTGGAAAGCATCCAGGCCGATCGCTGGCGTGGGGACCTGACCCGTGATGATGACCATCGGGATCGAGTCCATGTACGCCGTCGCGATGCCGGTGACGGCATTCGTGACGCCCGGGCCCGAGGTCACCAGCGCGACGCCGACCTCACCGCTGGCGCGGGCAAAACCGTCAGCCGCATGGACGGCGGCCTGCTCATGACGCACCAGCACGTGCTGGATGCTTTGCTGCTTGTACAGCGCGTCGTAGATGTAGAGCACCGCGCCGCCGGGGTAACCCCAAAGGTGGCGCACCCCTTCGGCCTGCAGGCAGCGAACGAGGATCTCGGAGCCGTTGAGCTCCGCGGTGGGGGAATTGGGGGGGGAAGTTTGCGGCTGCGCCAGGGCGGCGCGCTTGATTTCCGCGGCAGACATATCCATTTTTAGAACCTCTGTGATTTTCTCTAACGAAAAACCATTGGTGCCCCTCCTCTCGTCCTCGTGAGACGGATTCGGAACCTGCGCGTCAACAGATGGGGCCCCAGTCGGGCGACCACTGAGAGACCATGACTCTTTGTGCGAAGCCGTATTATGCCGAGCAAAATCGCCCGAGCCTTCGTATGAGACGAATGCAGTAGCCGATGCGATAATTTGTGTTGCTGCCCGGATAGCCTCCCGCCTTGGCCACCGACAAAGAACTCAACGATTTCCTCCGTACCGTGGACCGCCGCGCCTTCAAGCGCACGGCCTATGTCGTCCGTGATGACGATGCCGCCCTGGACATCGTGCAGGACGCCATGATCAAGCTGGCGGAAAACTACTTCGACCGCCCCGCGGCCGAGTTGCCGCTGCTGTTCCAGCGCATCCTGTCCAACGCGACGATGGATCACTTCCGTCGCCAGAAGGTCCGCAACGCAGTCATGACCAACATGTCGGACTTCGAGGGCAGCGACGCCGACGGGGATTTCGACCTGCTGGAGATCCTGGAAACCCAGGACGGCGCCATGGGCGCGCTCAGCGCGGCGGACGAAGTCGGCCGGGCGCAGATCTTGCAACGCATCGAGGCCGAAGTCGAACAATTACCGACGCGTCAACGCGAAGCCTTCCTGCTGCGTTACTGGGAGGAACTGGATGTTGCAGAGACCGCCTCGGTGATGGGCTGCTCGGAAGGGAGTGTCAAAACACACTGCTCACGAGCCGTTCATGCATTGGCCAAGGCGCTCAAGGCCAAGGGGATCACGCTATGACGTCGCCAAATTTTTCCGCCCTCCCTGCCGAGCTGGACGCCCGCGTCACGCGCTTCGGACTGCGCGTGGCCGCCGGCCTGACCGAGCGCAGCGCAGCGCTGCCGCACGACGTGTCGGAGCGCCTGCGCTTCGCCCGCGAGCAGGCCCTGGCCCGCGCCGCGCAGGCGCGCACGGCCCGCAGCACGAAGCTGAGCACCGCCGGCCCCAGCGTGGTGCAGATGGGAGCCACACTGGCCCTGAACGGCGGTCCGCGCGGTGCGGGCGGCGACAACGGCCTGTGGTCCAAGCTCGTATCCTTCCTGCCGCTGATCCTGCTGCTGGCCGGCCTGCTGCTGATGCAACAGGGCCGGATCCACGAACAGATCGCCGCCGCCGCTGAAGTCGATACCGCCCTGCTCAGCGACAACCTGCCGCCCGCCGCCTTCAGCGACCCAGGCTTCGCGGAGTTCCTGCGCGATGGTGAAGAATGACCGGATGCGCATGACCCGAGCCGCGACGACGCTGCCCCCCACCCCACCCCGCCTGCTGATCGCCCTGCTGCTCAGCGCAGCGGGGCTTTGTGCTTTTGCGCAGACGCCGGAGACGCCTGCAGCGCCCGAGCCGGCGGCCAGTGTCGCGGCGCCCGTCGTGGCAGCCAAGCCGCAGCCGCTCGCCAAGCCGGCCGTGCCCACGCTGGCCGCGCCACCTGCCTGGGCCGGTCTGACACCTGGCCAGCAAGCCTTGCTCGCGCCGCTGGCGAACGACTGGAACGGCATCAGCGCCACCCAACGCAGCAAATGGCTGAGCGCCACCCCCACGCTGGCAACGCTGCCTGCGCCTGAATTAGCCCGCGTGCATGACCGCATGCGCGAATGGGCACGGCTGACGCCGATCGAGCGTCAGAACGCCCGCATCGGCTTCCAGGTCGCCAAGCAGGTCGATGCCGAGCAGCGCCAGGCCAAGTGGGAGGCCTATCAGGCGCTCACGCCAGAGGAACGTCAGGCGCTGAACGACAAAGGCACTGCGCGCCGCCAGGCCCAGGCGACACCGCCCGTGCGCCCGGCCAAGAAGCTGGAAGCCCAGCCCAAGTCCAACATCGTGCCCGCCGCGCCCAAGCTGCTTCCGGCCACGGCGGTGGCGGGCAGCCTGATCCAGGCCAAGCCCGGCGCCACCACGGTACTGATGACGCGCGGCCCTGCCCTGCCCGGCCATCATTCGGCTGGCGAGGCCAAGGTGGTTGCCGATCCCGCGCTGGTCGACCCCAAGACGCTGCTGCCCAAATCGCTGAAGGCGCCGTCCGCGTCCACCCCGGGCCAATGACGGTACCGGCAGACCCGCACGCCACGCCGCCCGGCCTGGCGAGACGCTTCGCCGCCTTCCTCTACGAGGGCGTGCTGTTGTTCGGCGTGCTCTTCTTCGCCGGCTTCCTCTACGCGGTGCTGACGCGCCAGCAGCATGCGCTGCAAGGGCGTGCCGGCCTGGGCGCTTTCCTCTTCGTCGTGCTGGGGCTGTATTTCATCGGTTTCTGGACCCGCTCGGGGCAGACGCTGGCGATGAAGACCTGGCATCTGCGCGTCGTCGATGCCGCCGGCCGGCCGCTAGGCTGGGGCCGAGCGCTGCTGCGCTACGTCTTCAGCTGGCTGTGGTTCCTGCCGGCGCTGGTCAGCGTGTGGGCGCTCGGGCTGCACGGTGGCGGCGCCATCATCGGCAGCCTCATCGCCGGCGTCGCGGGCTATCTGCTGATCGCGCGGCTGCATCCGCAGCGACAATTCCTACACGACGCGATCTGCGGTTCGCGCGTCATCACCCAACTTCCCGTGCGCCCATGACCAACCCGCACAAGGGCCGGACCGGCCTGGACCGCATCATCCATGCCGCCGGCTATTCCTGGGCCGGCCTGAAAGCCGCGTACACCGGCGAGAGCGCCTTCCGCCAGGAGACCTGGCTGTGCGTGTTCGCAGCACCGCTGGCCTTCTGGCTGGCCAACACCTGGGAGCAGGCGGCGCTGCTGCTGGGTTCGCTGCTGCTGATCCTCATCGTCGAGCTGCTGAACTCTGCCGTCGAGGCCGTCGTCGACCGCGTCTCCTTCGAGCGGCACGACCTCTCCAAGCGCGCCAAGGACATCGCCAGCGCCGCCGTGCTGATGGCACTGGTGCTGGCCGCCGGCATCTGGGGCGCGGCCATCTGGCAGCACCTGCGCTGACGGTGTGACACTCGGGCCATGACTGCGGCCCGAGGCTTCCAGCTGCTGCGCTCCGGCATACCCGGCGTCGAGGTTGTCGCGGCCGATTCGGCGCTGGCCTTCGGCCGCCACACCCATGACGATTTCGGCATCGGCCTCATCGAGCGCGGCGCCCAGAAGTCCGCCAGCGGCCGTGGCATGGTCGAAGCCGGCGCCGGGGACATGATCACGGTCAACCCGGGCGAAGTGCATGACGGCAAGCCCTTCGATGCAACGGGGCGGCGCTGGCGCATGCTCTACGTCGACCCGGCCCTTCTGCTGCCTGCCGCGGCCGACGTGTCGCCGGGCGCCGCCTTCGAGTTCACGGCACCGGTCATCCGCGACGCCGTGCTGGCGGCGCGCTTCCACGCCTTGTTCGAGGCGGCGACGGCGCCGGGCGAATCGGGCTTGGCGTCCGAGGTAGCTTTGCTGAGCTTGATCGCGAGGCTGCTGCGCCCGGTGCCACGGCGGCGCTCGGCCCTGGTCGCTGGCGTGGCCACGGCGCGCGAACGGATCGATGACGACCCGCAGGCGTCGCCATCGCTGGCGGCGATGGCTTCGGACGCTGGCCTGAGCCGCTACCAGTTCCTGCGTGCCTTCACACGGCTGACCGGCCTGCCGCCCCACGCCTACCTGTTGCAACGTCGCGTCCAGCACGCCCGCCGGCTGGTGCGCGGCGGCCTGCCGCTGGCCGAGACGGCCGCCGCCAGCGGGTTCTCGGACCAGAGCCACATGACGCGCTGTTTCGTGCGCAGCTTCGGCCTGACGCCCGGCGCCTTCGCGCTGGGCTGAAATTTCGTTCAAGACGGCGCTTCGACAGCGCCGCAGCATCGCGTTCCCTTTGAGGAGCGCCCGCATGAACATCGAATTCCTGACCCTCTCGCTTCTGGTCGTCGCCTCGCCCGGCACGGGTGCGGCGGTGACCATCGCCACCGGCCTGTCGCGCGGCACGCGCACGGCCATCGTCGCGGCCTTGGGCTGCACGCTGGGCATCGTGCCGCACGTGCTGGCCGCCGTGACCGGCCTAGCGGCGCTACTGCGTGCGAGCAGCCTGGCCTTCGAGACCATCAAGATCGCTGGCGTGGCCTACCTGCTTTACCTGGCTTGGATGACTTGGCGCGAGCAAGGTGTGCTGACGATCCCGCTCGATGGCGCACCGCGCTCCGACGGGGCCGTCATTCGGCACGCCATCCTCGTAAACCTGCTGAATCCCAAGCTCTCGATGTTCTTCCTGGCATTCCTGCCACAGTTCATCGCCGCGGGCGACGCGGCACCGACGGTCACGCTGCTTCAGCTGTCGGCCATTTTCATGGCCATGACCTTCGGGGTGTTCGCGGTCTATGGCGCCTTCGCGGCGCGCATGCGCCGGCACGTGCTGGGCAACGCCACAGTGCTGGCCTGGCTGCGGCGAAGCTTCGCAGCAACGTTCCTGGCGCTGGGTGCGAAGCTGGCGTTGACGCAGCGTTGAACTCTAGCGACTGCGCATGCACCACCCAAGCGCATTCCGGGCCAAGCGCCGGGCCGCTCCCAAGCCGGCCCATCTGGCGATGAGCTCGAGGCCCGATGCCGCGAGCATCGCCGTCTCCTCGGGGAATCAACCAGCCGTGCGGCGTTCAGCGCGCAACTGGGCGAGGGGTACGTCAGACGGCCGCTTCGTCCGTCTCGCCGGTGCGGATGCGCACGACCTGCTCGACCGGCAGCACGAAGATCTTGCCGTCGCCGATCTTGCCGGTCTTGGCGGCCTTCAGGATGGCGTCGATGCAGCGGTCGACCTCATCGTCCTTCACCACCACCTCGACCTTAACCTTGGGCAGGAAGTCGACCACGTACTCGGCGCCGCGGTACAGCTCGGTGTGGCCCTTCTGGCGGCCGAAGCCCTTGACCTCGGTGACCGTCAGGCCCGACGCCCCCACCTCGGCCAGCGCCTCGCGCACCTCGTCGAGCTTGAAGGGTTTGATGATGGCGGTGATTTGCTTCATTGCTGGCGCTCCAGGTTGGCGAGGTTCACGCAAGTTTACGCACGGAACTTGGAGGTGATGGGATATCTCCAGTCCCGCCCGAAGCCGCGGTGGGTGATGCGTATGCCCACCGGCGCCTGGCGGCGCTTGTATTCGTTGATCTTGATGAGCCGGGTCACGCGCTCGACGTCCTCGGGCTTGAAGCCAGCCGCCACGATCTCGGCGATGGACTGGTCCTGTTCCATGTAAAGGGCCAGGATCGCGTCCAGCACCGGGTACGGCGGCAGACTGTCCTCGTCCTTCTGGTCGGGGCGCAGTTCGGCTGAGGGAGGGCGCGTGATGATGCGGTCCGGGATGACCTCGGCACCTTGCGCGTTGCGCCAGCGGGCCAGGCGGAAGACCAGCGTCTTGGCCACGTCCTTGATGACGGCAAAGCCGCCGGCCATGTCGCCGTAGAGCGTGCAGTAGCCGGTGGCCATCTCGCTCTTGTTGCCGGTGGTCAGCACGATGCTGCCGAACTTGTTGGACAGGGCCATCAGCAGCGTGCCGCGGATGCGCGCCTGGATGTTCTCCTCGGTCGCGTCCAGCGGCAGGCCCTGGAACTCGTCGGCCAGCGCCCCGTTGAAGGCATCGAACATGGGAACGATGCTCTTCTCGTCGTAGCGCACACCCAGCCGCTCGGCCATGTCGCGCGCGTCTATCCAGGAGATGTCAGCCGTGTAGGGGGACGGCATCATGACGGTGCGGACCTTGTCAGCGCCCAGTGCATCGACGGCGATCGCCAGCACCAGCGCCGAGTCGATGCCGCCGGACAGGCCGATCAGCGCGCCGGGGAAGCCGTTCTTGCCCAGGTAGTCGCGCACGCCAGTCACCAGTGCCTGCCAGACCTGTGCCTCCATCTCGGGCTCAGGGGCGATGTCGCCCCGAAGCCTGCCCGAGGCATCGACGTCGATGATGGCCAGCGCCTCCTCGAACATCGCCGCACGCGCCGCCAGCGTACCGTCGGCTTGCACGGCGAAGGAGGCACCGTCGAACACCATCTCGTCCTGCCCGCCCACCAGGTGGGCGTAGACCAGCGGCAGGCCGGTGGCCTGGGCGCGCTCGGCCATGCGCTCCTCGCGCTCGGCAACCTTGCCGACGTGAAAGGGCGAGGCGTTGACGACGCACAGCAGTTCAGCGCCAGCAGCCCGGGCCGCGGCGGCGGGCTCCTCGAACCAGGCGTCCTCGCAGATCAGCAGGCCCACCTTGAGGCCGCGCACGTCGAAAACGACGGGCCCCAGACCGGCATCACGGCCCGAGTAAAAGTAGCGGCGCTCGTCGAAGACCTGGTAGTTCGGCAGCTCGCGCTTGGCATAGGTGTGGGTAATGCGCCCGCCGGCGATGACCGAGGCCGCGTTCAGGCAGGGCGGCAGCGACCAACTGCGCTCGCGGGCAACGCTGCCATCGCGCGCCATCGGGTGGCCCACGACGACCTGCAGTCCTTGCAGATCAGCCAGCGCTGTGGAGATGCGTGCCAGTTGTTCTTCGCAGCCGGTCAGGAAGGCCGGGCGCAGCAGCAAGTCCTCGGGCGGGTAGCCGCACAGCGCCAGCTCGGGCGTGACGACCAGATCAACCCCAGCCGCGTGCGCCTGGCGCGCCTGGGCAATGATGCGGTCCGCGTTGCCCGCAAGATCACCCACGGTGACATTGATCTGGGCGAGGGCGACTTTGACGGACGGCGAGGGCATGGGACTCATTTCAAACGGTGCGGCAGCAGCAAAAAATTATGTCATCCGGGTCGATGCCGACCCGGCGGCACTGCCTTCGGCCGCCTGGGACGCCTTGCTCGCTGCGCAGGCGCGGCCCACGCCCTTCATGCGCATGGCCTATCTGCGCGCGCTGCACTACTCCGGCAGCGCGGTGGCTGAGACGGGTTGGCAGCCGCAGTTCGTGTCGATCTGGTTGGGCGACGCGCTGGTGGCCGCCTGCCCGGCCTGGCTGAAGGCGCACAGCTACGGCGAGTACGTGTTCGACTGGGCCTGGGCCGACGCCTACCGCCGCCACGGCCTGAGCTACTACCCTAAGCTGCTGGTGGCCGTGCCGTTCACGCCGGTGCCCGGCAGCCGGCTTCTGGCTGTGGACGACGAAGCGCGGGCGCTGCTGGCGCATGCGCTGCGGGCGCTTGCGAAGGAGACCGAGGCGTCGTCGCTTCACGTGCTGTTCGGCGACGAGGCCGACCAGGCTGCGCTGCTTGAGACCGGCTGCATGGCGCGTGCGGGTGTGCAGTTCCACTGGACGGCAGAAGGCGACGCCGACTTCGCGGCCTTCCTCGCGCGGCTGCAGCGCGACAAACGCAAGAAGATCCAGCAGGAGCAGCGCCGCGTGCGCGATGCGGGCGTCGCATTCGAAGCCCACCATGGCCGCGACATCACGCCGGAAGACTGGGACTATTTCTATCGCTGCTACCAGCAGACCTACCGCGAACACCACAGCACGCCCTACCTCAGCCGCGACTTCTTCGCGCGCATGGCTTGCGAGATGCCGGAGCACTGGCTGATGTTCACCGCGCTGCGCGGGGCTGAGCGCGTCGCCACCTCGCTGATCGCGCTGGACCCCGACCGCCGCGCCGCGTTCGGCCGCTACTGGGGCGCGACCGAGCACATCCCCAACCTGCACTTCGACGCCTGCTACTACCAGCCGCTGGCCTGGTGCATCGCCCACGGCTACCAGCGTTTCGAGGGTGGCGCCCAGGGCGAGCACAAGATGGCGCGTGGCCTGATGCCCACGCCCACCGCGTCCAGCCACTGGCTGGCACACCCGGCGTTCGCCGATGCGGTGAACGAATTCCTCGCCCGCGAGGGCCAGGCGATGGCGGGCTACATCGACGAGCTGAACGATCACGCGCCCTACAAGGCCGCAGACGCCGCCCCGTAAAGCAAAAGACGCCGCTGGTGCGGCGTCTTCGTGAACCGGCGCGAACCGATTACTTCTGCAGCGCCTTGGCGTAGTTGGCCAGGCCTTCGGTGATCTCGGACTTGGCCTTGTCCGGGCCTTCCCAGCCCTTGACCTTGACCCACTTGCCCTTCTCGAGGTCCTTGTAGTGCTCGAAGAAGTGCTGGATGGCCTTCAGGCGCATCTCGTTCACGTCCTCGATCTTCTCCCAGTGGCTGTACATGGGCAGGATCTTGTTGGTCGGCACGGCGAGCAGCTTGGCGTCGCCACCGGCCTCGTCGTCCATCATCAGCACGCCCAGCGGGCGGCAGGTCACGACAACGCCGGGCGTCAGCGCGAACGGGGTGATGACCAGCACGTCCACCGGGTCGCCGTCGTCCGCCAGCGTCCGAGGGATGTAGCCGTAGTTGCACGGGTAGTACATCGGCGTGGTCAGGAAGCGGTCGACGAACAGCGCGCCGCTCTCCTTGTCGACCTCGTACTTGATCGGATCGGCATTCATCGGGATCTCGATGATGACGTTGAACTCGTCGGGCGCCTTGGCGCCGGGGGACACGTTATGCAGGCTCATGGTCGTCGTTCTTTGGGGGCTGGAAAACCCGCATTCTAGATTTCCCGTACTGCACTGGTAAACGCGCAACCCTGGCGTCAAAACCGGCCCTTAAGCTCGGCCGCCGAGCCCAGGCATACCCTGCCTCCGGGCCATGGATCACACGCTAAACAGGAGACTCATACATGTCGACGGAAATGGCGCTGTATTTCGCGCTGGCCTGCGGCCTCGCGGCCGTTCTCTATGGCTTCATCCAACGAAGCTGGATCCTCAGTCAAGACCCGGGCAACGCCCGCATGCAGGAGATCGCCCTGGCGATCCAGGAAGGCGCCGCGGCCTACCTGGGCCGGCAGTACCGCACCATTGCCATCGTCGGCGTCGTGCTGGCCATTGCCATCGCGGTGTCGGGCCTGGGCACGACCACAGCCATCGGCTTCGTCATCGGCGCGGTGCTGTCGGGCATCTGCGGCTTCATCGGCATGAACATCTCGGTGCGCGCCAACGTGCGCACCGCACAGGCCGCCTCCAAGGGCATCGGCCCGGCGCTGGACGTGGCCTTCAAGGGCGGCGCCATCACCGGCATGCTGGTGGTAGGCCTGGGCCTGCTGGGCGTGGGCGGCTTCTATCTGGCCATTGGCGGCGGGCATGACAGCACGGCGCTCAAGCCCATGCTGGGCCTGGCCTTCGGCTCGTCCCTGATCTCCATCTTTGCGCGCCTGGGCGGCGGCATCTTCACCAAGGGTGCTGACGTCGGTGCTGACCTGGTGGGCAAGGTCGAGGCCGGCATCCCCGAGGACGACCCGCGCAACCCGGCGGTGATCGCCGACAACGTGGGCGACAACGTCGGCGACTGCGCCGGCATGGCGGCTGACCTGTTCGAGACCTACGCCGTGACACTGATCGCCGCGATGGCGCTGGGTGCGCTGATGATCACCGGCAGCAGCGCGCTGGCCGGTGTCGTCTACCCGCTGGCGCTGGGCGGCGTGTCCATCATCGCCTCCATCATCGGCTGCTACTTCGTTAAGGCCAGCCCGGGCATGAAGAACGTGATGCCGGCGCTGTACAAGGGCCTGATCGTGGCCGGCGTGCTGAGCCTGATCGCCTTCTTCTTCGTCACCAAGGCGATGTTCCCCGGTGCCATCGAGCTGACCGGCGGCGGCACGACCAGCGCGATGGCGCTGTTCGGCGCCTGCACGGTCGGCCTGGTGCTGACGGCGGCCATGGTCTGGATCACGGAGTACTACACCGGCACGCAATACCACCCGGTGCAGCACGTGGCGCAGGCCTCCACCACCGGCCATGGCACCAACGTCATCGCCGGCCTGGGCGTGTCGATGAAGTCCACCGCCTTCCCCGTGCTGTTCGTCTGCGCGGCCATCTATGCGGCCTATGCGCTGGCGGGCCTGTACGGCATCGCCGTCGCGGCGACCTCCATGCTCAGCATGGCCGGCATCGTCGTGGCGCTGGACGCATACGGACCCATCACCGACAACGCCGGTGGCATTGCCGAGATGGCCGAACTGCCCGCCAGCGTGCGTGACGTGACCGACCCGCTGGACGCCGTGGGCAACACAACCAAGGCCGTCACCAAGGGCTATGCCATCGGCTCCGCCGGCCTGGCTGCGCTCGTGCTGTTTGCCGACTACACGCACGCGCTGGAAGCGCGCGGTGCCCACATCACCTTCGACCTGTCCGACCACCTGGTCATCCTGGGCCTCTTCATCGGCGGCCTGATCCCCTTCCTGTTCGCTGCGATGGCCATGGAAGCGGTGGGCCGCGCCGCGGGTGCCGTCGTTGTCGAGGTGCGCAAGCAGTTTGCCGACGGCGCCATCATGGACGGCAAGCGCAAGCCGGACTACAGCGCCGCGGTCGACATGCTGACCACGGCCGCGATCAAGGAAATGATCGTGCCGTCGCTGCTGCCGGTGGCCGCGCCCATCATCGTGGGCCTTGTCCTCGGCCCGGCGGCGCTGGGTGGCCTGCTGATGGGCACCATCGTGACCGGCCTCTTCGTCGGCATCTCGATGTGCACCGGTGGTGGCGCCTGGGACAACGCCAAGAAGCTGATCGAGGAAGGCTTCACCGACAGCAACGGCGTGCTGCACAAGAAGGGATCAGAGGCGCACAAGGCCGCCGTCACCGGCGACACAGTGGGCGACCCCTACAAGGACACCGCCGGCCCGGCCGTCAACCCGCTCATCAAGATCATCAACATCGTGGCGCTGCTGATCGTGCCGCTGCTGCCGCTGCCCGCGGGCAGCAAGGCGCCGGAGCCCGTGCCCGCGCAGGCTGCCGTTTTGGTGGCCCCGGCTGCCAGCATGGCCGAACTGCCCGCCTCGGGGGCTTCCCAGTAAATCGCTGGTAAACCCCGTAAGCAACGGCCCGTGAATTGACGATTCACGGGCCGTTTGCACATCAGGGCACGGCAAAATCCCGGCTATGGCGAGCATGGCAATCACCCGGCACGAACTGACAAGGCGGCGCGAGCAACTGCTGGACATGCAGCGCTACCTGGCCGTGCTGGAGGCCGACCACGACGGCGCCCGGGCCAAGCTGCTGGGCTTTCGCCAGCGCTACCTCGACGCGCTGGGCCCGCTGATGCGCGAGCTCGACGAGCTCGAGGCCCAGCTGCTGCAGGCTACCGCGCTGCTGTCCGCCGCACTGAAGCGCCAGGGCGTCGACGCGCCGCTGCCGGGCACGCCACAAGCCAAAGCATGGCCCGACGCTCCCGCCCTGCCCGACGCCACGCCGCTACCGCCGGAACCCACCGGCCCGCTGACCGACCTGCCGCCGCCCAGCCTGAAGACGCTGTACCGGCGCGCAGCCATGCGCTTTCACCCCGACCTGGCGCCATCCGGCCCCGAACGCGAGGTGTGCGAGCAGCGCATGATGGTCGTCAACGAGGCCTACGCCGCCAGCGACCGCGGCAGGCTCGAAAGCCTGCTGCTGGCCGCGGGTGAACTGCCGGAGAAGGTGATCGGCGGCCCGGCTGATGCCGTGCGCGCCTGGCTGGGCCTGTGCGAACACCTCGTGCAAGGCCGCATCCGTGTCGTGCAGGCGCAAACGGCGGTGCTGCACAACCTGCAGATGCACCAGCTGCGCGTCGCCATCGAACGGGCGGAAACTGGCGGCATGAAGCCGCTGGAGATCATGGCCAACCGGCTACGCACGCAGATCGCGGAGCGCCGCCAGGAGCTTTACATCGGCGAGCGCGTGGGCGGCGACACCAGCCTAGCGGCGGACTTCCTGCGCAAGCGCTACCAGCGCCTGACGGGACTCGGGTTGGGCTGAGTCCCGCCGCGCCAAGGCTCAGACGCCGTCGTTCTTGACCGTGGGATCGGCGCTGGAGTAGAGCTGCGTGGGCGTCTGGGTGCTGGAGAAGATCAGCAGCACGCCCACGGTCACCTGATGATGGGTGGTCACCGGCACCGTGACCTGGGCCTGATCCGGCGAGGGGATGAAACTGGGATCGATGGCGGCGGTGTCGGTTCGGTCGGCAACTGCACCCACCAGGGCCCAACTGCAACCGCTGTGCTGAGGTGAGGCCATCACAAAGGTGATGCCCCCAGAGGATTGCTTGATCGTCAGCGGCTGGGTGGCGGGCTGCTTGCAGGCCTTGTCAAAAAAGAACACCGTCGAAGCGCGCTTGGGATCCAGCGGATCGGCGCCTGTCTGCACGTAATAGGTCACCGGGTTGTGCGCGCTGACAGCGGTCACGTAGAAGGCGGAAACATTGGACATGGGATGAGCCTTTCTCTTCGGGCGTTGGGGTTCAGGGGGTGATGGGGGCCGGCGCGTCTGCGGCCAGTGCGCTTTGGGCTTGCAGCCATTGCTCGTACAACAGTGCCTCGTCAGGCCGGCTCAGGCAGCGGGCCACCCGAGCCGCCACTTGAGTCAGACCGGCATGAACGCGCAACAGCGCGGGCATGGGGGCGAGCTGCAGTCCGTCGCGTAGCGCCTCGCAACGCTGCCGGCGCTGGCCGGCCTCATCGGTCAGTTCGGTGGCCTGCAACGCGGCCAGCTCCATCAGCGCGGCGGCCGTCTCGATGTCGCCGGGCATCCTGGCCCGGTCGGCCCGCAACAGTGTCAGATGCGACTCCAGGCTCGACAGCGCAGCCGCCCGGTTGCCCGACTTGCGCAGCGCCAGCGCGTGCAGGCCCGCCAACTCTGCGCGCAATGGGTGCAAACGGGCCGATACGGGCCGCCCGGCCTCCAGCGCAGCCAGCCGGCGCACAAGGGCATCGGTCACAGCGGGCGGCGGCGTGGGCCGGCTGCGCAACAGCACCAGCTCGCTGCGGATCAGGCTGAAGGCCCACTTGCGGTTCTTAGGGTCGAGCTCAGTCAACGCGCGAAAGGCATGCACGGACTGCGCCGCGAAGGCCTGCGCCTCGACGGGTCGCCCGTCGCGCAACAGCACGTCGGCCAGTGCGCGGGTGCTGTTGCCCAGGTCCTCCTGCCAGGCCTGGTCCGCCGGGCTGCGCGCGAGCAGGGTCCGGGCATGGTCGGCGGCGTGGCGGAACACCTGCTCAGCCTGGGCATAGCGCCCGCGCCGGGTTTGCGCCGAGCCCAGCCAGCTCAGCACATTGGCCCATTCGGCGCGCAGGTTCGCGTCCTCGGCGCGCTGCCGCAGCACACGCTCCATCGTGGCCGACGCTTGCGCGAAGCGCTCTTCGGCATCGGCCAGGTGGCCCTGGTCCAGCATCAGCGTGCCGAGGTTGTTGTCCGCGTAGGCCAGCTCGACCTGGGCGTCCAGGCTCTTCGGGTCAGCCGCAAGCCATTGCTGGCTGACTTCGCGGTAGCGCACCCAGGCCTGGCCAGCGGGCTCGAAGCGGCGCTGGGTGTAGGCCACATGGCCCAGCCAGAACGCCGCCTGCCCCTGGGCCTTGCGCCAGTCTGCCAGCATCTGCGCCTGAGGCGGGTCGCCTTGCAGCAGCGCGTTGGCAGCAGTGAGCGGCTCGATGGCCGCGTCCAGCTCACGCTTGGACACCCTCACCTCGCCGATCACCGTCAAGGCCTTGGCGCGCTGCAGCCGCTCCGTCGGGCCGGCCTGCGGGTCTTCGGCCAGGAAGCTCAGCGACTTGCTTCCCACGCTGTCCAGCAGCTCCAGCCGGCCAATGGGTCGCAGCTTGTCGGCGAACTCGCCCAGCATGTAGCTCAGCAAGTCCTCGGCCTGGTGACGCCGCGCCTGGGCCTGCTGCTCCGCTGCTTCAGCGCGGCGGGCCTGCAGCAGGCTGACTGTGGTCAGGCCCAGCAAAGCCAGCACAGCGACCGACCCCGCCGCGACCGCGAGGCGGTGCCGCCGCACGAAGCGCCCCAGCACGTAGAGCCGGCTGTCCGGCCGCGCGCGGATGGGCTCGTGGGCCAGCCAGCGCTGCAGGTCTTCCGCCAACGCCTGCGCGTTCGCGTAGCGTTCGCCCGGCGCCTTCTTCAGCGCCTTGGCCACGATGGTGTCGAGGTCACCGCGCAGCTCGCCGGCCTGGCGGGCGATGGCCTCGTCAGGCTGGTCGGCCGCCACGTCGGACAGCCTCTTGGGCACCAGCTCCACCACGGCCTTGAGTCGGTCGAGCTGGGTCTGTGTGTCGTCTGCCGTGGGGTGGCTGCCGCCCAGCAGAAGGTAGAGCAGCACGCCCAAAGCGTAGACGTCGGTGGCGGTGGTGACGTCGGCCTGCTGCACCTGCTCGGGCGCGGCGAACTGCGGCGTGAAGGCGCTGCCGGCGCGCTGCGTCAGCTCGGTGGCGGCGGCGCCACCCTGGGCCTGGGCCGCGTCGTCCAGCAGCTTGGCGATGCCGAAATCCAGCAGCTTTACATCGCCCTCAGGCGTGACGAGGATGTTGCTGGGCTTGAGGTCGCGGTGCAGGATCAGCCGGGCATGTGCATGCGCCACGGCGGCCAGCACGTCCAGGAAGAGGCGCACACGGGCCTCGACGCCGAGCTGGTGCTGGCGGCAATAGGCATCGATGGGATGTCCGTCGACGTACTCCAGCACCAGATAGGGCTGCTGGCCGCGGTGCACGCCGGCGTCCAGCAGGCGGGCGATGTGCGGGTGGGACAGCCGCGCCAAGATCTGGCCCTCGCGGGCGAAGCGACCCGCGTCGCCATGGCCCAGCAGGCCAGCCGTCAGGAACTTGACCGCCACCTGGCCCTCGAACCGCCCGTCGGCACGGCGCGCCAGCCAGACGGTGCCCATGCCGCCCTGCCCAAGCTGGCGCTCCAGCAGATAGGGGCCGATGGCCTGGCCGGCCAGGTCAGGGGGAGGCTCGTCGTCGGGCATGGCCGCCAGCGCCTCCTGCCACTGCGCGGCAACCGGTTGGCTCAGGAAGCCCTGCTGCTCCAGGCCCTCGGCTCGCGCCAGCAGCCGCTTGAGATGCTCGGCCGTGTCAGCGTCCTGCGCCTGCAGCCGCGCCAGGCGCTGCCCGCGCGCGGGCTCGTCCAGGTCCAAAAGCTCGTCCAGCAAAGGGCTCAAAGCCAGCCAACGCTGCTTGTCCAGGGCGTCCATGGCAGTCAGGCGTTGAGGCTCATGGACAGGAAGAGCCGGGCCTTCTGCCAGTCCCGCTGCACGGTGCGCTCGGTCACGCCTAACGCCTCGGCGATCTCCTGCTCCAGCAGGCCGCCGAAGTAGCGCATCTCCACCACCTGGGCCAGCCGCGGCTCCAGCTGGGCCAGCTCGTCCAGCGCCTCGTGCACGCGCAGGATGTCCGCATCGCCATCGGGCGTCTGCTCAGCGATCACTGTGTTGAGCGTCAGGTGGGCCTGCCCGCCGCCGCGGCGCTCTGCCTGGCGGGCACGCACCAGGTCGATGACGACCGAGCGCATGGCCTGAGCAGCGTAGGCCAGGAAGTGGCGCCGGTCCGGGAAGTCCGCGCCGGGGTTGCTGGACAGGCGCAGCCAGGCCTCGTGCACCAGCGCCGTGGTGTCCAGCAGCGTCAGGTGGCCTGCCTGGCGCACATGCCGGCGCGCCAGGCGCCGCAGGTCCGCATACAGCTGTGCCACCACCTGATCGGCGGCGGCACGGTCGCCAGCGCGAGCGGCCTGCAGCAGTTGCGTCACATCTTGCATCGGCCGCACTCTAACGGCTGGAGACGCCGGAGCGCGGTGTCGCGCGAGGGTCGGCCCCGGGGGGCAGATTTTTTTTGGGGCCCGATGTCGGGTTCTGGCGGAGATGTCCGTTTTGAAGAAGGAGGGCCAGGTTGTTAGACCAGCCAGGGAGGCCGGCACAAGCCGGGGCTGCCCCGCAACCGGCCCTCACCTCGCTGAGGGCTGGCCGCAAGCCACACCCGAGCCCAGAACCGACGGAGCCATTGCATGTCCCACGCCCCCCTTCTCGTCGAAGACTCGCTCACGCTGGCACGCGGCGGCCCTGGCGTGCTGCTGCCCCAAGTGGAGTCCCTCGCCGCCCTTGGCCTGCGCGTATCGCGCTAGTTCGCCCAGTGCCGACGCGAGGGCGGGCAGTTGGCAATGTTATGGGTCGAGGTCGAGGTGGTGGAACGCGCCGGCGACAGCCTGGGCAGCGAGGAGCGCAGCGGCCTGGTCCATGCGGCCAGCCAGCGCATGCGCAACCGGGTGCGTGGCGCAGACGAGGTGGTGCAGGTCGGTGAGCAGGGCTTCGCCGTGCTGCTGCTGACCGCGGGTGCCCAGGAGGCGGCGCTCGTCGAGCGGCGTCTGCTGCAAGCGCTCAAGGGCACCTACGGCGTGGACGGTCGGCTGATGCAGATGGCCGTGCGCGTGGGGCGGGCGGTGTTTCCCGACCAGGGGCGGCACGGCGCCGATCTGGCAGAGGTGGCGCAGCGGGACCTGCGCGAGCGGGAAGCCGGCTGAGCTGGTCATCAGCCCGCCTGGCCCGCAAGGCCTACCAGGCCTGCCTACAGCGCGGCTCAGACCTCCAGCCACTCCTTGCGGATGTAGGCATTGGCACGCAGCTCGGCTGGCGTGCCCTCGAAGACGATGCGGCCGTGGCCCATGACGTAGCAGCGCTCGGAGATCTCCAGCGCGATGGCCAGCTTCTGCTCCACCAGCAGCACGGCGATGCCGCGGTTCTTGAGCTCCTTCAGGTACTCGGCCACCAGCTCGACGATCTTGGGCGCCAGGCCCTCGGTGGGTTCGTCGATCATGATGAGGTCGGGGTCGCCCATCAGCGTGCGGCAGAGCGTGAGCATCTGCTGCTCGCCACCGGACAGCACGCCGGCCTCGGTGTGCTGGCGCTCCTTCAGGCGCGGGAACATCTTGTACATGTCGTCGAAGCCCCAGCGCGGGTTCTTCGCGCCGCTCTTCTGGCCCAGCAGCAGGTTCTGGTGCACCGTCAGCTTGGGGAAGATGTCGCGGTTCTCGGGTACGTAACCCAGGCCCATGTGCGCGATCTCGTAGGCCTTGCGGCCCACCAGCTCGACATCGCCGAACTTGACCGAGCCCTTGGCATCGACCTGGCCCATGATGGTCTTGACCATGGTCGAGCGGCCTGCGCCGTTGCGGCCCAGCAGGCTGACGATCTCGCCCGGGTTCACCTGCAGGCTCACACCGTGAAGCACATGGCTCTTGCCGTAGAAAGCGTGGACGTTGTCCAGTTGGAGGATGCGACCTTGGCTCATGCTGCTGCCGCCTGTGTTTCTGCGAGCACGGATCCGAGGTAGGCCTCCTGCACCCGCGCGTTGGCGCGCACCGCGTCCGGCGTGTCAAAGGCGATGACCTCGCCGTACACCAGCACGGCGATCTTGTCAGCCAGACCGAACACGACGCCCATGTCGTGCTCCACGGTCAGCAGCGTCTTGCCGACCGTCACGTCGCGGATGAGCTGGATGAAGCGCTTGGTCTCGCTCTTGCTCATGCCGGCCGTGGGCTCGTCCAGCAGGATGACACTGGAACCGCCAGCGATGGTGATGCCGATCTCCAACGCCCGCGCCTCGGCGTAGGTCAGGTTCATGGCCAGCACGTCGCGGCGCTTGTCGAGCTTGATCATTTCCAGGATCTGCTCGGCGCGGTCGTTGGCGTCGTCCAGGTCGGCCAGGAACTTCCAGAACGCGTAGCGATGGCCCAGGCTCCACAGCACTGCGCAGCGGACGTTCTCGAACACCGACAGCCGCGTAAACAGGTTGGAGACCTGGAAGCTGCGCGACAGGCCCAGGCGGTTGATCTCGTAGGGCTTCTTGCCGTGGATGCGCTGGCCGTGCAGCTGGATCTCGCCCGAGGTCGGCGCAAAGCGGCCGCTGATCAGGTTGAACAACGTGCTCTTGCCGGCGCCATTGGGGCCGATGATGGCGACACGCTCACCGGCCTGCACAGCCAGGTTGGCGCCGCGGATGATCTCGCTCTTGCCGAAGCTCTTGCGCACGTCGCGCAGTTCGAGGGCGTAACTCATAGCGCCTCCCTGCGTTTGATTTCCTTCTCGATCTCTTCCTGGATCTCGCCCCACTGGCGCGCGTAGTGACGCCGCACGACCTCGAAGAGCCCAATGCCCACGACCAGGAGCCAGCAGGCGCCGAACCAGGCGTCCACGCCCGAGCTGTTCAGCGTCGCGCCCATGAAGCGCAGCTCGGGGCCCAGGGCCTCGTTGAGCTGGCGGTGGTAGACCATCTCGATCATGGCCGCAGCGCCCACCAGTGCCGCCAGCGCCGTGCCGGCCAGCCCGAGGTAGGAGGTCCAGATGCGCCCCAATTTGCCGAAGGCCGCCACGCGCAGGTTCATGAGGATCAGGCTCGCGAAGCCACCCGGCGCGTACATGACCATGAACAGGAACACCAGGCCCAGGTAGAGCAGCCAGGCGCTCGTCAGCTCGGAAAGCAGCACCAGCGCGATGACCATCAGCACCGCACCGATGATGGGGCCGAAGAAGAAGGTCGCGCCGCCGAGGAAGGTGAACAGCAGGTAGGCACCAGAGCGCGACGCGTGCAACACCTCGCCGTTGACGATCTCGGTGTTGATGGCGCCCAGGCCGCCGGCGATGCCGGCAAAGAAACCGGAGATCGTGAATGCCATGAAGCGCACCCAGTGCGTGTCATAGCCGATGAACTCGACGCGTTCGGGGTTGTCGCGCACGGCGTTCAGCATGCGGCCCAGCGGCGTGCGCGTCAGCGCGAACATCGCCGCCGTGCAGATGAAGCAATACACCGCGACGAGGTAGTACACCTGGATCTGCGGCCCGAAGCTGATGCCCATGACCGGCTTGCCGATCACGCGGTTGCTGGACACGCCGCCCTCGCCGCCCGAGAACTCCGGCAGCATCAACGCCAGCGCGAACACCAGCTCGCCGATGCCCAGCGTGATCATCGCGAATGGCGTGCCGGCCTTCTTGGTCGACACATAGCCCAGCAGCGCCGCGCACACCACGCCGGCCAGGCCGCCCACCAGCGGGATCAGGCTGACAGGGATACCCAGCGTGCCGGCGCCGGCCATGTTCAGCGCATGGATGGCCAGGAAGGCACCCATGCCGCTGTAGACCGCGTAGCCGAAGCTCAGCATGCCGCCCTGGCCCAGCAGGATGTTGTAGGCCAGGCAGGCGATGATGCCGATGCCCATCTGCGTGAGCATGGTCTGCGCCAGGCCGCTGGTCCACAGGCGCGGGGCGACGACGAGGACGAGGGCGAAGAACCCCCAGATGACCCAGCGCCCGACGTTGTAGGGCTTGAAATGGAATTCGGCAGTCTTGCTCATCAGTCTTCCCGCGTCCCGAGCAGGCCCTTGGGCCGGAAGATCAGGATCAGCACCATCAGAAGGTACGGCAGGATCTGCGCTACGTCCTTCAACGCCAGCCGCAGCACCGGGTAGCCCGGCGTGGACGGCGTGACGGTAAAGCCCATGGACGTCAGTGCCGAGGCCAGCGACGCGTCCACCGTCAGAGGCAGCGTCTGCAGCAGACCGATGACCAGCGAGCCGACGAAGGCGCCCGCCAGCGAGCCGATGCCGCCCACCACCACCACCACGAAGATGATGGAGCCGACGATGGCTGCCATGTTGGGCTCGGTCACGAAGGTGATGCCGCCGATGACGCCCGCCAGCGCCGCCAGCGCACAGCCGCTGCCGAACACCAGCATCAGCACCCGCGGCACGTTGTGCCCCAGCGCCTCCACCATCTCCGGGTGCGTCAGCGAAGCCTGGATGACCAGGCCCACGCGGGTGCGCGTCAGCAGCAGCCACAGGGCCAGCAGCATCAGCAGCGCGACGAACATCATGAAGGCGCGCGTGATCGGGAAGGTGGAGCACAGCGCGGCCGTGCACAGCTCCGGCGCCGCCTTGCCCAATGCGAAGGACATGCCCTGCACCGGCGACGAGATGATGGTGAAGGCCGAGCCTTGTAGCTCCGGTGGCGGCGTGAACGCCACCGCCGTTCGGCCCCAGACGAGCTGCACCAGCTCCAGCACCACGTAGGACAGGCCGAAGGTGATCAGCAGCTCCGGCACGTGGCCGAACTTGTGCACGCGCCGCAGCGCGATTCGCTCGAAGCCCGCGCCCATCATGCCCACCAGCAGCGGCGCCAGCAGCAGTGCCGGCCAGAAGCCCAGCACGCCCACCAGCGAGTAGGCAACGTAGGCGCCCACCATGTAGAAGCTGGCGTGCGCGAAGTTCAGCACGCCCATCATGCTGAAGATCAGCGTCAGGCCCGAGCTGAGCATGAACAGCAGCAGGCCGGACGACAGGCCGTTCAGCAGATTGATGAAGACTTGATCCAAGAGGCTGACCCTGAGAGCGAACGTTGGAAAACAACCGCAGCGGTTGGCCCAGCTTGCGTAGCGAGCGGGTGGAGGTCGGGTTCGGGGCGCGCAGCCGTACATCCGTACGGCGAGCACCACGAGCCCGAGATCAGCCCGAGCCGTAGCAAGGTGAGCGGACCGCTCAGCCGGGCCGCTTCATCTGGCAGGACGTGGGCGTGGACGAAACATACGAGTCGTACTGCTTCACCGGCGCCAGCGTCATGCCCGTCTTCTCCGGGCTGTAGGGGTACTTGGCGTCGGCCTTCTGCCAGACCGAGATGAACAGCGGCTGCTGCAGCTGGTGGTCGGTCTTGCGCATGGTCACGTCGCCGTTGAAGCTCTTGACCGTCAGGCCTTCCATCGCCGCGGCGACCTTCACCGGGTCGGTGGACTTGGCGTTGGCCATGGCCTGACTCAGCAGCGTATAGATGTGCTGCACGCTGAGCGTGTACATGTCGTCGCCGAACTTCTTGTTGAACTCGTCGGCATCCTTCTGCGCCTGGCCGCCCATGTTGTAGTGGCTGTAGGCCACCTGGTAGACGCGGCCCGCGCCGCCAGTGCCCAGCGCAGTGGGCGTGCCGGTCACGCCGGTGTAGTAGGTGAAGAACTTGCCGTTGTAGCCAGCCTCATTGGCGGCCTTCACCATCAGCGCCAGGTCGGAGCCCCAGTTGCCCGTGATAACGGTATCGGCACCGCTGGCCTTGATCTTGGCGATGTAGGGCGCGAAATCGCGCACCTGGGCCAGCGGGTGCAGGTCTTCGCCGACGATCTGGATGTCCGGGCGCTTGCGGCCCAGCATCTCCTTGGCGTACTTGGCGACCTGGTGGCCGTGGGCATAGTTCTGGTTCAGCAGGAAGACCTTCTTGACGTCGGGCTGGTCCTTCATGAAGGTGGTCAGCGCCTCCATCTTCATGGAGGTGTCGGCGTCGAAGCGGAAGTGCCAGTAGCTGCACTTGCTGTTGGTCAGGTCGGGATCCACCGCCGAGTAGTTCAGATAGACGATTTCCTTGCCCGGGTTGCGCTCGTTGTGCTTGCTGACCGCGTCGCTCAGCGCCAGCGCGACGCTGGAGCCATTGCCCTGCATGATGTAGCGGATGCCCTGGTCGGCCGCCGCCTTCAGCAGGTTCAGCGACTCGGCCGGGCTCAACTTGTTGTCGAACGTGACGATCTCGAACTTCACGCCCGCCGGGTTGCTCTTGTTGGTCTTCTCGCCGAGGAACTGGAAGGTCTTGACCTGGTTCTGCCCGACCGGGCCCATCAGGCCGGAGAGCGCGTCGATGTAGGCCAGCTTGACCGTCTCGCCTTTCTGGGCCTGGGCACCAGCAGCAGCCAGCACTAGCGTGGCGGCTGCGATGGCACGCAGTGGGGAGCGGGTCGAGGTGATGTCGAACATGCTTGTCTCCTGTTGTGATGGCACTGAATGTGAACGAAAGTTAATCCAGCCGGGACCCCGTGCAGTCCCGTGCTTACCCCAGACAGCTCAGGCCGTCGGCAGCTTGTGGCTCAGGAACTGGTCGCGCAGCTTGAGCTTTTGCATCTTGCCGGTGGCGGTGTGCGGGATCTCGGCGACGAAGACGACGTCGTCTGGGATCTGCCACTTGGCAATCCGGCCGTCGTAGAAGGCCAGCAACTCCTCCCGCGTGACGGTGGCGTCAGGTTTCTTGACGACGACCAGCAGCGGGCGCTCGTCCCACTTCGGGTGGCGTGCCGCGATGACGGCGGCCTCGTGCACGGCCGGGTGGGCCATGGCGATGTTTTCCAGGTCGATGGAGCTGATCCACTCGCCGCCGGACTTGATGACATCCTTGCTGCGATCGGTGATCTGCATGAAGCCATCGGCATCGATGGTCGCCACGTCGCCGGTCGGGAACCAGCCCGGCTCGCCGTCGACGCTAATCAGCGGCGACTCGTCGTGGTTGAAGTACCGGGCGATGACCCAGTGGCCGCGCACGACCAGGTTGCCGGAGCTGACACCGTCCCAAGGCAGCGAGCGGCCGTCGTCATCGATGATGGCCATGTCCACGCCGTAGATGACGCGGCCCTGCTTCTCCAGCAGGCGCTGCTGCTGCTCATGCGGCAGCCCGAGCTGGCGCGTGGTGAGCTTGGACAGCGTGCCCAGCGGCGACATCTCCGTCATGCCCCAGGCGTGGATGACCTCGATGCCGAAGTCCTCCTGCAGCGACTTCATCATGGCCGGCGGGCAGGCCGAACCGCCGATGACGGTGCGCTTGAAGGTGGAGAACTTCAGGTTGTTGGCTTTGACGTAGTTCAGCAGGCCCAGCCACACGGTCGGCACGCCGGCGCTGAAGCTGACCTTCTCGCCCTCGAACAGCTCGAACAGGCTCTTGCCGTCCAGGTGCGGCCCGGGCAGCACGAATTTGCAGCCCACGATGGCGGCGCTGTAGGGCAGGCCCCAGGCGTTGACGTGGAACATCGGCACGACGGGCAGGATGACGTCGCGGCTAGAGCAGTCCATCGCGTCCGGCAGCGCGGCGGCGTAGGCGTGCAGCACCGTCGAGCGATGGCTGTAGACCGCACCCTTGGGGTTACCCGTGGTGCCCGAGGTGTAGCAGATGCTGGACGCGGTGTTCTCATCGAACTGCGGCCAGACGTAGTTTCCGGTCTCCGCGTCCAGCAGGTCGTCGAAGCACAGCAGGCCGGGGATGCCGGTGCTGGCCGGCATGTGGGCGCGCGAAGTCATCAGCACGAAGTGCTTCACCGTCTTCAGCAGCGGCGCGATCTTCTCGACCAGCGGCAGGAAGGTGGCGTCAAAACACAGCACCCGGTCCTGCGCGTCGTTGGCGATCCAGACGATCTGCTCTGGAAACAGGCGCGGATTGATCGTGTGGCAGACCAGCGCGGAGCCGGAGCTGCCGTAATAGATCTCCATGTGACGGTGGCCGTTCCAGGCCAGCGTCGCAACGCGATCGCCAGGCTCGCAGCCCAGGCGGGCAAACGCCTGTGCGGCCTGGCGCGAACGGCGTGCCACCTCGCGCCAGTTGCTGCGGTGCAGGTCGCCCTCGACCCGCTTGCTGACGATTTCGGTCTCGCCCGAATGCCGCTCGGCGTGCTTCAGCAGCGACGAGATCAGCAGCGGATCCGACATCATTCGGCCCATCAATGCCATGGTTGTCTCCTGGCTGTCTTATCGACCCAGTCTAGCCCGCGGTTTCTAAGCCCGAACGTCACAACCGCGACCCTTCGCCCCCGGGGAAACACCCGGGTGAGCAGGGCAAAACACCTCATCACTAAACTGGTGCGATGAAACCGCTCGAGGGTCTGGCCTGGACCAACCGCTTCGCCGCACTGGGTGCCGACTTCTTCACCGAACTGCCCGCGCAAGGCTTGCCCGACCCTCACTGGGTCGCCCGCAGCCCGGCCTGCGCCGAGCTGCTCGGCTGGCCGGCCGACTGGGCTGCGCGCCCCGAAGCACTGGCCGCGCTCTCCGGCAATGCAAGCTGGCCCGGCATGAGGCCGCTGGCCACCGTCTACAGCGGCCACCAGTTTGGCGTCTGGGCCGGCCAGCTGGGTGATGGACGTGCTCTGTGGCTGGGCGAGGTCGACACACCGGCCGGCCCGCAGGAGCTGCAACTCAAGGGAGGCGGCCGGACGCCTTACTCCCGCCGCGGCGACGGCCGCGCGGTGCTGCGCTCGTCCATCCGCGAGTTCCTGTGCTCGGAGGCGATGACGGCCCTGGGCGTGCCGACGACGCGCGCGCTGTGCATCACCGGCTCTGAGATGCCCGTCATCCGCGAGACCGTCGAGACGGCCGCCGTCGTCACACGCGTCGCGCCCAGCTTCATCCGCTTCGGCCATTTCGAACATTTCGCGCACCACGATCAGCTGGAGGCGCTGCGCCGCCTGACGGCCTTCTTCATCGCACACCATGCGCCCGAATGCGCCGACGCGCCCGAGCCCGCCGTGGCGCTGCTGAAGAAGGTGGCGCTGCAGACCGCCGACCTCGTCGCGCACTGGCAGGCCGTCGGCTTCTGCCACGGCGTCATGAACACCGACAACATGTCCATGCTGGGCCTGACGCTGGACTACGGCCCGTTCGGCTTCATGGATGCCTTCGACCCTGGCCACATCTGCAACCACAGCGACGACCGCGGTCGCTATGCCTACGCCCGCCAGCCTTCGGTCGCGTTCTGGAACCTGCACGCGCTGGCCCAGGCTTTCGTGCCGCTGATGGACGGCGAGCAGGAAGCCGCCGGCGAGCGGCTGCTGGAGGCTGTCGAGGCCTTCCGCGACCGCTTCGCCAGCCAGATGCTCGGCCGCCTGCGCGCCAAGCTCGGCCTGGATGGCGAGCAGCCCGCCGATCAGGCCCTGGCCGATGACTTCCTGAAGCTCATGGCCGCGTCGCGCGCAGACTTTACGCAGAGCTTTCGCCGCCTGTCGCGCGCCCTCACCCACCCTGAGCCGCTGCGCGACCTGTTCATCGACCGCGATGCACTGGACGCCTGGCTGGCACGCTGGCGCCCGCGCACGGCGCCGCACGCCCAAGCGCGCATGCTTGCCGTCAACCCGGCCGTCGTACTACGCAACCACCTCGCCGAGGGCGCCATCCGCGCGGCGCAGGGCGGCGATTTCAGCGAGATCGACCGGCTGCTGAAAGTTCTGAGCCGCCCGTTCGACGAACCCGCTCTCCCCGGCGACGCGGCCCTGCCGCCCGACTGGGCCCAAAGCCTCGAAGTGTCCTGTTCATCATGAGCCATGACCCCAGCAAGCCCTACCCCGTCCAGAAGACCGATGCCGAATGGCGCGAGCAGCTGGACCCGATGCAATACCAGGTCGCCCGCCAGGCCGGCACGGAACGCGCCTTCACGGGCAAGTACTGGGACCATTTCGAGCACGGCCACTACAACTGCGTCGGCTGCGGCACGCCGCTGTTCGAGGCCGACACCAAGTTCGACGCCGGCTGCGGCTGGCCCAGCTACTGGGCGCCGGTCAACAGCGAGGTCGTCGAGCGCATCGTCGACCGCAGCCACGGCATGGTGCGCGTGGAGGTGCGCTGCAACAAGTGCGGCAGCCACCTGGGTCATGTCTTCCCCGACGGCCCCGAGCCCACGGGCGAGCGTTTCTGCATCAACTCGGCGTCAATCGATTTCGTCGGGGACAATCCATGAACTCGGGGACAGACCGCCCGAGCGGAGCCAGCAGCTCCGTCCTCGACTGATTCCACATGAAGCTCCTGCTTGATTTCCTACCGTTGATCCTGTTCTTCGTCGCCTTCAAGGGCGCCGAGGGCAGCCCGGATGCAGCGGCAGCGTTTGCGACCCAGCACTTCGGCTTCCTGGTGCAGGGCGGTGTCGTCGGGCCGCAGGAGGCGCCCGTGCTGCTGGCCACGGTGGTCGTCATGATCGCGACGCTGGCGCAGGCGGCCATCTTGAAGCTGCGCGGCAAGAAGATCGACCTGATGCTGTGGATCAGCCTAGCGCTGGTCGTCGTCCTCGGCGGCGCCACGATCTGGTTCCACAACGAGACCTTCATCAAGTGGAAGCCCACCGGCCTGTACTGGGCCATGGCGTTGACGCTGTGGGTGTCGCAGGCCTGGTTCGGCAAGAACCTCATCCAGAGCATGCTGGGCGCCGAGCTCACGCTGCCCGACCCGGTCTGGCTCAGGCTCAACCGCGCCTGGGTGCTGTTCTTCGCCGCCATGGG
>JACPYV010000122.1 GCA_016195825.1 Burkholderiales bacterium | reverse complement strand
CCCACTCCTTCCCATCCCGAACAGGACAGTGAAACGAGCCAGCGCCGATGATAGTGCGGATTCCCGTGTGAAAGTAGGTCATCGTCAGGCTATTTACCCCCTCAAAACCCCTCCAGCTCAGGCTGCGAGGGGTTTTGTTTTAACGGCGCTCAATATTCCTCTATCGACCTTGGCGCCGAATATGAGCTCCGACTTTTGGGGAATAAGGCTGGGTATTGGCGACGCCGCATTGACGCGATACGCCCAGCATGCCCGCCTAGCGCGACCACAATGATTCGCGCACAAAACGAACCAGTGCTCGTGCCGTTTCGGAACCGGCCGGTAGTGGCAGCGTCAGTGCCTGCACGGTGTCGAGGCCGGCCATCAGCCGCCAGCCGGGCAGGGCGTTGATCAGCACCGGACCGCCCGGTGCGTCATCACCCAAAGCGGGAAGCGCTTCCACGCAGAAATCAGGCGCCAGGACCACTCCGGCGCCGTGCCGGGACAAGGCGACCAGGCCGTCTAGATCGCTGCCCCAGGAAGAAGCCTGCAGCATCACGTTCTCAAGCCGCCCGTCATCGTGCTGCCAGTGGCTTGCAAACGGTTCTTCGCTCTGACCGAGCAGCAGCATGGGCACTTGCCCGAGATCCTCAGGCTTGTCCAATGGCGTTCGGTCCGCAGGCTGGTAAGCGTGGACAGCGAACTTCAGCACCGGTTGAGCGACCCAGGCTTCCGGAGGCTTGCTTGTCACGCGGAAGGCGACGTCCAGCCCCTCTCTCAGCAGGTCGACTCGGCGGTCAGTGAAAAACAGCTCGTAGCGCACCGCCGGATGCAAGGCCTGGAAGCGAGCCAGCAGCGGCGCCAGGACATGGCGGCCGAAGCCTGCGGTGGCGCTGATGCGGATGGTGCCGTCGAGCTGGTCGCGCGCATGGCGCAGCGCCAGACGGGCGCTTTCTGCCGCGTCCCGCACGGCGCGGGCGCGGGCATGCAGCCGGCGTCCAGCCTCGGTCAGCCCCAGGCTGCGGGTGCTGCGGGCGAACAAGGCCAGGCCCACGGCGCTCTCGATGCTCGCGATGCGCCGGCTAATGGCTGCGCGCGTCAGCCCTAGGTCTCGCGCAGCCTGGGCGAAGCTGCCCGCCTGGGCGATCCGCGCGAAAAGCTCCAGCGCATTGGCGTCCAGGGCCTCCTCTGCGGCCGTTTGACGCCGGCGCCCTACGCCGGGCGGACTGGGGATCTTTGTTGACATTTGATTGACGAAGTGAGTGCGGCCGACCGTCTACCGCCACAGACCGGCGACCTGCAGGTGCGCCACGTCCCGACGCCACTGCGCTGCAGCGACGGGCGTCTTCTGGCGGCGCAATGGTTCGAGCCACCGGCGGTAGTCGGCGTGCGCGCGGTGGCTGTGATCGGCGCAGCGACGGCGGTGCCGGCCAGCTACTACCGGCACTTTGCGGATTGGATGGCACGGCGCGGCTACGCGGTGCTGACCTTCGACTACCGGGGAATTGCAGCGTCGCGTGAAGCGCTGCGTCCGGGTGAGGACGTGCGTCTGCGCGACTGGGCCCGGGTCGACATGGCGGCTGCGCTGCATGCCGCCGATCGCCGCCGGCGGGAGGAGTCCGCGGCCCAGCAACGCGATCTGGGCCTGCTGTGGGTCGGCCATTCACTGGGCGGCAATTCCGTGGGACTGGTGCCGGGCTTCGAGGACAAGGTGGACGCCGTGCTGGGTGTCGCCGCCCAAGTGGCCTACCTGGGTCACTGGTCGGGTTTCGCGCGCGTGCAGGCCTGGGCGTTCTTCCATCTGGTGCTGCCGTCGCTGGTTCGTCTGCTGGGCCACGCGCCTGGCCGCGTACTGGGGCCCAGGGCCCAGGACCTGCCGGCAGGCGCCGCGCTGGAGTGGGCCGCCTGGGGGCGCACGCCGGGCTTCCTGTTCGGGGACGACACCCTGGCGCGCGAGCGGGCCTATGACCGCTTCAGTGGTGCCGTGCACCTGTGGCACATCACGGACGACCACCTGTTCGGCCCGGCCGCCGCCGTGGATGCGCTGGCCCAGCAGTTCAGCGCGGCCCGCGTGCAGCGGCACGGCATCGCGCCCGCCGACCTGGGCGTGAAGAAGATCGAGCACTTCGGGCCGTTCCGCCGCGACTTGGGTGCCCAACTGTGGCCGAGGCTGCTGGGGCCCATCGAGGCGGCGTCGCCCCGGCTGGCCGCGCACCTGTAGCGAGCCCTTCAAAGGCGGGAGTGCGCGTGCACGGTCACGCGCGCGTCACGACCCGCGGGCAGCATGCCCACCATGCCGACGACGCAAGACACCGCTGCCGCCGCCGACACGCCCACGTTGTACGTGCGCACCGTCTGGATCTCCGACCTGCACCTGGGCACGCCCGGCTGCCAGGCCAAGGCTTTGCTCGACTTCCTGCGTGACGTCGAATGCGAGACGCTCTACCTTGTCGGTGACATCATCGACGGCTGGCAGCTGCGGCGCTCCTGGTACTGGCCGCAGGCACACAACGACGTGGTCCAGAAGCTGCTGCGCAAAGCGCGCAAGGGCACGCGGGTCGTCTTCATCCCCGGCAACCATGACGAGTTCGCCCGCAAGTACGTGACGCACAACTTCGGCGGCGTGGACGTGATGGACGAAGCCATGCACGTGACGGCCGACGGCAAGCGGCTGTGGGTCACGCATGGCGACCTCTACGACGGCGTCATCCAGTGCGCGCGCTGGCTGGCCATCGCGGGCGACCTGGCCTACGAGTTCACGCTCAAGGTCAACCGCTGGTTCAACCGCATCCGCGCCAAGTGCGGGCTGCCGTACTGGAGCCTGTCGCGCTACCTCAAGCACAAGGTCAAGCGCGCGGTCAGCTACATCAATGAGTTCGAGAACGCTGTCGCGCGCGAGGCCAGGAAGCGCGGGGCGCACGGCGTCGTCTGCGGGCACATCCACCATGCCGAGATCCGCGAGATCGACGGCATCCTGTACTGCAACGACGGCGACTGGGTCGAAAGCCTGACGGCGCTGGTCGAGCACTTCGATGGCCGGTTGGAGATCATCGACCGCGGTGACGAGGCAGCGCTGCCGGGCATGCTGCCGGCCCCCAAGGCGGCGCCGCTGCCCCTGCCGGTGCCAGTGCCGGTGTCGCCCGCCATCGCAAAGACGGCGGCGCCGGACACCGTCCTCTGAGCCGGCTCAGCTGAGCTTCAGCAGTGCCTGCCCCGCGCGGATCTGCGCGCCGGTGGCAATGCCCTCGGCCAGCTCGAAACCCTTGGGGACGAAGACGATGATGGTCGAGCCGTGCTCGAACCAGCCCATCTCCTGGCCCTTCACGTGCGGTGAGTTGCAGGGCATTTCGTTCGCGCCTTGGCGGCCCAGGTGCAGCAGCACGTCCAGGAAATGCAGGCGAATGCTCGCGACCAGGATGGCCGCTACCGGCACCAGCGCGACCGGGTGGCCGCTGGCCAGCGTCATGCGCACGACGGCACGCTCGTTGCGGCAGAACAGGCGTTCCACGCGCTTGAGCGCCACCGGGTTCACGTTCCAGGTGTCGCCGCTCAGGTAGGTCACGTGCTCCACCGTGCCGTCGGCCGGCGCGTGAAAGCGGTGGTACATCGCCGACGTCAGCCGCAGCGTGACGAAGCGGCCGCCTTCGAAGGCGCTGGCGTCCTGCGTGGGGCCGAACAGCTCCGCCGTCTCGTACGGGAAGCCCTTGGCCTGGTAGACCTGGCCGCGCTCGACCACGCCGGTCGCACCGACGATGGCGTCGCTGGGGCTGGCGAACACCTCGGGGCGCGGGTCGAACACGCGCGAACCGGGCTTGAGTTCGCGCGTGAAGCAGTCCTTCAACGAGCGGAAGTCGGTCCGCTTGGCGTCACTCAGGTCCAGCGGGATGAACCAGCGCCACACAGCAATCGTGAGCCGCGTCAGCAGCGGGCTCTCGATGCGCGAGAAGCGGCCCATCAGCCGCGTCAGGGCGATGCGCGGCACGCGGTTGGTGAGCAGGAAGTTCAGGTCCTCCTGGGCCACCAGCCGTTTGAACCAGCCCGGCCGCGCCGGGGCGTCGTCACTCGGCCCGCGGCCGAGCGCGGGCGATGCATCCTGGTTTTCCATCTCAGAACTTCTGGCTGAGCATCTCGCGGAACACGCCGCGGCGGATGGCCTTGGCCGTGAGTTCCGGCGCCGTCCACCACCAGCCGTCGGCCCGCATCTCGTCGCACGCGGCGACGAAGCGGTCCACGACCTCGGCGAACTCCGCGTCGCCATAGTTCAGGCTGAAGATCAGCCGCCCCGTGCCCACCCAGCTCAGCGCCAGGCCGTGCTTGCGCAGGTAGAACTGCAGCATCCAGTGGTAGCGCCCGGGCTGGTCGTACATCACCGTCCAGATCGTCGACAGGTTGGCCATGCGCACGGGGGCGCCGGCGGCTTGCAGCCTGGCGTTGAACTGCGCGCAGCGGGCGTTCCAACGGTCGTCGAGCCCGTCGTAGAGCGCGCGCACAGAGGGCCGCTCGATGCGCTTCAGGAAGGCCGCCATTGCGGCGACCACGTAGGGGTGCGCGTTGAACGTGCCGCGGGCAAAGCAGATGTCCGCCGGCCGGTCCTCGCGGTAGCGCGTCATCAGCGCGCGGCTGCCGCAGACCACGCCGACCGGCAGCCCGCCGCCCAGCGTCTTGCCATAGGTGACGAGGTCGGCCTGGACGCCGAAGTACTGCTGCGCGCCACCGGGCGCGAGGCGGAAGCCGACGAAGACCTCGTCGAAGATCAGCACGATGCCGCGCGCCGTGCAGACCTCGCGCAGCCGCTTCAGCCACGCGGTGTACGCCTCGCGGTCGTAGCTCGCGCGGCGGCTGCCGTCGATGAGCCCCGAGTCGCCAGGCGCGCTGGCATTGGGGTGCAGCGCCTGCAGGGGGTTCACCAGCACGCAGGCGATGTCGCGCCGCGTCGCCAGCACCTTGAGGGACCGCTCGGCCATGTCCTGCAGCGTGAAGGTCTCGCGCGGCGGTAGCGGGTTGCCCGGGCCGGGCTGCACGTCTTCCCACCAGCCGTGGTACGCGCCGGCGAAGCGCACCAGGCGCTTCTTCTTCGTGTGGTAACGCGCCAGCCGCACGGCCTGCATGACGGCTTCGGTGCCGGACATGTGGAAGCTGACCTCCTCCTGCCCGGAGACGGCCTTCAGGCGCGTCAGCACGTCCAGCACGCAGGGGTGGTAAGCGCCCAGCACCGGGCCCAGCTCGCGCGCCGTGGCGACGGCCTCGTCGATGCACTCCTTGTACGCGTCATAGCCCAGCACGTTGACGCCGTACGAGCCGGTCAGATCAAACAGCCGGTTGCCGTCCAGGTCTTCCACCTGCACGCCGTCGCTGTGCTGCAGGAAGGCGCCCACCTTCAGGTGCTCGCGCAGCACCGGGCTGAACTGGAAGGGCACGCGGTAGCGGCCGGTGAACTTCAGGTCGGAGATGGTGTCGCGCGCCTCTTCCGTCGCGGCCAGCGTCTTGGCAAAGCGCTTGTCGAACTCGGCGCCCAGCCGCTGCAGCGCAGCCTTGCGCCGCGCCGACACATCGGCCGGCGCACCATCGGCAGCGAAGAACTGGGCTTCGTCGTAGGCATAGCCCGGCACCCAGCGCGCCAGCCGCTTGGCCATGCGCGAGTGACCCGCCAGCGACCGGTGCTTGGCGCGCGACAGCTCGATGCGCCGTTTGGCCGCCGGCAGCAGCGCCAGCACGCCGAGGGCCAGCGCCGACAGGGTGAGGGTCTCGTCCATCAATGCGCCTGGCCGTGGCCCACGTGTTCCATGGGGTCGATGAGCTGGCCGCGCAGCAGGTAGAAGGGCGACTTCCAGTACAGCAGCACGTCGTGGAAGGGGTCGGTGATGATCTTGAAGCCCCAGGCCAGGCCCTGCATCAGGTTCTGCGTGACCCACAGCTGCACGACGCGGAACACCAGGCCCGTCACGCCCAGGCAGAACCAGGCCATGCCCACGTCCTCGATGTAGCCTCGCAAGCCCACGGCGGGCTCGATCAGGCCGCCCAGCGACGGCGCAAACCACAGCACCGCCGGCAGCGCGACCCAGACCGACATCAGCACGATCTTGCGGCGGATGTTGTAGCCGATCTTGATCTCTTCCTTGTACTCGTCGGTGGCCTGGTTCACATGGTCGTAGCCCCGCGGCTCGAAGAAGAAGTGACCCGCCTGGCGCGTCGTCATCGACACGCACCATGCCAGCAGTGCCGACCACGCCGGGTTCACGAACAGCAGCGCGTACGACACGAGGAAGCTCAACGCGCTGATCAGGTGCAGGCTCTGGTTGATGCGGCTGTGGTGGTAGTAGCGGTGGTCGTCCCAGCGCTGGGTCTTCAGGGTTTGGAAAAACTCGTTCACGTCCCGTCCTCGTCGTTTGGGTGGCAAGCGGCTCGCATGGTGGGCTGCTTGCGTGAAATCGGCGTGACGGTCCGGTTGTCATCTTGCTGTTGCATGCCGACATGACCATGCGCGCATGAAGACCGCACACGACACCGACGACATCCTGGTCGATGACCTGCCCGCGCCGCGCCACTCGCGCCGGCTCGCGGTGGTGACGGAGACCTATCCGCCCGAGGTCAACGGCGTCGCGATGTCGATGGCGCGCGTCGTCGACGGGTTGAACCGCCGCAACCACGACGTGCAGCTCATCCGCCCGCGCCAGCCGGCGAACATGGCGGCTCCGCTGGGCAGTCGGCCCACGGTCGACGAGGTGCTCACCAAGGGCCTGCCGGTGCCGCTGTATCCCAACCTGCGCATGGGCGTGCCCAGCAAGCGGGCCCTGGTGAAGCTGTGGTCGTTGAAGCGGCCGGACGTCGTGCACATCGCCACCGAAGGCCCGCTGGGCTGGTCGGCGCTGCAGGCCGCCCAGCACCTGGCGCTGCCGGTCACGTCGGACTACCGCACCAACTTCCACGCCTACGGCAAGCACTACCGCCTGGGCCTGCTGTCCAAGCCCATCATGGGTTATCTGCGCAAGTTCCATAACCGCTGCGACGCCACCATGGTGCCCACCGAGGCCATGCGCGTGCTGCTGGCCGAGCGCGGTTTCGAGCGGCTCAACGTCGTCGGCCGCGGCGTGGACGCCCAGCGTTTCGACCCGGTGCGGCGCAGCGCCGCGATGCGCGAGAGCTGGGGCGCAGGCCCGGACGACCCCGTGCTGGGCTACGTCGGCCGGCTGGCGCCGGAGAAGAACCTGGGTGTCGTGCTGGCCGCCTACGAGGCCGTGAAGGCCGCGCAGCCGCGCGCCCGCCTCGTCTTCGTGGGCGACGGGCCCATGCGCGCCGAGCTCGCCGCGCGCGCGCCGGACGCGGTGTTCGCCGGCCAGCGCAGTGGCGACGACCTGGCCGCGCATTACGCCGGGCTGGACGTGTTCCTGTTCGCCAGCCTGACCGAGACCTTTGGCAACGTGACCACCGAGGCCATGGCCAGCGGCTGTGCCGTCGTGGCCTTCGAGAGCGCGGCGGCGGGCGAGCTGATCCGCAGCGGCGTGAACGGCTGGCTGGCCGGACCAGGCCGTGAGGCCGACTTCGTCGCGGCAGCCCGCGTGGCGGCCTTCGACGGCGCGGCGCGGCGCGGCGTGGCCGATGCCGCGCGGGCCACGGCCCGGCGGCTGGACTGGGGCGACATCACGGCGCGCTTCGAGTCCGTGCTGGAGGCCGCGATCGCGCGGGTGGAGCCGGGCTTCGCCTTGCCAGGGTTGCAGCCGGCGGCCTGATCCCGGACGATGGCCCTGCCGGCCGCTGCCCGGCGGCCACCTCCGCTAAACTCCAGCTTCGATAGCGCCGATTTGTTCCGGATTGCGGGCGCTCTACAAATGCCGCTAAACAGGGCTCCGAGGCAACCGGCGTCCGCAAGTGGCGCCGGTTTTGTTTTTTGGAGTGAGGCCATGATGGGCCGAAGCGTGGGCGAGGTGTCGCCCCAGAGTCTGCATTTCGATGAGCCGCTGCCGCTGCGCAGCGGCAGCGCCTTCGGTCCCTACGACCTGATGGTCGAGACCTACGGGCAGCTCAACGCGCAGCGCAGCAACGCAGTGCTGGTCTGCCACGCGCTGAATGCCAGCCACCATGTGGCCGGCAGCTACGCCGGCCAGCCCAAGAGCGAGGGCTGGTGGGACAACCTCATCGGCCCGGGCAAGCCGTTGGACACCGACAAGTTCTTCGTCATCGGCGTCAACAACCTGGGCTCCTGCTTCGGCTCCACGGGGCCCATGCACATCAACCCGGCGACCGGCAAGGCCTGGGGCGCGGACTTTCCGGTCGTCACCGTGCAGGACTGGGTGGACGCGCAGGCCCGCGTCGTCGAGCGCTTCGGCATCCTCAAGCTGGCAGCGGTGCTGGGCGGGTCGCTGGGCGGCATGCAGGCGCTGGACTGGGCGCTGCGTTACCCCGACCGCCTCGGGCACTGCATCGCCATCGCGACGGCGCCCAACCTGTCGGCGCAAAACATCGCCTTCAACGAGGTGGCCCGCCGCGCCATCGTCACCGACCCCGACTTCCACGGCGGCCACTTCTACGAGCACGGCGTGGTGCCCAAACGCGGCCTGCGCGTGGCGCGCATGATCGGCCACATCACCTACCTGTCCGACGACGTCATGGCGGAGAAGTTCGGCCGCGAACTCAAGGGCGCTGCGCTGGGCTATTCGACCCAGGACATCGAGTTCCAGATCGAGAGCTACCTGCGCTACCAGGGCGACAAGTTCAGCGACTACTTCGACGCCAACACCTACCTGCTCATCACGCGCGCGCTGGACTACTTCGACCCCGCCTCGGAGCATGGCGGCGACCTGACGCGCGCCTTCGCTGCGGCGCGCGCCAAGTTCCTCATCGCCAGCTTCACGACGGACTGGCGCTTCTCGCCAGACCGCTCGCGCGAGATCGTCAAGGCCTTGCTCGACAACCGGCTGGACGTGAGCTACGCCGAGATCGACGCACCGCATGGCCACGATGCCTTCCTGCTCGACGACCCGCGCTACCACGGGGTGCTGCGGGCCTATTTCGAGCGCATCGCGGACAGCCTGGTGCGGCCGGCGGGCCTGCAGTTGAAGGGGGTGGCCGTATGAGTTTCGATCCGGCCATTGCGGCGCTCGTGCCGCCCGGCTCGCGCGTGCTGGACCTGGGCTGCGGCACCGGCGAGCTGCTGGAGCACCTCATCAAGCACAAGGGCTGCAGCGGCTACGGCGTGGAGCTGGACGACGCCAACCTGCTGGCGGGCGTGAAGCGCGGCGTCAACGTGATCCAGCGAAACCTGGAAGAGGGCCTGGCCATCTTCGAGGACCAGAGCTTCGACGTCGTGCTCCAGCTGGAGACGCTGCAGCACCTGCGCAATGCCGAGCAGATGCTCAAGGAAACGGCGCGCGTGGGCAAGATGGGCATCGTCAGCTTCCCCAACTTCGCCCACTGGCCCAACCGGCTGCAGGTGCTGATGGGCCGCATGCCGGTCACGCGCGCGCTGCCCTACGAGTGGTACGACACGCCCAACATCCGTGTCGGCACCTTCGCCGACTTCGGCGTGCTGGCACGCAAGAACCGGCTCAGGATCCTCGACAGCTTCGGGTTGCAGGATGGCCGCGTCGTGCGCACCAAACCCAACCTGCGCGCCAGCGTCGCGGTGTTCAAGTTCGAGCGCGAGTGACGTCGCATGCCCTGACGCCGCACGCAACGGTCAGGGCGACCGAGCGCCCTGAGGCCCCGTAGGCAAGCGAAGCAGCCGGCACACGTTGATGGGCAGCAGCAGCAGGTGCAAGTACAGCACCGGTGGCAGTCCAGCGCTGAAGCCGTAGCCGATGAAGGCCAGATTCGCCAGGATCGCCATGCGCCGCAGCTGCACGGCGTCGTGGCACAGGAAGGTCAATAGCATCAGGCTGGCTGCCAGCCAACCCAGGGCACTGCTGAGTTCCATGACACGAGGTTCAACACGACTCACCGTACCTGGCCAACTCGGCGGCGCCGGGCGATGACGAGTGCGCCGAGGACCGTCAACAGCGCGCGGTTCGGCTCCGGCACCGGCGCGGCCAGCAGATAGTTGAAGCGGGACTCGCTGCTGAGCGTGGCGTCGGCCACCGGATGGCGGCTGGCATCGAGGATGGCCGAGGTGCCTTGCCAGGTCAGCGACGTGCCGTTGGCCACCGTTGACGTCAGCGTGCAGTCGTCACAGCCATAGGCTTGTGCTTCGGCGTTGGCACGCAAGCTCACATAGACGCTGAACGCCTGACCGTAGCTGAAGCCGACATTCACCGGCAGCAGCCACGTGCCCGTGGCCTGCTGGTTTTGGAACACCTTCAGGCAGGTCAGGCCCGTGAGGTCGCAGGCGTTGCTCAACGGGTCAGGCGGTGCGCCTGACAGACCGGTGGCGAAGAGCGAGACCGTGGCGCCCACCGGCTGCGGCAGCTTGTCGGCATGCATGACAGACGTGAGGTCAGCGCTGAGCGCCAGCATGCCGAGCCAGTGGCCCCCGCTGCCCGTGGTGTGCGTGGGCGAGGTGATGAGCAGCGTGTCTGTCCAGCTGGCGTCTGCGGAGGCGCGGGCATTGGCGTTGCGGTCGTTTGCCCACGGCTGGCCCTGTGCATGCAGGTAGGTCGACTGCGTGGCCACGCGCAGACTGCCGACGCTCGCCGTCGCTGTCGCGCTGGCCTGCCGCACCCAGGTTTCAGTCGTGTCATTGCCTTGCGCCGCCGTGGCGCCCACCAGGCCGGCGGTCTGCTCCTGGCTCACCGTCACCGGGCTGGTGCCCTGATTGCCCGCGGCGACCTGGGCGCCAGCAGTCACCAGCGCGGTGGCGCCGGCCGGTGCGTGCGCGGCACACACGGCGGCCAGCGCGACGGCGGCAGGCAGGTGATTCGGGCGCCAGCGCCTGAGCGCGGCGCGCGCCGCCGCCCCGTGCCGGCCCGCCCGGCGCCAGCTGACGAGCCCCGCCAGCCCGGCCAGCAGCAGCCAGGCCGTTTGCGGCTCGGGCACCGGCACGGTCGTCACGCCGATGCTGCCGCCTGAGCCAGTCGCAAAGACGTAGCCCGCCGGCA
>JACPYV010000115.1 GCA_016195825.1 Burkholderiales bacterium | reverse complement strand
GTGATGGCCGTGGGTGCTGAGATGGAGGTGTTCGCCCGCGATGCCGCCAAGGCCGACGACCAGGCCGCCGCCGATATCTACGCCAAAGCCGGCGCCAAGGTCTACGACATGGACGAGCCGACGCTGAAGAAGTGGCAGGCCATCGCACGCGACACAGCGTGGAAGGACTTCGGCGAGAAGAACGAGTCCTGCGCCGCCATCCTCAAGGCCGCGCAGAAGCTGCTGTGAGGGCCCAGCCATGAGCCACGGTTTCGAGATGGGGCCAGCCGCAGTCGCCGGCATCGACCCTGACACGCCCGCGCTGCTGCGCCCCGTCGCACGCGTGCTGAACTTCATCAACCATGCGATGGTGGTGCTGGGCATGCTGGCGCTGCTGGTGGCGTCCTGCGTGCTGACCTACAGCGTTGTGTCTCGCTACGTGATGAAGGCGTCCACGGACTGGCAGGACGAGGCCGCCGTGTTCTGTCTGGTCGGCGCCACCTTCCTGTGCGGCGCCTTCGTGCAGTCGCTGCGCGGTCATGTCGGCATCGAGGCCATTGCGGGCCTGCTGCCGCGCGCCGTCAACCGGCTGCGCCTGATGCTGGTGGACCTGATGTGCACCGCGTTCTGCGCCTTCTTTGCATGGAAGTCATGGACGCTGTTCCACGAGGCCTGGGCCGAGGGACAGACCACCTCGTCCTCCTGGGCGCCGCCGCTGTGGATCCCCTACAGCCTGATGGCACTCGGGATGTCGCTGCTGAGCCTGCAGCTGCTGGTGCAGCTTACGGCTCGCCTTAACGGCCTCTTCAAGACCACGCAAGGAGCCGCAGCATGAGCATGCTCGTCTTGGGTTCGCTGTTCGGCGTCGTCACGCTGCTGTTCATGTTCTCGGGCGCGCCCATCGCGTTCGCACTTGGCAGCGTGGCGGTGCTGTTCATGGCCATCTTCATGCCGGCGTCGGCGCTGGACACGGTCACGCAGAACGTCTACGAGGAGATGGCCAGCATCACGCTGCTCTCCATCCCGCTCTTCATCCTGAAGGGCGCGGCCATCGGGAAGTCACGCGCCGGGCAGGACTTGTACGCGGCCATGCATGTCTGGATGGGCCGCATTCCCGGCGGCCTGGGCATTGCCAACGTGTTCGCTTGCGCGCTGTTCGCGGCCATGGCTGGCTCCAGCCCGGCCACCTGCTCGGCCATCGGCAGCGCCGGCATCCCGGAGATGCGCAAGCGCGGCTACTCGCCCGGCTTCGCGGCCGGCATCATCGCGGCCGGCGGCACGCTGGGCATCCTGCTGCCGCCGTCCATCACCATGATCTTGTATGCGGTGGCGGCCGAGCAGTCGCTGGGCCGGCTGTTCCTGGCCGGCATCATGCCGGGCGTGCTGCTGGTGGCGCTGTTCGCCGGCTACGCGGCGCTGCGCTACCGCAAGGAATACGCGCTGGCCGAGGCCGAGTACAAGCGCTCGGGCACGGCTTCGGCACTGCTGGCCAACGAGACCTTCACGAGCCGCCAGAAGTTCGAGATGCTGCCGCGCGTCGTGCCCTTCGTGCTGCTGCTGATCGGCGTCATGGTGGCACTGTACGGCGGCTTCGCGACGCCCTCAGAGACCGCCGGCCTGGGCGCGCTGCTGGCGCTGGCGCTGATCGCCGTCATCTACGGCGTGTGGAGGCCCAGGGACGTGGCACCCATCCTGCAGTCGACGCTGAAGGAGTCCACCATGCTGATGCTCATCATCGGCATGTCGCTGCTGTTCTCCTACGTGATGAGCTACCTGCACATCAGCCAGTCGACGGCGGAGTGGATCGTCGGCATGCAGCTGTCCAAGTGGGTGCTGCTGGCGGCGGTGCTGCTGATGGTCATCCTGCTGGGCTTCTTCCTGCCGCCGGTCAGCATCATCTTGATGACGGCGCCCATCATCCTGCCGCCGCTCAAGGCCGCTGGGTTCGACCTGATCTGGTTCGGCATCCTGATGACCATCGTCATGGAGACGGGCCTCATCCACCCGCCGGTTGGGCTGAACATCTTTGTCATCAAGAACATCGCGCCGGACATCGACCTGAAGGACATCATCTGGGGCGTGCTGCCTTTCGTCGTGCTGATGCTGCTGGCGGTGCTGCTGATCTGCATCTTCCCGGGCATCGCGACCGGGTTGCCCGACATGGTCATGGGCGTCGTTGGCGCGGCACGCTGAGGGCACGACGATGAACGCTCCCGCCTGGAACCTGCGCGATCGCCAGCGCCGCGAGCGCCTGGCCCGCGCGGCCGAGGCACTCGGCCCGCAACTGCAAGGCCGCCGCGTGGCCGCCACCGCCATCGTGCCGCTGCTGGAGGCCGTGCTGCAGCCCGGCGACCGTGTCTGCCTGGAAGGCAACAACCAGAAGCAGGCCGATTTCCTCGCTCAGGCCCTGACCCAGGTGGACCCGCAACGCGTGCGCGACCTGCACATGGTGCAGTCCGTGCTGGCGCTGCCCGAGCATCTGGACATCTTCGAGAGCGGCATTGCCAAGCGCCTCGACTTTTCCTTCTCCGGCCCGCAGGGCACGCGCCTGGCCAAGCTGGTGTCGGCCGGCGGTATCGAGATCGGCGCCATCCACACCTACCTGGAGCTGTTCGCCCGCTACTTCGTCGACCTGACGCCCAAGGTGGCGCTGGTCGCCGCCCACGCGGCCGACCGCCAAGGCAACCTCTACACCGGCCCCAACACCGAGGACACGCCGGCCATCGTCGAGGCCACGGCCTTCTCGGGCGGCATCGTCATCGCGCAGGTCAACGAGATCGTGGACGTCCTGCCTCGCATCGACATCCCCGCTGACTGGGTGGACTTTGTCGTGCCCGCGCCGCGCCCCAACCTCGTCGAGCCGCTGTTCACCCGCGACCCCGCGCAGATCAGCGAGATCCAGGTGCTGATGGCCATGATGGCTATCAAGGGCGTCTATGCCGAGTACGGCGTGCAGCGGCTCAACCATGGGATCGGCTTTGACACGGCTGCTATCGAACTGCTGCTGCCCACCTACGCCGAGTCGCTGGGCCTCAAGGGCAAGATCTGCCGACACTGGGCGCTGAATCCGCACCCGGCGCTGATTCCCGCCATCGAGGCCGGCTGGGTGGAGTCCATCCACTCCTTCGGCTCCGAGCTGGGCATGGAGGACTACATCCGCGCGCGGTCCGACGTGTTCTTCACCGGCGCCGACGGCAGCCTGCGCAGCAACCGCGCCTTCTGCCAAGCGGCGGGCCACTACGCCTGCGACCTGTTCATCGGCTCCACGCTGCAGATCGACCTGCAGGGCAACAGTTCCACCGCGACGCTGGGCCGCATCACCGGCTTTGGTGGCGCGCCCAACATGGGGGCCGATGCGCGAGGCCGCCGGCACGCCAGCCCCGCCTGGCTGAAGGCTGGCCGCGAGGCGCGCGACGGCCGACCCGGCGCCGCCGGCACGCCGCGTGGGCAGAAGCTGGTGGTGCAGATGGTGGAGACCTTCCGCGAGCACATGCAGCCGGCCTTCGTCGAACGCCTCGATGCCTGGACGCTGCAGGAACAGGCCGGCATGGCGCTGCCGCCCATCATGATCTACGGCGACGACGTCAGCCACATCCTGACCGAGGAAGGCATCGCCAACTTGCTCCTGTGCCGCAGCGACGAGGAGCGCGAGCAGGCCATCCGCGGCGTGGCCGGCTACACGGCCGTGGGCCTGGCGCGGGATGCGCGCATGGTGGAGAACCTGCGCGACCGCGGCGTCATCCGGCGGCCTGCCGACCTCGGCATCGATCCTCGCGACGCCACGCGCAACCTGCTCGCCGCGCGCAGCATGCGCGACATCGTGCGTGCTTCGGGCGGCCTGTACAGCCCGCCCAAACGCTTTCGCAACTGGTGAGGACACGATGACCACCCCTGGCCTCGAAACCCTGAACTACGCCTTCACCGGCACGCGGCCTGCTGGCGCCTTCACGCCGGTGCTGGTCGGCGTGGTCGGCTCGGGCAATCTGGAAGTGCTGCTGGAGCCCGCCGCTGGCGATGGCTGCGCCGTCCACGTCGAAACCTCGGCGCGCGGCTTCGGCACGATCTGGGAAGCGGTCGTGCGCGACTTCCACCAGCGCCACCAGCTCGCTGGCGTGCGCCTGTCGGTCAACGACATGGGCGCCACGCCCGCCGTCGTCAGCCTGCGGCTGGACCAGGCCGCCCAGGAGCTGCAGCCATGATTTCTTATGCGGAATGCTCAGCGCGTGAGCGCCTGGCGCTGATCGTCGATGCCGGCAGCTTCCACGAGTGGCTGCCGCCCGCCATGCGCCTCACCAGCCCGCACCTGGCCCAGCTCGGCGTTCCATCCTCTTTCGACGACGGCGTGGCCATCGGCCGTGCGACGCTGGCTGGCAGTGAGGTCTTCGTCGCGGCGCAAGAGGGCCAGTTCATGGGCGGCGGTGTGGGCGAGGTCCATGGTGCCAAGCTCGTCGGTCTGCTGAGGCGCGCGCTGCGCGACCGGCCGCGCGCCGTGCTGCTGCTGGCCGAGTCCGGCGGCGTGCGGCTGCACGAAGCCAACGCCGGGTTGATCGCCGTGTCCGAGGTGATGCGCGCGCTGCTGGACGTGCGCGCCGCCGGCATCCCCGTGATCGTGCTGATCGGCGGAGCCAACGGCTGCTTCGGCGGCATGGGCATCGTCGCGCGCTGCGCCGACCACATTGTCATGAGCGACATCGGCCGGCTGGCCATGTCCGGCCCCGAGGTCATCGAGGCCTCGCATGGTGTCGAGGAGTTCGATTCGCGCGACCGTGCGCTGGTGTGGCGCACGACCGGCGGCAAGCACCGCTGGCTGAGCGGCGATTGCGACCAGCTTGTCGAGGACGACGTGGCCGAGTTCCGCGCGGCGGCCATCACGGCACTGGACGCGGCCCGGCCGGTCACGCTGGCCGCTTTGGAGACCGAGCACGCGCTGCTCGGCGCGCGGCTGGGTTTTGACGGCAACGAGGCCCAGTCGCTGTGGACCGCCATGGGCGTGGCCCAGGCGGCACGCGTGCCCGATCTGGACGTGGCCGCCTTGCGCGCGCTGGGAGCCCGCTGATGGACTGGAACCTGCTGGCCACGCAACTCTTTGGTGTCACCCATGGCATCGTGCGCGAGGGCGACTTCCTGCGAGGCACGGTCGAGTTCGACGGTGAACCGCTCACCGTCATCGGCACCACCGCCCACGCGCCCATCGGCGTACAGCTCGCGCTGGCGCAGGCCCGTGCAGTGCTGGACACGATCGCGCAGCATCCCGGCCGCGCCATCCTGTTGTTGATCGACACGCAAGGCCAGCAGCTGCGTCGCCGCGACGAGCTGCTGGGCATCAACCGCGCCATGGCCCACCTGGGGCTGTGCCTGGACCTGGCTCGCCGCCGCGGCCATCGCGTGCTGGGCCTGGTGTACGACCAGGCGCTGTCTGGCGGCTTCATCACCTCCGGCCTCATCGCGGACGCGTGCGACGCGTTGCCCGAGGCCGAGATCCGCGTCATGCGCTTGCCGGCCATGGCCCGTGTCACCAAGCTGCCCGAGGCCATGCTGGCCGAACTGTCCGAATCCAACCCCGTGTTCGCGCCCGGCGTGGGCAACTACGTCGCCATGGGCGGCGTGCGCCGGCTCTGGCAAGGCGACCTGGCCCAGGCGCTGCGCGAGGCGCTGGACGACGCGCCGACGCAGGACCGTCGAGCCGAAGACGGTGCCGCACGCGGTGGCAGAAGGCTGGCGGCGAGTGTCGTCCAGCAGGTGCTGGACGCGCCATGACGCCGCTGCACCGCCACCAGATCGCCCGGCTGTCGCCCGCAGGCTGGCGGCATCTGCTGGCGGGTGACTGGGACGCCCAAGCCCGCGACTGTCTGCGGCACTGGGCCGACCAGGCTTTGCCCGTCGTCGTCACACGCCAATCCGATCCGGACGGCGACGTCATCGCTCTGGGCTTGTGCGCACCGCGCCGCTGGCAGCGCCGCCGCCTGGCGTTGCGCGTGCCCCGAGCCGATGTGCTCTATTTCGATGAGTTCCCGCGGCTGGAGCAACTGGTCACGCAGCTGCCCGCGGCCGCGCGCCCCGCGGCACGCCGGCTGGCCGCGACGCTACAGGCGCTCGGCGCGACGGCACGTGTCTACGGCAGCCATGGTTGGCAGCACCTCAGCGGGTTGAACCATCTGCGCGAGGGCTCGGACCTGGACCTGTGGGTGGGCGTGGCCGACCCCGAGCAGGCCGACGTCGTCGCCGCCGCGTTGAACGAATTTGCGGCGCCCGCGCTTCGCCTGGACGGCGAGCTGGTCTTTCCCGGCGACGCGGCCATCGCGTGGCGGGAGTGGCTGGCCTGGCGCGAAGGCCGCTCGCGGGCCTTGCTCGTGAAGCGGCTGCACGGCGCGGCGCTGGTCACGTCGCCAGGCATGTTCGAGGCCGCCGAGGGGATCGCATGACAGCGCGACTCGCGCCCGCAGCTCGGCCGCTGACCGCGCAGGAGATCGGCCGCGCCGCCACGCTCGCGCTGTACGACGAACTGGCGCTGACCCCCAAGCCCGGCCTGGTCACGCTGACCGACCGTGGCAGCCACGCGGACATGGATGCCCACACCTTCATGCGCAGCCTGTTCGCGCTGCGGGGCTACTTCGTGCGCATCGCCGAACTCGGCGCCGCCGGCGCGCCCTTCGAGGCGCTGGAGCACTGCGGCATCGCGGCGGAGGCGCGCATGCTGGCGGCCACCGGCGGCATCAACACGCACCGCGGGGCGATCTTCATGCTGGGGCTGCTGTGCGCGTCGGCCGGTGCGCTGGCTGCGCAGGGCGGTCGGCCCGCCGCGGCGGCGTTGCGGCAGATGCTGCTTGCGCGATGGGGCGGCGCCTTGGCCGCGCGAGCGCTGCGTCCATCCACCTTGCCGGGCGGCTTGGCCGCGCGACGCCTGGGGCTGCGCAGTGCGTCGACCGAAGCTGCGCTGGGCTTTCCGACGCTGTTCGAAACTGCCGCGCCCTCGCTGCGGGCAGCACGTGCCCGAGGCCTGGCGGCAACCCCGGCCCGACTGGACACGCTGTTTGCGATCATGGCCACACTGGACGACAGCAACCTGGCCCATCGCGGCGGACTTGACGGCTTGCACTTTGCGCAGGCCGCGGCGCGCGATTTCCTCGCTGCGGGCGGCGCTGGCGCTCCGCAGGGCCTTGAAGCTGCCAAGGCGCTTGGCGCCCAGTTCGTATGCCGTCGCCTGTCGCCCGGCGGCGCGGCCGACATCCTGGCGGCAGCCTGCTGGCTGGAGCGCCTGGGTTGAATGAGCCTGGCGCTGCTCTTCCCCGGCCAGGGTGCGCAGCATCCGCAGATGTTGCGCTGGCTGGACGCCGAGCCCGAGGCCGCTGCGACGCTGCAGGCCTTGGCCGGCTGCCTTGGTCGAGATTGGCGCGACCGCCTGCACGACGCTGACTGGTTGCATGCCAACGCCGTTGCGCAACCGCTGCTGACCGGCCTCGGCATTGCGGCCTGGCAGGTGCTGGCGGCGCGGCTGCCACGGCCGGCTGTCGTCGCCGGCTACAGCGTCGGCGAGCTGGCCGCGTTCGCCGTGGCCGGGTTGTTTGAAGCGCCCACGGCGCTGGACCTCGCCGCGGCCCGCGCGCAGGCCATGGACGACAGCGTGGCCGGCCAGCACACGGGGCTGCTGGCCGTGCAGGGACCGCATGCGCTGGCCCTGGCCGAATCCGCTGCCGGGCTGGCGGTGGCGATACGCATCGGCGCGGAGCGGGCCATCGTCGGGGGGCCCGGCGCGGTGCTGGACATCGCCGCCGCTGCGTGGCGTGATGCCGGCCTGCGCTGCACGCGGCTGCCGATCGGCGTGGCGTCGCACACACCGGCCATGGCCACGGCAGCAGCCAGGTTCGCTGAAGCCCTGGCCCGCGTTGACTTGCAGCCAGCGCGGGCGGCGGTGGTGTGCAACTTCACCGGCACCGCCAGCCGCAGCCCGACGGTGCTGGCCACGGCGCTGGCCTGCCAGATTGCCAGCACCGTGCGCTGGGACGATTGCATGGACAGCGTCGCCGAGCGAGGTGTCCGCTGCGTGCTGGAGGTCGGCCCCGGCACGACGCTGGCTACGCTGTGGCGCGAACGCCATCCCGCCATCCCCGCCCGCTCTGTCGACGAGTTCCAGGGGCCAGCCGGCATTCAACGCTGGGTGATCGAACAGATCGGCTAGGTCGACATGGGCGGGTCGATGCGGCTGAAACAAGTTGGCACAAAGGAGCACGGCCTGCGGCTTGGCGCGGTTCCCGAAAACTGACGCCGGCCTCGCTGGGCCGCGTCAGACCCGGGTGCCGGAGCCGTTCACGCCTCCATGGAGACGGGACGTCCTGGCAGTACCCGGTGCAGTTCTTCAGCCAGCGTCTGCAGGTCCATGGGCTTGCTGAGGTAGCCATCCATGCCTGCGCTCAGGCAGGCATTGCGCCGCAGCTCGGTGTCGCCGGCGGTGGCTGCGACGATGGGAAACGGTGGCAAGGTACCGACGCGCTGCAAGGACCTCAGGTGCTCGCTGGCTTCCAGCCCATCCATGAGCGGCATGTCCACATCCATCAGCACCATGTCGGGTGGCGCGTCGCAACACGAGTCGAGCGCCTCGATGCCATCGCCAGCGACGACCACCTCGTAGCCCAGCGCTTCGAGCTGGCCGCGCGCCACGATCTGGTTCACCACGTTGTCGTCCACGACAAGCACGCGCCGGCTCTCCTGCACGTACAGCGGCGAGGGCGATGTCAGCCGCGACAAGGCCGTCGACGTGCGGGTGTCGACATGGGCGGTGAACCGCTCCAGCTCCAGTGGGCTGAGCGGCAGCACCCGAATGTCGACCGGGCATTGGCGCCGCTGGCGCAGCGTGTCGGAGCCGGAGACCACCGCCAGCACGGCCCACAGGCTCGGCCAGGCCTGGACCATCTGTTCCAGCAGCGGCAGTTCGTCGCCGACATGTTCGGCAACGATCATCAACATCGGCGCCGGCCCGGCGGCCAGCGCGTCCGCGGCGGCCGCCAGCCGCTCAAACGACGTCACGTGCCAGCCCAGCTGGCGCAATCTCATCTCGACCGATTCCAGCGCGCCGGGCAGCGTGCTGACCAGCCATGCCGCGGTGCCGGCCGCGTCGGGCGTGTGCTCGAACGGTGGGTCTGTCGCCGCGACTTCGCCGCTCAGTGAGATGACCAGCCCGTCATGCCCTGCATCGACGAACTGGACGGTGCCACCGGTGGCCGGACACGGGCCTTCCGCGTGGGGCACGAGGCCTTGATCGAGGGCGACGCTTTCGGGGATCAGCTGCAGGCGCTGGAGCACGCTCACCACATCCGTTGTGCGACTCGTCCCGGTTCCGGCGGCGTGGATGACGATGCTGCTGCGGCCGAAGACCGGTGGGGTGACTTCCGCGCTGAACATCACGAAGCCCGATTCGAAGCAGTCGACGATGCCCAGCAGGATGCGGTGGATGCCGGCCCTCAGGTAAGGCCCCGGGTCGTGGAGCTCCAGACGTGGCCCGCGGCAGTCGAAGTAGGCGACAAGGCCCTTTCTTCGGGCGTGCGGCATCACGTCGCGTGCGCTCTGCGTGAACAACTCTGAGAATTCCATGGGCACACAACTGCTGGGTGGCCGTCAGCGTAGGTGCAAACCCGTTGTTGCATCGTTTCAAGATGTGGCTTGCCGGTGAGCGCAGCACGCGGCGTTCGGCAAGGGCCGCTGTCGCGGGGACTTCTGAGTGCCGTGGTCTTGGCGACGCCTCCCTGTGGGTGCCATCGCGCCGGTACCGACCGGCCTACGCTGACTCGGCCACAGCGTCAGGCCGCCGGCAGTGTCAGCACGGCCAGCAGCCCGCCGATGGGGCTGGCGGACAGTTCCACCGAGCCGCCGTACAGGGTGGCCAGCTCGTGCACGATGGCCAGACCCAGGCCGCTGCCCGGCGTCGTCTCATCCAGCCGGCTGCCGCGCTTGAGCGCCTCGGCCATCTGCGCCGCTGGAATGCCCGGCCCGTCGTCGTCCACGGTCACGCGCAACTGTCGGCCGGTCTGCATGGCGCTGACCAGCACCTGCGTGCGCGCCGCCTTGCAGGCGTTGTCCAGCAGGTTGCCCAGCATTTCCTGCAGGTCCTGCGACTCGCCGGCAAACGCCAGCCGCTCGTCGACATCGGCCACCACCGCCAGCACCTTGGCGGCGTGCACTTTCTGCATGACCCTGACCAGGCCTTCGGCCACCGGCCGAAGCGGCGTCCTGAGTCCGACGGTGCCCTGTGCAGCAGCGGCGCGGGAGCGGGCCAGGTGCCAGTCGATGTGCCGCCGGGCCACCTGGACCTGATCGAGCACCAAGGCCGGCAGCTCGCTCAGCGTCGACGCGCAAGCCCAGGCATGCTTGGCGCCCTGGCCCAGGATGGTCAGTGGCGTCTTGAGCGCATGTGCCAGGTTGCCCGCCTGGGCACGTGCACGGGCCAGCATCTCGGCCTGGCGGTCCAGCACGCCATTGAGGTCGTCGACCAGGGGCTGAATCTCGGCCGGGTAGTGCCCCACCAGGCGTTGCGTTCGCCCGTCTCGCAGCGCGCCCAGGGCGTCGCGCAGCCGGGCCAGCGGCGCAAGCCCCAGCGTGACCTGCAGCACAGCGCCGGCCACCAGCATTAGCAGCAGCACGAGCAGTGACCAGGCCAGCGCGGTGTTGAACTGCGTGGCGGCCTGCGCCAGTGGCGCCGTCCCGGCCGCCACCATGACCCGCCACGGCTCGGTCGCGCCATCGGCCAGCAGGGCGCGCTCGATCAGCAGCAACGGCTCCTTGCGATGGTTCAGCACCTCATGAACATGCAGCTCACCCTGGCCCGGCATGTCGCGTGGCGTGACGAGGTCTTCGTCCCAGAGCGACCGGGATCGCAGCAGGCCGGGCCTGCCGTTGGGACCGGCGCCGTCCACCTGCCAGTACAGGCCTGAACGAGGGCGCGTCCAGCGCGGGTCGGAGAGGCGGGCCGCATCCAGGCTGGGCTGGCCCTGGGCGTCTGCCGCCAGCCTCGCCATGACCTGGTCCAGGTCCACGGTCAGGCGTTCGATGAACTGCTGCCGCACGTGCTCGCGGAACAGCGTCGACAGGATGAAGCCTGACGCGACCAGGGTCAGGCCGGCCGTCAGCAGCGTGACGAGCAGCAGGCGGTGCCGGAGCGAGCGCAGGGTCGGCATCGTCAACGCGGGTGTGCGGGCCCTGTCATGGCGTCGGCGCGAGCCGGTATCCCATGCCGCGGATGGTCTCGATGAGCGTTGCACCCAGCTTGCGGCGCAGCCGCGCCACGAAGACCTCCACCGTGTTGGAGTCCCGGTCGAAGTCCTGCGCGTACAGGTGCTCGACCAACTCGGCGCGAGAGACCACTTGCCCCACGCGGTGCATCAGGTAGGCCAGCAGCCGGTACTCGTGCGCGGTGAGGTTGACTGTCAGGCCGTTCTGCGTCACCGTGCCGGTGCGGGTGTCCAGCGTGACGTCGCCATGCTGCAGCAGCGGCGATGCGAGGCCATGGGCGCGGCGCACCAGTGCGCGCAGGCGGGCCAGCAGCTCCTCGGCGTGAAAAGGCTTGGCCAGGTAGTCGTCGGCACCCGCGTCGATGCCGGACACCTTCTCGTGCCAGCTGTCGCGTGCGGTCAGTATCAGCACGGGCATGGCGCGGCCCTGGCTGCGCCAACGCTGCAGGACGGTGAGGCCGTCAAGCACCGGCAGGCCCAGGTCGAGCACGACGGCATCGTAGGGTTCGGTCGTCCCCAGATGGAGCGCTGCCTGGCCGTCCGCCGCTTCATCGACGGCATAGCCGGCTTGCTCCAGCAGCTGCCTGAGCTGCGAGCGCAGGACGGCCTCGTCCTCGACGAGCAACACCCTCATGGACGCTTCCCGGGTTCCGAGGCGCCCGGCGATTTGCCTTGCGGGCCCGGGCGTTGCCGGCTTTTCAGGATTTCCGCCGTCTTGGCGTCCACGTCCAGGCGCACCAGCCGCCCGCCGCTCTGCAGGAGCTTGAGCTCGTAGACCCAGCGGCCATCCTCGCGCTCCAGCTCCACCTCCAGGACTTCGCCGGGGTGGCTGTGCTGCACCTTCTCGAGCACCTGCTGCAGTGACAGCACCTCGCCCGCCCGCAGCGCGGCACGGGCCCGGTCATGGTCGTGCCGGTCATCGGCCTGCACCGACGTGACGCATGCCGCGCTGAACCACAAGGCAGCGGCGCAGAGGCACAGGCGGGGCCAGCGGGACGACGTCATGCATGGAGTGTCGGACGCCCGGGCTGAACGGCACATGAACAGCGGCTTCAGGGTGGGTTCAAGCGCGGCTTTCGATGATGCGGCCGTCAACCCCGACGACGCCCCCATGACCTTGACGTCCACCGCCGCGGGACCGACAGGGGCGCAGCACGCGGCACCGTGCGGCCCCGGGGTGACGGACCGCGACTCACGGAGCACCCCATGAACCAGCCCACGACCTCCATCCCCGACGCACCGGCCCCTGGCCGCACCGAGCCTGCCCGACGCGGGCGGCTGACGATCGACGCCCCCATGCGGGCTTTTCACTGGCTGTTTGCACTGAGCTTTGCCGGCGCCTGGCTCACCGCTGAGTCCGAGCACTGGCGAGGCGTCCACGTGACGCTGGGCTATGCGTTCGGCGGCCTGCTGGTGTTCCGGCTGGTGTACGGCCTGATCGGGCCGCGGCCGGCGCGCCTGGGCTTGTTGTGGCACCGGGTCTCGGGCGTTGGCGACTGGCTGCGCCATGCCGGGGCAGGGCGTCTCGACCCGGCACGGGCGGCAACGCTCGGCATGGGTGCAGCGATGCTGTTGCTGCTGCTGGTGGCGGCACCGCTGGTGCTGTCCGGCTATGCGGGCGACGTGGAATGGCTGGGAATGGAGGACGCATGGGAGGAGACGCATGAGTTCTTCGCCAATTCAGCGATGGCCTTGGTCTTCGCCCATCTGGCGCTGCTCGCCCTGCTGTCGGTTCTTCGGCGAAGGAACCTGGCGCGACCGATGCTGACCGGTCGCACCGAAGGTGCGGGGCCGGACCTCGTCAAGACCCAACGCGGCTGGCTGGCCGTCGCGGTGGTGGTGGCCTACCTGGGCTTCGTGGCATGGCAGACCACCCAGGGCCGGGACGGCGGGGCTTCGGTGTCCCAGAGCGAGCGCCGCGGCGGGCACCACGACGATGACGACTGAGCTCATGTCCTCCAATGCCGACGCCGTGCGGCCACCATCCAGGCACACCAGCCCCAGGCCATCAAGGCCAGGACCGCCATCAGCCCCAGCAGCGTTGGCGTCGGCGCAGAGAACTTGAACAGCGAAGCCACCTGGGGCAAGCCCAACGCCAGGGCCAGCAGCGCCAGCGTGCCCAGCACGATCCAGCGGAACGCCGTGTTGACCGTCTGTGGCCCGGTTGCCGTTCTCGTCCAGGAGCGATTGGCCTGGATGAGCGCGAGGTTCCCCAGCACCAGCACGGCGAAGGCCACGGTGCGCCCTGCGTCTTCGGAGCCGCCCCAGCGCACGGCCAGCAGACGGCCGGCCAGCACCGCAGCCAGCAGGCCCAGGCCCTGCAGCAAGCCCAGACCCAGAACCGAACCGTCGAACAGCCTGGCGTCGGGCCGGCGTGGAGGCTGGGCCATCGTGCCGGGTTCCAGGGGCTCCACCTCGAACACGATGGAGCAGGCGGGATCGATGACCAGTTGCAGGAACAGGATGTGGGCTGGCATCAGGATCAGCGGCCAGCCCATCAGCAGCGGCGCGAGCGCAAGGCCGATGATGGGCAGGTGGACGGCCAGCACGAAGGCGATGGCCTTGCGCAGGTTGGCGAACATGCGGCGCCCGTAGCGGATGGCCGTCACCAGGGCCCCAAAGTCGTCATTCAGCAGCACGAGGTCCGCGGCTTCGCGGGCGACGTCGGTGCCGCGACCGCCCATGGCCACCCCGATGTGCGCCGCCTTGAGCGCCGGGGCGTCGTTGACGCCGTCGCCCGTCATGGCCACCACGTCGCCGCGCGCCTTGAAGGCCTGCACCAGCCGCAGCTTCTGCTCGGGCCGTACGCGGCAGAACACCTGGGTCCGGCTCAGCCGCTCGGCCAGCGCCGGGTCGTCCAGCGCGTCCAGGTCGGCGCCGGTCAGGTGGCCGCCGCCCGTGTCCAGCCCCGCCTGCCGCGCGATGGCCAGCGCGGTCGCCGGGTGGTCGCCGGTGATCATGGCCACCCGGATGCCGGCCGCCCGGCATTCGGCGATGGCGGCGGGTACGTCGGACCGGACCGGGTCCTCCAGCGCGAGCAGGCCGACGAACTCGAAGTCGAAGTCGTGCTGGATGGCGGGGAGCTTGTTGGCGGAGAAGACCGCCCGGGCCACGCCGAGCACGCGAAGGCCCTCGGCGGCCAGCGCGGCAACCTGGCTGGCGATGCTTTGGCCCTGGGCCGGCGGCAGGTGGCAGAGGTCCACGATGGCCTCCGGCGCGCCCTTGGCGGCCACCAGCAGTTCTCGGCAATCGGGTGAGCGCCAGACCCGCGACATCGCCAGCAGCTCCCGCGACAGGGGGTAATCGGACACCAGCGTCCAGTCGGCATGCAAGTGCTCCGAGCCTTGGAGCCAGCGCTGTCCCGCGGCGCCGATGGCCGACTCCATGGGGTCGAAGGCTCGGCGATGGCTGGACAGCACGCCGTACTCCAGCACCGGGTGGAAGGCGTGCGCCATGTCGTCGAACGGCTGGCCTGCCAGCACGAAGTGCTTGTCGTCCACGCAAAGCTGCCGCACCTCCATCTGGTTGCGGGTCAGCGTGCCGGTCTTGTCCACGCAGAGTACCGTGGTGGCGCCCAGCAGTTCCACGGCGGGAATCCGGCGCGTCAGCACCTGCTCGCGAGACAGCCGCCAGGCCCCGAGGCCCAGGAAGATGGTGAGCACCACCGGCAGTTCCTCCGGCAGGATGGCCATGGCCAGCGTCAAGCCCGCCAGCAGTCCGGTGAGCCAGTCACCGCGGCTGACTGCCCAGCCGATGGCCAGGAGGGCGGCAATCAAGACCCCCGCCGTCGCGACGCGCCGCACGACCTGCGCCGTCTCGCGTTGGATGGGCGTGTCTTCCATGACGATGCCGCCCAGCGACACCCCGATGCGACCCAGCGCGCTTCGCGCACCGGTCGCCACCACACAGCCTTTGGCGCTGCCCTGCGTGACCAGCGATCCCGAGAAGCAGCGCTGATGCGCCGCCGCCGGGCCGGTCGCCGTGGCCTCGCGGGCCTGCTTGAGCACCGGTTGCGACTCTCCCGTCAGCTGCGACTCGTCGACGGTCAGGTAACTGGCCTCCAGCAGCTCGACATCTGCCGGTACCCGGTCGCCCTCGGCGAGCAGCACGACATCCCCTGCGACCAGCGAAGGGCTCGGCACCTTCACCGGCACCCCGTCGCGCAGCACCAGCGCACGCGGGCTGGACAGGTCGCGCAGTGCGTCCAGCGCTGCCTGGCTACGGCGCTTTTGCACGAAGGTTATCGCGATCACGACGAACACGAAGCCCAGCAGCATCAGGGCCTCGTGGCGATCCCCCAGTGCGAGGTAGATGGCACCGCAGGCCACCAGCAGCAGGAACATCGGCTCGCGCACGACCTCCCACAGCAATTGCGCTGCGCCGGACCGGGATGCCGCCGGGAGTTCGTTGGGACCGTCGCGCTGCAGCCGCGCCTGGGCTTCCTGCTGGCTCAACCCCGCGACAGGCGGCATTCCCATCCCCGTCATGCAGCCGGTGCGGACAGTGCCTTGTCGTGGTCGCGGTCCGGGCGGTGCCAGGGGTCCACATGGGTCATCAGGTTCAGCACCCGGTGCCGCTGCATCACGCGGCTTCGGGCCTCGACCGCGATGTCATGGCCGGCCTCCACCGTCAGTGACGCGTCCACCTCGATGTGGGCGTCGACCACCACCATGTCGCCCATCTTGCGGGTGCGGATATCGTGCACGCCCATGATGCCGGGCGTCTCGGACAGCGTCAGGCGGATGGCGGCCACCTCCTCGTCGTCCACGGCCCGGTCCATCAGGTCGTGCAGCGCATCCCAGCCGAAGCTCCACCCCATTTTGGTGACCATGAAGCCGACGATGGCGGCGGCGATGGGGTCCAGGATGGGGTAGCCGGCCAGGTTGCCGATGATGCCCAGGCCCACCACCAGCGACGAGGCGGCATCCGAGCGTGCATGCCAGGCGTTGGCCACCAGCATGCTGGACTTCACCCGCTTGGCCACGGCCAGCATGTAGCGGAACAGCAGCTCCTTGGCCGCCAGGGCGCCCATCGCCACCCACAGCGCTGCAAGATGCACCTGCGGGATGGCGTCGGGCTGCTCCAGCTTGACCACGGCGGACCACAGCATGCCCAGGCCCACGGCCAGCAGCAGCAGGCCCAGCACCAGCGAGGCGGCCGTCTCGTAGCGGTGGTGGCCGTAGGGGTGGTCCTCGTCGGCGTCCTTCTGGCTGTGGTGGTTGGCCAGGAGGACGACAAAATCGGCGATCAGGTCCGACAGCGAATGCACGCCGTCGGCCACCAGGCCCTGGGACTTGGTCAGTACGCCGGCGGCAATCTGGGTGGACGTGAGCACCAGGTTGACCAACACGCTGACCCAGGTGCTGCGCGAGGCTGCGGCGGCTCGCTCGGCGGTCGTGTGCTCGGTGTCCTCCGAGTCTTCTGGCGGTGACAGTGGTGGCATCACGGGCGTTGGAGGGGATCCCTCGTGGTCGAATTCAGCTGGGCAGGATAGCGGCGAACCGCTGCACGTCGATGAACAGCTTCCGCCCCTCATCTGGCGTGCCAGCCCTCTGGGACCGTGTTGACCCCATAGCCGCTGAGCTGTCCCGCAGCGTTTTGCTGGTGCGCCGGTCGGTGGATCCCTCAGAGCCTTACCGAGGCCGGAAAGGAAAAACGGGCTGGCCGGCGACAAGGCGTTTTGCTTTCCGGCCTGAGCGGCGACGGGTTAAGCGCCAACGGACCACGTCAGCGTCAAGAGCGTGTCCAAGCAGGTCAGCGACCGCCAGACACAGTTCAAGGAGCAGGCCGGGCCGCTGAAGAAGCGCAAACAGGACAACTCGCTCACGCTGTCCGAGGGCAGGGTGGGTGCGTGGACCCCGCACGACCTGCGGCGCACCGGCCCACCATGATGGAGCAGCTGGGCGAGCAGCTGGAAACTTTGTTGGTCCAATCGACCGTCGTTCCTCGACACGGCTGATATTGCGTCTACGAACGAATTTCTCCTGACGCGGATCGTGCTTCTTCAGACCTGCTCTGCAGCATCCAGTGCGTGGCCCTGCATTGCCCGGCGTACCGCATCTTCGATGGCATCCAGCACATCGGGCCGCACACGCTCGGCATAGCGCTTGCGCCGGTTGACCGACAGCGTGCCGCCGTTCTGGAAGATGCTCACGATCAAGGTGGCCAGGTCGCTGCCGCGCAGATCGTGGCGGGCGTCAATAAAGCTCTTCACACGGTCGAACATGGCCAGGAACTCCACCTCTTTGCGCATGTGCATGTCCAGCGAAGCCGCAGCCATGTCCAGCATGAAGACGGCCGCTTCGGTCAGGTCCATGTAGCGGAACCACACGTCCGCCCCCTCGGCCCAGGCATAGGCGAAGTGTTCGTCGCCGGCCCAGCGCACCTCGCACAGTTGGCGCGCGGGCTTGCTGAAGGTAGTCAGCGCCTGGAGATAGGCGGACTCGTGCTTCTTCATCGCCACCGAGATCGGCAGCAAGAACTCCGGCGGCAACCGCCCGGACAGGCCCAGGCAGTGATGGACCAGGAAGCGCGACAGCCGGCCGTTGCCATCCATGAAAGGGTGGATGAGCACGAACGCGAACGACACCACCGCCGCATGCACCAGGGCATCCAGCCCCGGTGGGTGCTGGTTGGCCAGCCGCATCAGGCCCGCCATCAGCGCGGCGGCCAGCTCGGGCTCGGGCGGCACATAGGTCACGCCAGCCGCGCCGGGGATGTCCTTTTGCAGCCGGTTCTGCTCGGTGCGGAACTGCACGGCCAGGTCAAGCGGGTTGGACACGGTGGCGTTCTGCCACGCCACCAGCAACTCCTCCGTCAGCGGCTGCTGCTGATGCGCCTGCTTCAGCAACGCGTCAAACCGGCTCGCCTTGTCGTGGCTTGGCGCCTCGCCTTCGATGGCGAACGAGCCTTCGGTCTCGCTCAGGTAGGCCCAGGCCAGTGCGCGCTCCAGCAGCGCCGCCCCCACGGAATCGGCGAACGCCTGCGCCTGGCCCAGCACATCCCGGGCCAGCCGGTCGATCAGGGCCGGCGTCTTGCGCACGATGGGGCAGAAGTCCAGTTCGCCCAGGCCGTTGAACTCCACGCGCCAGCGCGGGTCGCGCCGCGGCTGCCCCACGGCATAGGCCTCGGGGTCGAACAGCGGCACATAGGCCGCGGCCACGCCCGTCTCGGCTAGGTCGGGCAGTGGCTGGCCATGCCAGGTCTCCCACAGATAGCCCAGCTTGCGGCCATAGATGCTGTTGGGCACCGCGCGCACCAGGGCGGCCAGCTCCGCCGCCGGAACGCGTCGCAGCGCCAGCGCCAGCAGGTCCAGCCGCACGCCCTCGTGCTTCAGCGCAAACAGCGCCTGATGCAACAGCGTGGGCGCCGGCGCCAGCTTGTGCGGCACGAGCAGCGTGCCGTCTGCCAGGCGCTCGATGCGGCTGACGGGCGCCAGCCGAGCGCGCTGCGTGCCCAGGAAGTTCGGGGCCCCGACCGCGTCTTGAATCCAGGCGTAGCCGATGTCGGTCATCTCGCGTTTCCGCTATTGAGCGAAAGAATCTTCAGGCGGCAAGAATTATTGTCAGTAAATTTACTTTACGGGTAAATTTCTTCAGATTGGAATGCCTGCCTGGCCGTCGGCTAACCTCCCCAAATCCCTCAGCTGGCTGATGTTTTGTTCATTGAATACTGATGGTGGAACATTTTCTTCAGGCTGCGACGGGGTGCTTCCTCCCAAACGCGGTCTATCGGCGCCGATCCAGATTTGTCTTTAGGTCATTTCGTTCGGCGTAAACAAATGCCTGCGACAAGAGCGTGTCCAAGCAGATCTGGGCCGCCAGATGACCGCCTTCTACATCGTCCGCGCGCTCTTCAGTGGGTCAGGCGATCGAGCATGTCGCGCAGCGTGATGCGGTGAACCACGCGCAAGAGCCGACCCTCGATGCCGATGATTGCAGCTCGGTCGGCCGGCGCATTCTTGGCGAACTCTCCATGGGCGGTCAGGATTTTCCCCAACTCCTTTTCAACGCCGCTCGTCACCTGCGTCACGATGCGCTGTGCGATAGGTCTGGGCAAGCCGAGCACGTCGGCAGCAGCCAGGGCAGTCTCCAGCGTCACCTCGCCAAAGGTCTTGGCGCCGGGCAGCGGGAAGGCCATCGGCACCTGGTTCCATTTGCCGTTCTCGTCTGCAAACGCCTTGGTGTGGTACGCCCCCGTCGACAAGAGGTCGTAGTGCGGTGCGAGCTCGATGGCGTCGTGGTGTACGTGGAACGACAGATTCTTCAGATGGCAATCGTCATTGCCTACCAAGATGTTGAACACCAGCCAGGTGAACAGTTTGGCGCGAGTCTGAATCTTGACGGTTGTGGCTTCGACGATCTGCACGAGCGCATAGAGCGTGGCGCCTGAATGCTTGAAGGTTCTTGCCTTGTTCAGCAGCTGACACGCATCGATGACATGAAGTCTTTGAACTTCTGGGGGGGCGAGGGGGCCTGACCGTCCCCGCGGCCACTTGACCTTGCGGTCGAAGCGTTCGATGAGATAAACCGGCTCGGGCACGTATCTGATGTGTACCTGCGGAACCTTGAGGCCTGCAGCTTTCGCCAAGCGCATGGTGAAGTACTCGTTGAAGACCGAGGCCGGATAGGTCCCCGCTTCAGGATGGTCAGGCTTGAGGATGTAGGTCGAGGGGGTGGCTCCCACAGGCTCGTAGAGGTCATCCTTCCTGAGCACCACGAGCAGCTTGTGTTGTGCTCCGGCCAAGGACATGCGCTTGGGCGCGCTCTTCGAGAGCGTCTGCTTGGGCAATGACTGAATCCGTTGGCTGAGCATGTCGTCGGGAAGCTCGCGCAGTTCATTCTTTTCGGGGAGCTCCTCTCCCTTCGGGAGAAGGGTCAGGGAGCCGGCCGATTCCGCGCCAAGGTACTCCAGCAGAGCGAAGGCATCTTCATCGTCTTTGATGCCCGCTTCTTTGGCGATCGCCTGCCGCAGGAGCTCTTCGGGAAGGAGGTTGTCGAAGTACCACTGCACGGGGCGGAGCGTGCCGCCGTCCTCATGACGCAAGGTGTGACGAGGCAGTGCGGGCGACAGGTCAAAGCTGCGCTCCATGGCAACCCACTCGGGGGCGTACTCAAGGACCCAGAGGTTGTTCTCTTCGCTGAGGGTCCCGACCGTTGCGCGGTCGACATAGACCTGCAAGCTGCGCATGGTCATCAGTCCTGGTCGACGAAATTCAGCATTGAGGTCGTTGACGACTCGCCGGCATCCGAAGCTGCCTTTGCGCGCTCCTTGGCTTCCTGCTGAGCCTTGTGGAGGGCAGGCAATGCCGACTCGGGCAAATCAACCGTCAACGTGAGCCCCATTTCGTTGAGCAGACGGATGACCGTGCCGAGCTGGACGGTGGATTTGCCCTTCTCGACGTTGACCGTGGTCTGCTTGCTCACGCCGACCGTGCGAGACAGATCGTCCAAGCGCACCTTTGCGGTTCTGCGCGCCGCGCGGATCAAGACGCCGAGATCTTCTGGTGAGCGGATCGTGCACTTCATAAATTGACTACTCTGGTAGTCACTCTAGCCATCTAAGTCATAAAAATCAAGAAAATGCCAACCAAAATAGTCAGTATTCGAAAAATAAGATCAGGTCGCGAAATGCCTATTGCGGTAGGCACTCTAGGAAATGCAGCTCTGAAACCTTAAAAATGACTACTGCGTTAGTCACTTTTTGTCTAAGCGATCAACAGTCTTTTCGGCTGCAGGACCGTGTGGTTCAACGTAAGCGTCGCCTCACCACCCTCTTGACCTAGACGTCGAGTACGTGGCGCAGCAGCTCGAAGCCGACGCGCCAGTTGCGCCCGTCCATGGCTTGCAAGGTCGCCGTGCGACGGTTCACGCGGGTGACGATGCCGACCAGCGCTGCGCCCTTGGCGTCGTCGAACGTGACCTTGTCACCGACCTTGAAAGCAGCAGTTGCCGTCTGCGCTGCGGGCTCCGGCGGCGGCTCGTAGGCCTGCACGCCCGGTCCAGTGCTGAGGCTGTCGATGGCCACGTACGGAATCTTCCAGGTCCGGCGCACGTCTTCTTCAAGCACGGTCGCCTGCTTGTCGTGGCGCGCGATGAGCTTGCCATGCCGAACCTGTCCGGTGCGGTAATCGATGAACTGCACGGCCTGGCCCAGGTGCAGCTTCATGCGCGCCGCCATCTCACGCTTGGGGTCGTCCAGCAGCACACCGATGAGCGCGCGCATCTGGTACAGCTGCATGCTCGGCGCGTCTTGCAGTGCCTCGACCATGCGCGAGGCGATGTCGTCTTCAGCCATGGATGAATGTTGCCAGGGCCGCGGCCCGTTTGACCTTCAGGCCGCGCGCGGGAGCGCGTGCTGCGCAGTCCTGTTCCACGGCAGCAGCTGGTCTATGCGGCTCACCGGATGGTCGGCGATCCGCTCAAGCACGTCGCGCAGATAGGCCTCCGGGTCGAGCCCGTTGAGCTTGGCGGTCTCGATCAAGCTGTACATCGATGCCGCGCGCTCGCCACCCGCGTTCGAACCCATGAACAAGTAGTTGCCGCGCCCGAGCGCGACGCCGCGCAGCGCGCGCTCGGCGGCCGAGTTGTCGATCTCGATCCGGCCGTCGTCCACGTAGCGCGTCAACGCCTTCCAGCGCGCCAGGCTGTAGCGGACGGCCTTGGCCAACTCTGACTTCGTCGACACCTGGGTCAGCACCCCCTGCAGCCAGAGATGGAACTTCTCCAGCAAGGGGCCGGCCCGCGCCTGGCGCTGCTGGCGTCGCACCTCCGGTGGGCGAGCTCGTATGTCGGCCTCGACGGCATACAGCCCCTGGATGTGGCGCAGCGCCTGTGCCGCCAGCCCGGTGTCATCACGGTGCTGTTCGTACAGGTCCCACCACGGTCGTCGTGCGTGAGCCCAGCATGCGGCTGCAACCACGTGGCCACCGTCGTAGAGGGCGCTCCAGCCACCGTAGGCATCGGCCTGCAGGATGCCGCGGAAGTCACGCAGGTGGCGCTGGGGGTGCTCGCCCTTGCGGTCGGCCGAGTAGCGGAACCAGACGGCCGGCGGCGCGCTGTCGCCCGAGGGCCGGTCGTCGCGCACGTAGACCCACAGCCTGCCGGTGTGGGTCTTGCCTTCGCCGGGCGCCAGCACCTTGACCGGCGTGTCGTCGGCGTGCACCTTGGCCGCGTGCAGGACGTGCCGGCCCAGCGCGGCAACGAGAGGATCGAACAGGGTGTGGACCTGCTCGACCCAGCCGGCCATCGTGCTGGGGTCGATGTCGACGCGCTCCCGGGCGTAGATGCGGCTCTGGCGGTGCAGCGGTGAGTGATCGCAGAACTTGGACACCATCACGTGCGCCAGTAGCGCCGGGCCGGCGAGGCCTCGCGCAATCGGCCGGCTCGGCGCGCTGGCCTGGAAGATGGCCTCGCACTTTGTGCAGGCCAGCTTGGGCCTGACGGTGCGTATGACCTTGAAGCGTGCCGGCACGTACTCCAGGTGCTCCGAGACGTCGGTGCCGATGCTGCGCAGACGACCACCGCAGGCGGTGCAGCCGCAGGACTGGCCGGCGGCGTCGTGATGCGCTGCGCTGGTGGCGGGACGAACCTCGCGCTGTTCGCGCGGTAGGTGCTCCGGCAGGCTGCGGTCGACGCTGCTGGCATTGGCCGCCAGCGCGGTGGGCTTGCGCACGGGGAGCTGCTCCAGCGCCACCGGCTCAATGAGGCTGGCCTGCAGATCGATCCGCTCGCTGGAGACTCCGAACTGCGCGCGCACGCGTCGCGCCAGTTGCAGCTTGAGCTTGTCGACCATCAACTTGAGTCGCTGCACCTCGCTGGCGCTGATGCGCAGTTGCTGCTTGAGCAGCTGCGCGTCGTCGGGCAGTTGGCTGATCGGGTCGGTGTCTTGCGGCACGGACCTCAGTGTGAGACAGGGTCAGCGCGTGTGCATTGGGATCACTCCCAAGAAGGCGTCGCCTATGCGGCCAGTTGCGGTGAGCTTGTGCGAGTCGGCATGCGCCAGTCGATGCCTTCCAGCAGCATCGACAGTTGTGCGGCACTCAGTGCAACGCGGCCATCGACGGCCTGAGGCCAGACGAAGCGACCGCGCTCCAGTCGCTTGGCCAGCAGCATCAGTCCTTGGCCGTCGAACCACAGCACCTTGATGATGTCGCCGCGTCGACCCCGGAAGACGAAGACGTGGCCGTCGAACGGGTTCTCTGCCAGTGCCGTCTGAACCACGGCGGCCAGGCCGTCGAAGCCCTTCCTCATGTCCGTGTGGCCGGCGACGAGCCACACGCGCGTACCCGACGGCAGGCCGATCATGCGAGGCTGCGCAACGCGGTGAGCAGCGCGACGACGCTGTCCTGGTCGATGGCGCCGCGCAGTCGCAGTCGCGCACCGGCGAAGTCCAGTTCAATGCTGCCGGCGCTGGCGCGCGTTGCGCATGGTGTCGGCACGGGAGCTGATGCCGCCGCTGTGTCGCTCGGTGTGGCCGAGGCGAGTGTGATGGGCAGCAGCAACGGCGCTGAGGCTGGCGCGGGTCCAGCGCCGGCGGCCTCGGCAGCGCGATGTTCACGGCGCCACTTGAACACGAGGTTGGCATTGATGCCATGGGCCATCGCGATGGCGGAGACCGAAGCGCCGGGCAGCAGGCATTGCCGGACCAGCTCGCGCTTGAGCTCGGGACTGTGGTCGCGTCTGCGACGCCTGGAGGGTGTGTCTTGATCGGCCATGGTGTGCGCTTGCGATGCCTGATGCACACCATCTCGGGTGCGCAGGATCAGGCGATCTTGCTCACGACACCACCGCCACGGTAGAGGGCCGTGAGGCCACGCTTACGTACTTGGCGACGGCGCCCTTGGAGATCTTCAAGGCGGTGGCGACCTGCTCGTGCGAGAGCTTGGCGTGCCACTTCAGGCGGATGACATCTTTGATCATGCGTAGAGAGATTCGTTGCTTGGGCATTCCGCGGCTCGATGGCAAAAACCATCGAGGGTAGGAGGCCCGGGTTGCGTTCTCTACGCAGCACCACCGGTGAGACCGACGCGCCCTTACGGGGCGCCGTCACGGCGGTCACGATCGCCGAAATGGGCGGTCACGATGCCGAAACGGTCGGTCACGATGAGCCGAAATGGGGTGCCGGTCACGACGACCGAAATGACCGGTCACGATGCCGAAATCCGCGGTCACGTTGAGCCGAAATACGCAGCAGACCTATTCCAGCGCTCGATAGAGTGCCTCAAGGCCTGCCTGAGCCGAAGTCGCCATGGCTACTGAGGCAGGACCTTCTACGGCGAAATCTCGGGGATTGATGCGTACCAGTTTGGTGGGCTTCTGTTTTTGAAGGCGAGATACAAAGTTCCGTACGGTTGGAACTGCGGTACCGGCTCCTATTTCGAGAATGACCAAGCGGTCGATTCCTCCTAGCCAATGCAGCAGTCCCGCACCTTGGGCGTCGCTGCGTGTGCTCAGCCAGTCTGCATCTGAGAACATGAGGATGTTGGGCCGTGCGATCGCACCACAGTTGCGACATGCCGGCAGTGGCCCCATCCAGAGACCGTCGCTTTCGGAGATTTTTGGGACTAGCAACTTGGCTGACCAAATGTCAGCGCTGCACGGGATCGAGCATTGAAGCCAGTGGATGGATCCATGGCATTCGTGCAAATGCTCTTCGTCGAAGCCTGCCTTCTGAAATTGCCCATCGACATTGCTCGTAAACACGCCAACGCCACCTGTGGTGCGGTCACCAAGGCGTCTGGCAATGGCAAAACCCGGGTGCGGCAAGGCCGCCCTGTAGAGATTCAGGCGGTGCCCGTAGAAGCCCCACGCGATCCTTGGTTGAGATCTGAAGGCCTCGGGATTGGCGATGCTCGTGAAGTCCAGGCGAGCTTGCCGCAGGGCAGGGTACTCGTTCCAGAGGCCTTCCCTACCTCGGAAGTCTGGCATCCCTGAGTCCACGCCCATCCCGGCTCCTGCGGCCAGCAGAAGTCCATCGCATTCCTGAAGCCACTGTGCGGCGATCTGAAGACTGTTCACCCAAGACTGGGACATGGATGGGAAGAACTTGGTGGATCAGACCCTTGTAACGCAAAGGGCCGCTTTCGCGGCCCTCTGTTCAGGAACAAAGCAGTCAGCGGTAGCGCCGCTCAAGAGCTGGCCATGCTGGAGCTGACCTCCAATATTCCTGGCTGTCGTCACACTCCACGGCCAGGAACGCAGCTTCTCGGCCCGCATCTGAAGCATCGACCGGCCGCATCACTTCCCGAACCCTGTCTTCCGACATGGGAACCATGAAGTTGGCTAGTGCTTGAAGATTTGCTCGCATGATGTACCTCACACCTGGATGCCGTGAGTGTTGGCGTATCGTAGCAGAAGGTCCCAGGACGTGCTTCCTTCCTTAAGGTCAAACCGAGCAGCCGTCAAGGTCTCCCCGTAAAGCTGCCAATTGAGCATGTCCTTGTCAGAAAACATCAACTCTGACACCCGGTCATAGCCCCCGAACTCGTCCGGATGCTTCCCTTTTACATGATCCGGGATTGGCGCATCAAAGCCTAGGCGTGGCCAGAGCCAGTAGCCAATCCAACGATCGTCTTGAAACTTGTTGAAAGACTCGTGACAGCTACCAACGGCGTCAAGTTCGATGGCTTCGAACTCAAGCTCGGACGCCATGGCCGCTTGGATAGACACGATGCGAGCGCCAAGCCGGTTTCCCTTGTGCGCGGCCAGGAGCCGCATCTTTGAGTTCTTTAAGACGAAGCCGCCGCCAGGCCGGAAGAGGATCACGCGTTCCATCCTCATCACTGCATGGTGCTTGACGGACAGCCGGATGCCGTCCATTCGCAGGTTGTCGTCCGGGTCCTTAACAGTCTCTGGAAGCACGTAAAGCGAAGAGCCCCTCAGCGCCCCACTCAACCGTACGAATTCTTCGTCGGAAAAGCTCGAGCCGATATCCCACCCAAGGGCCTTCTCAAACTGATCGCTGACCTGGACATGAACGCTCTCGACGTCAAACCATTCCTTGGTGATGTCATCCGGATTCTTCACCTCACCCCCTCCACCCGCCGATTCTCTCTTTCAAATGACTCTCGGATGCGAGCCGAGGCGGCAGGGCGGGAAAGACGCTGCGGTAGGACCGAGCCGGACTAGAAGCTTGCGGTATCCAAGCGAGCCCCGCGCGCACCGTCGACCTAGCCGATGAAACGCAGAGGGAGCGAGCGCCAGGTTCCTCGCTCGGAACGACAAAGGTCATCTCGTTCGATCGGTGGGCGAGTCCGAGAAGTGCGCGTCAGCTCACGGACGCCGCGGCGTCTCCGAGCTGCGCGGCGTAGCTGGACGAATGCAATACGTTGAACACCGTGACTGAAGGGATTTGTCCCAGACAGTCCTCCGAGAGCCCAGTCTTGGTATCCCCCTGGGTATCCCCCTGGAGCCAAAATTTGGCCGGGCAAAGAAAAACGGCTTAGCTGCCGAAGCTGCTAAGCCGTTGTTCTATAACGAAAAAAATGGTCGGGACGGCGGGATTCGAACTCGCGACCCCTTGCACCCCATGCAAGTGCGCTACCAGGCTGCGCTACGCCCCGACTGAGCCAATCAGTATAACCCAGAAATCGGCCTCTTCAGGCAATCTCAGCCGAGAAGGCTGGCTCTGATCGCCAGCAGTTCGGCGCGCACCTGCTCCAGCGAGGTGAGCGCGTCGACGGACAGCACCGGCAGCGTGATGGAGGCCTCGGCGGCCTTCAGGGGCTGGGCATGAGACACCGCCAAGCGTGCGGCCTGCGGATGCAGCAGTTCGGCCGGCACGTCCAGTTCGTCGTCTCCATCCAGCCCACCCAGGGTCTCGAGCGCCTGAGCGGCCTCGGCCTCGTCACGGAAGTTCTGCGCCGCAGCCGGAGGCAAGCCTTCGCTGAGCTGGTTGCGCGCACCACTGATCGTGAAGCCCTGGTCGTAGAGCAGGTCACGGATGCGGCGGATGAGCAGCACCTCGTGGTGTTGGTAGTAGCGTCGGTTGCCGCGCCGCTTCATGGGCTTGAGCTGGGTGAACTCCTGCTCCCAGTAGCGCAGCACATAGGGCTTCACGCCGCAAAGATCGCTCACCTCACCGATGGTGAAGTAGCGTTTGGCGGGGATGGCGGGAAGCGCCTTTTCCATTGCAAATCAACAAGTTCGCGAGGGGAGGGGAGACTCTACTCGAAGTCTTCCCCCGCAGGCGTATCGCCTTGCACCTGCCCCTTGAGTTTGTGGCTGGCGTGAAAAGTCACGACGTTGCGCGCCTTGATAGGGATGGACTCCCCGGTGCGCGGGTTGCGTCCCGGGCGCGGCGCCTTGCGGCGGATGTTGAAGTTGCCGAAGCCCGAGAGCTTCACGTCCTGACCCTTGACGAGGCTGTCGTGCAGGATGTCGAAGAAGGCCTCGACCATGTCCTTGGACTCGCGCTTGTTCAGGCCCAGCTTGTCGAACAGCAGTTCGGCCAGCTCAGCCTTGGTCAGCGTGGGCGTCTCCAGACTGCCGATGACGACGGCAGCGGCTTCTTTCTTGGCGTCGTTCGCGTCCATTCCGGTCTTCCTCCTGGCTCAGCTGCGCAGACGCGCGCCGAGTTGTGTCGTGGTGGCGGCGACGATCGCCGCCACGGCTGCGTCGATGCGCTCGTCGGTCAGCGTGGCGTCGTCGTCGAGCAGTTCCAGGCGCACGGCCAAGGACCGCTCGTCGGCTTGCAGATCGGTGCTGCTGCCAGCGGCCGGCTTGAAGACATCGAAGAGCTTGGCCGAGCGCAGCAGCGCGCCGCCGGCGGCGGTGATGGCGGCCATCAGCGTGTCGTGGGGCGTGCTGTCCTTGACGACCAGCGCCAGGTCGCGCTGCACGGCCTGCTGGCGCGGCAGCGGCTGGCCTTGCGGCAGCGTGCGCAGCAGGGCCGCGTCGAGGTTCAGCTCGAAGACGATGGGCGCGCTGCCGCTGACCTCGTAGCCCTGGCGCCAGCGCGGATGCAGTTCACCGACCACGCCGATGGCGGCGCCGTTCAGCTTCACGCTTGCGCTGCGGCCCGGGTGCAGGGCAGGGTGCTCGGCCGCTTCAAAGGCCAGTGCCTGCGGCGCGAACAAGGCTTCCAGGTCACCTTTCACGTCGAAGAAATCGACGGCGCGGTCGCGCTGGCTCCATTGCGGCTGATCGGCCGGGCCCCAAGCCAGGCCACCCAGGCGCAGTGGTTGCTCAATGCCGGCAACCGCCAGCGGGCCGTTGGCCACGCCGGCGTCGCGCTTGAAAACGCGGCCCAGCTCGAACACGCGAACGCGCGTCGCACGGCGCGCCTGGTTGTGGCGCAGCACCTGCACGAGGCTGCCGATCAGGCTGGTGCGCATCACCGACAGCGGCGCGGCGATGGGATTCAGCAGCTTGATCGGGTCGGTGACACCGGCCAGCTCGCGCTCCCAGCGTTCCTCGACGAAGCTGAAGTTGATGGTCTCGAAGTAGTCGCGCGCGGCGACGGCGCGACGCAGCGCGTGCGTGGACTGGCGCGATTCCGAGCCTGTGCGGCCGACGATGGGCGCCAGCGGCGCGGTAGACGGCAGCGTCGGGTAGCCCAGCACGCGGATGACTTCCTCGATCAGGTCTTCCTCGATCAGAAGGTCGAAGCGCCAGCTCGGCGGGGTGACCGTGATGACGCCGTTCGCCGAGCTGAAGGGCAGGCCCAGGCGCGTGAACACGCCTTCGCATTGCGCCTGCGTCAGCGGCATGCCGATGACCTTGGCGGCACGCGCGACGCGCAGTGCTACGGGCTTGCGCACCGGCAGGTGGGGCGACTGGTCGTCCATCGGGCCGACGCGCGTGTCTGCTGTGCCGCAGATGTCGATGATGAGCTGCGTGATGCGCTCGATGTGCTCGACGGTCTGCGAAGCATCGACACCGCGCTCGAAGCGGTGGCCGGCGTCGGTCGAGAAGTTGTAGCGACGGCCGCGGCCCATGACGGCCTCGGGCCACCAGAAGGCGGCCTCGACGTAGACGTTGCGCGTGTCGTCGGACACGGCGGTGTGGTCGCCACCCATGATGCCGGCGAGTGACTCGACTTCGCGCGCATCGGCAATGACGCCGACCTTGTCGTCGACGGTGATGGTGTTGCCGTTCAGCAGCTTGAGCTGCTCGCCCGCCTTGCCCCAGCGCACGACCAGCTCGCCACTGATCTTGTCCAGGTCGAAGATGTGCGACGGGCGGCCATACTCGAACATCACGTAGTTCGAGATGTCCACGAGCGCGGTCACGGAACGCTGGCCGCAGCGTTCCAGGCGTTGCACCATCCATGCCGGCGTCTGCGCCTTGGTGTCGATGCCCTTGACGATGCGCCCCGAAAAACGGCCGCACAGGTCGGTGGCTTCGACGCGCACGGGCAGCTTGTCGTCCAGCGTCGGCTTCACAGCCGGGAACTCGGCTTTCAACAGCGGCGCGCCGGTCAGCGCAGCCACTTCGCGGGCGATGCCGAACACGCTCAGACCATGGCCAAGGTTAGGCGTGAGCTTCAGCGTGAACAGCGTGTCGTCGAGGCTCAGGTGCTTGCGGATGTCCTCGCCGATGACGGCATCGGCAGCCAGCTCCAGCAGGCCGCCATGGTCTTCGCTGAGCTTGAGTTCGCGGGCCGAGCACAGCATGCCGAAGCTCTCGACGCCGCGCAGCTTGCCGACACCGATCTTGAAGGGCTTGGCCACGTCGTCGGTGGGCAATTCAGCGCCCACGGTGGCCAGCGGCACCTTGATGCCCACGCGGGCGTTGGGAGCGCCGCAGACGATCTGCAGCGGTTCGGCGCCACCGGCGTTGACCTTGCAGACACGCAGCTTGTCGGCGTTCGGGTGCTGCTCGGCTTCGAGGATCTCGGCGACGACGATGCCGTGGAAGGGCGGCGCGACCGGGCGCAGCTCTTCCACCTCCATGCCGGACATGGTCAGCAGTTCGGCCAGTTTTTCAGTGGACAGCGGCGGATTGCAGAACTCGCGCAGCCAGGACTCGGGGAATTGCATAGCTCTTCTGAATTACTTGAACTGCGAGAGGAAACGGAGGTCGCCGTCGAAGAAGGCGCGCAGGTCGTTGACGCCGTAGCGCAGCATCGCGAGGCGGTCGATGCCGGAGCCGAAGGCGAAGCCGATGTAGCGCTCGGGGTCCAGGCCCATGTTGCGGATGACCTGCGGATGCACCTGGCCGGAGCCGGAGACTTCCAGCCAGCGGCCCTTCAGCGGACCGCTCTCGAACATGATGTCGATCTCGGCGCTGGGTTCCGTGAACGGGAAGTAGCTGGGGCGGAAGCGCAGCTGCAGCTGGTCGGTCTCGAAGAAGGCGGTGATGAAGTTCAGGTAGACCGCCTTCAGGTCCTTGAACGAGATGTTCTCGCCCACCCACAGGCCTTCCACCTGGTGGAACATCGGCGAGTGGGTCGCGTCGCTGTCGACGCGGTAGGTGCGGCCCGGCGCGATGACGCGGATCTCGGGCATGGTCTCCTGACCGGCGTAGCGCTTGGCGTGGGCCTGCGCGTAGCGGATCTGCATCGGGCTGGTGTGCGGGCGCAGGTTCAGCCACGACCCGTTCTCGTCCTTCATATCGACGTAGAACGTGTCCTGCATGGAGCGAGCAGGGTGGTTCTCGGGGTTGTTCAGCGCCGAGAAGCTGTACCAGTCGGTCTCGATCTCGGGGCCGTCGGCCACGTCAAAACCCATGGAGCCGAAGATGGCCTCGATGCGCTCCATCGCCCGCGTGATTGGGTGCAGGCCACCGGTGCCGCGACTGCGGCCGGGCAGGGTGACGTCCAGCGCCTCGGCCTTGAGCTGCTTCTCCAGCTCGGCGGCGGCCAGCGCGTCGCGGCGGGCGGTCAGGGCGGCTTCGATGCCGACCTTGAGCTGGTTGATCTCGGCGCCGCGGGTCTTCTTCTCCTCGATGCTGAGGGCGCCCAGGCCCTTCATCAGTTCGGTCACGCGGCCGGACTTGCCGAGGAACCGGGCCTTGGCGTTCTCCAATTCGGCGGGCGTCGGAGCGGCGGCAAAGTCGGCCTGGGCCGCCTGCAGCAGATTTTCGAGATCAGTCATGGGTCGGTTGAGACGACAAAACGCAACCACAGAGGCACCGAGTCACAGAGGAAATCAGCAGAGAGCGTCCGCTGTGCCTTGGTGCCTCTGTGGTTGCATTTGCAAATGAAAAAGGGCCGACCCATAAGGGCCGGCCCTGCAAAAGTGCGGGCTCCGACGTGAGCCGGAGCGGGTCGCAATCAGGCGAGCGCGGCCTTCACCTTGGCGAAGATGCTGGCAAAGCCAGCCGGGTCGTTGACGGCCAGATCGGCGAGGACCTTGCGGTCGATCTCGATCTGGGCCTTCTTCAGACCTGCCACGAACTTGCTGTAGGACAGACCCAGACCACGCGAAGCTGCGTTGATACGGGCGATCCAGAGCTGGCGGAAGACGCGCTTCTTGGTACGACGGTCACGGTAGGCGTATTGGCCCGCCTTCATCACCGCCTGCTTGGCGATGCGGAAGACGTTCTTACGACGACCCCGGAAGCCCTTGGCCAGAGCCAAGACCTTCTTGTGACGGGCACGAGCGGTTACACCACGTTTGACGCGAGGCATGTGTTTCTCCTTGAGTCAGTGATGAATTACAGGCCAGCAAAGGGCAGCATCTGAGCGATGTGACCCATGTTGGTTTCGTGCACGGTGACGGCGCCGCGGAGCTGACGCTTGTTCTTCGTGGTCTTCTTGGTCAGGATGTGGCGCTTGAACGCCTGACCGCGCTTGACGGTGCCACCCGGACGAACGCGAAAACGCTTTTTCGCGCTGCTCTTGGTCTTCATTTTGGGCATGTGAATGCTCCTTCTAAATGCGTCCCTGGGGCGGTGCCGGTGAGCCCGACACACTTGTTGGCCTCAGGAGACTAATGAACCCGTCGGCGACCAAACCGGCGGGTTAAAACTTCGTGGGTCTCAGCGCTTTTTGGGCGCCAGGACCATGATCATCTGCCGACCTTCGAGCTTTGGCATGTTCTCGACGATCGCCACGTCGGCCAGTTCGTCGCGAATCCGCTCCAGCAGGCGCATGCCGATATCCTGGTGCGTGATTTCACGACCCCGGTAGCGCAGCGTGACCTTGCCCTTGTCGCCGTCTTCGGCGATGAAGCGACGCAGATTGCGCATCTTGATCTGGTAGTCGCCTTCGTCCGTGCCCGGGCGGAACTTGACTTCCTTGATCTCGATGATCTTCTGCTTGGCCTTGGCTTCGGCAGCGCGCTTTTGCTCCTGGTACTTGAACTTGCCATAGTCCATCAGCCGGCAGACCGGCGGATTGGCGGTGGCAGAGATCTCGACCAGGTCCACATCCATGTCGCCCGCCATACGCAGGGCTTCCTGGATGCTGACGACGCCGATGGGTTCGTTCTCGGGGCCGTTCAGACGGACTTCGGGAGCCATGATTTCGCGGTTCAACCGGTGCTTGCGCTCCGGAATCGCACGACGGTCGGCAAACGTAGCGATGGTGTAGACCTTTCAAAGAGCCCCAAGGCGAGGGGCCCAAACAAAACAAATCGCGCCCGGCAGGCGTTTCAGACCTTGTTGGTGATGTCTGCGGAGATCCGGTTGAGGAAGTCCTGCAGGGGCATCACGCCGAGATCCTGGTTGCCACGGGCGCGTACCGCAACGCTGCCATTCGCCTTTTCCTTGTCACCTACGACAAGGATGTACGGCAGCTTTTGCATGGAATGCTGGCGGATTTTATAGGTGATCTTCTCATTGCGCAAATCCGCCGAGGCCCTAAGCCCTTGTTTTTGCAGCGATTTCACAATTTCCGCCACGTAATCGGCCTGTGCATCGGTGATATTGGCCACGACGACCTGCGTTGGCGCCAGCCAAGTGGGCAGCGCGCCGGCGTGCTGTTCGATCAGGATGCCGATGAAACGCTCTAGGCTGCCGACGATGGCGCGGTGCAGCATGACGGGCGTCTTGTGCTGGCCGTCCTCGTCGACGAACTCGGCCCCCAGGCGGCCCGGCATGGAGAAATCGACCTGCATGGTGCCGCACTGCCACTGGCGGCCCAGCGCGTCCTTCAGCGTGTATTCGATCTTGGGACCGTAGAAGGCGCCGTCACCGGGGGAGATGATGAAGTCCACGCCCGAGGCGCGCAGCGATTCCATCAGCGCATGCTCGGCCTTGTCCCAGACCTCGTCCGAGCCGATGCGCGCGTCCGGGCGCGTTGCGACCTTGTAGATGATGTCCGTGAAGCCGAAGTCGGCGTAGACCTTTTGCAGCAGCGCCGTGTAGGCGACGCACTCGGGCAGGATCTGATCCTCAGTGCAGAAGATGTGGCCATCGTCCTGCGTGAAGCCGCGCACACGCATGATGCCGTGCAGGCCGCCGGTGGGCTCGTTGCGGTGGCACTGGCCGAACTCGCCGAAGCGCAGCGGCAGGTCGCGGTAGCTCTTGACGCCGTGCTTGAAGATCAGAATGTGACCGGGACAGTTCATCGGCTTGAGCGCGTAGTCGCGCTTCTCCGATTCGGTCGTGAACATGTTGTCGCGGTACTTGTCCCAGTGACCCGTGGCCTCCCACAACGTCTTGTCCAGCAGTTGCGGGCCTTTGACCTCCTGGTAGCCGTTGTCGCGGTAGACACGGCGCATGTACTGCTCCACCTCCTGCCAGACCGTCCAGCCCTTGGGGTGCCAGAAGACCACGCCGGGGGCATGCTCGTCGATGTGGAAGAGATCCAGTTCGCGGCCAAGACGGCGGTGGTCGCGCTTCTCGGCCTCCTCCAGCATCGTCAGGTACTTCTGCAAGTCGTCCTTGCTGGCCCAGGCCGTGCCGTAGATGCGTTGCAGCATCTCGTTGCGGTGGTCGCCGCGCCAGTAGGCGCCGGCCACCTTCATCAGCTTGAAGTGCTTGAGCCTGCCCGTGCTGGGCACGTGCGGGCCGCGGCAGAGGTCTTCGAAGGCGCCTTCGGCATACAGCGAAACGTCCTGGTCGGCCGGGATGCTCTCGATGATCTCGGCCTTGTAGGCCTCGCCCATGGCCTTGAAGTGGGCCACGGCCTCGTCGCGCGGCAGCACACGGCGCTGGACCTTCTCGTCCTTGCGGGCGAGCTCGGTCATCTTCGCCTCGATGGCGGCCAGGTCGTCGGGCGTGAACGGGCGCTTGTACGCGAAGTCGTAATAGAAGCCGTTCTCGATGACCGGGCCGATGGTGACCTGGGCATCGGGGTAGAGCGACTTGACCGCGTAGGCCAGCAGGTGGGCGGTGGAGTGGCGGATCAGATCCAGGCCGTCGGCGTCCTTGTCGGTGACGATGGCGAGCTGGACGTCGTGGTCGATGACGTGGCTAAGGTCGACGACCTGGCCGTCGACCTTGCCGCCGAGTGCGGCCTTGGCCAGGCCGGTGCCGATACTGGCGGCGACGTCGCCGACCGACAGCGGGGCAGGGAACTCACGGCGGGAGCCGTCGGGGAGTTGAATCGAAATCATGGGTGCTCCGGGAGCGAGAAACAAAAAAGCGCGGCCACTTGCCGCGCTTGATTGGTGACGTCCGAAAAGGACTGGCGTGACGAGCCGCGGCCGACTAGATACCGGTGGTGCCGGTGAAGGTGGTCGTAGTTCGCGGTGTCATAACCAGGGTGCCTTTCTCGCTCTTGTGAGGGGAGGGAGCGGTGATTCTAAAGCGGCAAGGCGGAAATGGAGTCGCGCTGGGCCAACGCAGCGAATTCATCGGCGAGTCGCTGGCTTTCGCTAACGGCCACGCGCCAGCGGCGACGGCGCTCGTCGGCGTCCAGCGCCATGAAGTCGTTGCGGTCCGGTAACTTGGCGCCCGGCAGCTGGGCGATCCACTCAGGCGACGGGCTCAGCAGCACGACGTTGTCGAGGAAGGCGGTCGAGCGGTGACGGTGCTTGAGCGCCTTGTCCAGCCAGCCGGGCACGACCTGCCGCTGGAAGTGCGGGTACAGCACCAGCGGAGAGCCCGATTCCTGCAGCGCACGGTAGTCCAGGTGCAGGTGGTAGTCGGTGATGCCGCCATCCCAGTAGGCACCGCGCGGCGCGCCGGGCAGGTCGTGCTGGGCCTGCAGCCAGAAGGGGATGGAGCAACTGGCCAGCAGTGCACCGCGCAGGTTGGCGCGCGAGAGGTGAACCTCGCGGGTCGTGAAGTCGCCCAGCTTCAGCGGGAGGCGGTCGCGCGGGTCGGAGAAGACGACGCGCTCCAGGAAGCGACCCAGCAGCGGGCGCGACACGGCGTTGGCCGCGAAGGCGCCGAGGTAGCCCAGCGGCGTGCGCAGCCGGCCTTCGCGCGCCAGCAGCCCCAAGCCCTTGTTCTGGCCGCGCGAGGTGACGACGTGCAGACGCAGCCGCGGGTGAGCCAGCACTTCCGATTCGCGGCCCTGGAAGATCTCTCCCAGGATCTCGCCAAAGCGCCGGCTCACCCCCTCAGGGCGTGGCCGCTTGTCGCCGGGCAGCACGTCGTACTGCTGGGTCACGTAGGCCTCGGCCATGGCGTCGAAGGCTCCGGCCACGTCGCGGTGAGCCAGCGCTGCGGTGGCCATGCGCCAAGCGC
>JACPYV010000121.1 GCA_016195825.1 Burkholderiales bacterium | reverse complement strand
GCTCGCTGGTGACCGAATGGGTCAAGGGCAAGAGCCTGGACGAAGCGCTGACGATCAAGAACACGCAGATCGCTGAAGAACTGGCGCTGCCGCCGGTCAAGATCCACTGCTCCATCCTGGCGGAAGACGCCATCAAGGCCGCCGTGGACGACTACCGCGCCAAGCATTCCGCCTGATATGTCCGTCACGCTCACCGAAGCCGCAGCCCGCCACGTCAAGCGCTACATCGCCAAGCGCGGCAAGGGCGTGGGCGTGCGTTTGGGCGTGAAGACGACCGGCTGCTCGGGTCTGGCTTACAAGCTGGAATACGCCGACGAGGTGGCGCCCGAGGACGTCATCTTCGAGGGCCACGAGGTCAAGATCCTCATTGACCCCAAGAGCCTGCCTTACCTGGACGGTACCGAGCTGGACTTCGTCCGCGAAGGCCTGAACGAAGGCTTCAAGTTCCGCAACCCGCGCGAGAAAGACAAGTGCGGCTGCGGTGAGTCCTTCCGTGTCTAGGCCTCATTGAATCAATGACGGGCGCGGTGCAGACCGCGCTTTTTTCATTCCCGCCATGCGCCTCACCGACAACGACTTCCAGCTCTTCGGCCTGCCTGAGCAGCAGGCCCAGGTCCGCGCCGACATCGATGCGCGCTGGAAGTCGCTGCAGGCCCAAGTCCACCCCGACCGCTTCGCATCGGAAGGCGCCGCCGCTCAGCGCGTTGCCATGCAGTGGGCCATGCGCGTCAACGAGGGCTACCAGCGCCTGCGCGACCCGCTCAAGCGGGCGGCCTACCTCTGCGAGCTGCGGGGCGCGCTCGTTCAGGCCGAGAACAACACGCAGATGCCCACCGCCTTCCTGATGCAGCAGATGGCGTGGCGCGAGGCCCTCGACGAAGCCGACGGCGAAGCCGCGCTGCAAGCCCTGGACGACGACGCGGCGCAAGCCGAAGCCGCCGCCCTCGCCACCGTGCAGCGTCTGCTCGACGAAACCCACGACGCCCCCGCTGCCGCCTCCCAGGTCCGCGCGCTGATGTTCATCCAGCGCTTCCGTGCCGACATCGATCAGCGCCTAGCCGCGCTCGACGCTTAAAACATGGCCCTGCTCCAGATCTCCGAACCCGGCGCGTCTCCGGACCCCCACCAGCGCCGCATCGCCGTCGGCATCGACCTCGGCACGACGCATTCGCTCGTCGCCGCCGTGCGCCACGGCGTGGCCGAATGCCTGCCCGACGAGCAAGGCCACGTGATCCTGCCGTCTGCCGTGCGCTACCTGCCCGAAGGCCGCCGCCAGATCGGCGCTGACGCACTCGCCGTCCAGGCCGAGGACCCTGAGAACACCATCGTCTCCGTCAAGCGCTTCATGGGCCGCGGCCTGGCCGACGTGGGCAACCGCGAGCAGTTGCCTTACCGGTTCGAGGACCGCCCCGGCATGCTCGCGATCAACACCCGTGATGGCGTTAAGAGCCCCGTCGAGGTGTCTGCCGAGATCCTGGCCACGCTTCGCTTCCGTGCCGAGGACAGCTTCGCTGACGACCTGTTCGGCGCCGTCATCACCGTGCCGGCCTATTTCGACGATGCCCAGCGCCAGGCCACCAAGGACGCCGCCGAGCTGGCCGGCCTGAAGGTGCTGCGCCTCATCAACGAACCCACGGCCGCGGCCATCGCCTACGGCCTGGACAACGCCAGCGAAGGCCTGTACGCGGTCTACGACCTGGGCGGCGGCACCTTCGACATCTCGCTGCTGCGCTTGACGCGCGGGGTGTTCGAGGTCGTCGCGACCGGTGGCGATGCGGCGTTGGGCGGTGACGACTTCGACCGCGTGCTGGCTGACTGGGCGCTGGCGGGGCGCGCCATCGAGTCGGCCCACGACAAACGTGCCGTGCTGGTCGCGGCACGTGCGGCGAAGGAAGCGCTGTCGAGTGCTGACGCGACCGAGCTGGTCGCCGCGCTGGACGAGGGCGAGCTGCGCGTCGCTGTGACGCGCGAGCAGTTCGAGGCGCTCGCCCAGCCGCTGCTGGCCAAGACGCTGTCCGCCGTGAAGCGCGTGCTGCGCGACGCCAAGGTCAAGGCGGCTGACGTGGCCGGCACGGTGATGGTCGGCGGCTCCACGCGCATGCCCGTCGTGCGCCGTGCGGTGAGCGAGCTGTTCGGTCGCGACGTGCTGACCAACCTGAACCCCGACGAGGTCGTTGCCTTGGGTGCCGCTATCCAGGCCAACCAGCTGGCCGGCAATGCTGCCGACGGCGAGATCCTGCTGCTGGATGTGATCCCGTTGTCCCTCGGTCTAGAGACCATGGGCGGCCTGACCGAGCGCGTCATCGAGCGCAACTCGACCATCCCCGTCGCCAAAGCCCAGGACTTCACCACCTTCAAGGACGGCCAGACCGCGCTGGCCATCCACGTCGTGCAGGGCGAGCGCGAGCTGGTCAGCGAATGCCGCTCGCTGGCGCGCTTCGAGCTGCGCGGCATCCCGCCGATGGTGGCCGGCGCCGCGCGCATCCGTGTCAGCTTCCAGGTCGATGCCGACGGACTGCTGAACGTTGCTGCCGAGGAGCTGACCTCGGGCGTGCAGGCGGCCATCACCGTCAAGCCCAGCTACGGCCTGGGTGATGCCGAGATTGCCGGCATGTTGAAGGATGGTTTTGCCAGCGCCGAGGGCGACATGGCGGCCCGCAAGCTGCGAGAGGCCAAGGTCGAGGCCGAGCGCATGGTGCTTGCGACGCGCAGCGCGCTTGCGGTGGATGGCGACCTGCTGCCCGCCGTCGAGCGTGATGCCTTGGAGGCTCGCCTGGTGCTGCTTGCGGCGATGGACCACGATGCCGATGCCATCGATGCCGCCGTCAAGGCGCTGGCCGAAGCGACCGAAGGCTTTGCCGCCGAGCGCATGAACCGCTCCATCGCGCGCGCGCTGACCGGCCGCAACGTCTCGGCCCTTTGAGAGAACAAAGACATGCCCGTCATCAAGATCCTCCCGCACGCCGAGTACTGTCCCGACGGCGCCAGCATCACCGCAACGCCCGGCACGTCAATCTGCGAAGCGCTGCTGGCCAACGACATCCACATCGAGCACGCCTGCGACCAGGTCTGCGCCTGCACGACCTGCCACGTCATCGTGCGCGAGGGCGCCCGTTCGCTGAGCGAGATGGAGGAGGACGAAGAGGACATGCTGGACCGTGCCTGGGGGCTGGAGCCCGACTCGCGCCTGTCCTGCCAGGCGCTGCTGCGCCAGCAGGACGTCACTGTCGAGATCCCCAAGTATTCGATCAACCACGCCAAGGAAGGCAAGTGACTGCCGTCCAGCGCATCCTGGGGTTCGAGTCGTCCTGCGACGAGACCGGGGTGGCGCTCATCGAGGTGGCCGGCGACGCGCCGCCTCGGTTGCTGGCGCAGGCGCTGCACAGCCAGATCACGATGCACCAGGCCTACGGCGGCGTGGTGCCCGAGCTGGCCTCGCGTGACCACGTGCGCCGCGTGCTGCCGTTGACGCGCGAAGTGTTGGCGCAGGCCGGCCTGGCACTTCGCGACGTCGACCTGATCGCCTACACGCAAGGCCCCGGCCTCGCCGGCGCGCTGCTGGTGGGGGCCGGCGTGTCCGTGTCGCTGGCCACTGCGCTGGATGTTCCGGCGCTGCCCATCCATCACTTGGAAGGGCATCTGTTGTCGCCCTTCCTGTCGGCCGATCCACCGGAGTTCCCGTTCGTGGCGCTGCTGGTCAGCGGCGGCCACACGCAGCTCATGCGCGTGAACGACGTTGGCAGCTACGAGATGCTGGGCGAAACCATCGACGACGCGGCGGGCGAAGCCTTCGACAAGAGTGCCAAGCTGCTGGGCCTGCCGTACCCCGGCGGCCCGCACTTGGCGCGCATGGCCGAGTTTGGCAACCCGCAGGCCTACGCGTTGCCACGCCCGCTGCTACACAGCGGCAAGCCGGATTTCAGCTTTGCCGGCCTGAAGACCGCCGTGCTGACTCAGGTGAAGAAGGCCGGCGACTCGCCCTGCGAGCTGACGCGAGCCGATCTCGCCGCATCCACGCAGGCAGCCATCGTCGAGGTGTTGGTGAAGAAGTCGCTGCTGGCGCTGAAGATGACTGGTCTGAAGCGCCTGGTCGTGGCTGGCGGCGTGGGCGCCAATGCCAAGCTGCGCGAGCAGCTGAACGCCGCCTGTGGCAAGCGCGGCGTGCGCGTGCACTATCCGGAGCTGAGCCTGTGCACCGACAACGGCGCCATGATCGCGATGGCTGCCGCGCTGCGGGTGCAGCGCGGCTTGGCCCATCCGCGACGCGACGGCGGCTTCGAGGTCCGTCCGCGCTGGAGCCTCAGTTGATCGTCAGGGTGCCGCCGTTTTCCGGCACGCGCTTGACCAGGTTCAGGGTCAGCACGCCGTTCTCGAAGCGAGCTGCGGACGTGGTCTGGTCGACCTCCTGCGGCAGCGAGAAGCTGCGGGCGTAACGGGCGGCACGGCGCTCGCGGTAGAGCAGTCGGGAGCCGTCGGTCTTCTCTGCGGATTCGTCGTTGGCCGTCTCGACCTCGACGCGACGGCCGTCGATGCGGACCTTGACCGCCGCCTTTTCCACGCCGGGCATGTCCAGCGTCACGTGATAGGCCTTGTCGTCCTCACTGACGTCGAGGGCCGGCCTGCGGGCGGCGTCATCGGCCTCGAACTGGCGCAGGACGCGGGCGACGTGACGGGGGTGGGTCAGGTAGAACATGGTGAAACTCCGTGGTGTTGACGCTGCTTCACTGGGTCGGGAGCAGCACCCGATGACCGAGAGATAGGGTGGTGCGCAGGCGCTTCAAGAGCCCGCAAGGCCGGAACAGGGAGATGTCCCGGATTTGCAGGGCAGGGCGATTCCGGCTCTTGAAAACCGCTGGGTGCGGCAGCATGTCCGCGAGCTTGGCCTACGCCAACTTGGGTGCTTCTGCCACTTTGGGCTAGAATCCGCAGGTTTTGCGCGCCGCAATGCGTGTGGAACGTCAAGCACGGCTCGGGGTGGTTTCCCCCGTGTCCGCAAGTCAACCCCGGAACCGTCTGCGGCAGCGCCTCGTGTGCGTCTCGCCCGGCCGGACTTCCGAAACCTTTTGGAAAACAAAATGTCCGTCGCCGATATGAACAAGGCCGAGATCGTCAAGGCCAACGCCCGCAGCGCCAACGACACCGGCTCGCCCGAAGTCCAGGTCGCCCTGCTGACCGCCCGCATCAACGAGCTGACCCCCCACTTCAAGCTTCACGCCAAGGACCACCATGGCCGCCGCGGCCTGCTGAAGATGGTCAACACTCGCAAGAGCCTGCTGGCCTACCTGAAGCGCATCGATTCCAGCCGCTACACCGCGCTGATCGCCAAGCTCGGCCTGCGTAAGTAAGCCACCCCAATCCGCAAGGAGCCTGTCTGGTCCATCAAGCCCAGGTCAGGCTCTTTGCTTTTCTGCCGTGGAACCAAGCTGCCGTGGCGCCGATGTGTCATTCCAAGGCGGTTCGCTGTGCGAGCCGCGCTGGAATGGCATCACGCCAAACCCAGCATCGTTCTCGGTTCCCCCGGTGCCTTCTTCGTGTGAAGACGGTGCCTGACACAACCAGGAGATGAGCATGAGTTTGTTCAACAAGGTCACCAAGAGCTTCCAGTGGGGCAACCACCAAGTGGTGCTTGAGACCGGCGAGATCGCCCGTCAGTCCACCGGCGCCGTGCTGGTGAGCATCGAAGGCACCGTGGTGCTGGCCACCGTCGTCGCCAAGACCGAAGCCAAGGCAGGCCAGGATTTCTTTCCGCTGACTGTCGACTACATCGAGAAGACGTACGCCGCCGGCAAGATCCCCGGCAGCTTCTTCAAGCGTGAAGGCCGCCCGAGCGAGCTGGAGACGCTGACCAGCCGCCTGATCGACCGCCCGATCCGCCCGCTGTTCCCGGAAGGCTTCTTCAACGAAGTCCAGGTTGTCGTGCACGTGTTGTCGCTGAACCCTGAAGTCCAGGCCGACATCGCCGCCATGATCGGCACCTCGGCCGCGCTGGCCATCTCCGGCATCCCGTTCAACGGCCCCATCGGTGCCGCGCGCGTCGGTTACGTCAACGGCGAGTACATCCTGAATCCGGGCAAGACCGAGCTGGCCAACAGCCAGATGGACCTGATCGTCGCCGGCACGCAGGCCGCCGTGCTGATGGTCGAGTCCGAAGCCTCGGGCCTGTCGGAAGAAATCATGCTGGGCGCCGTGGTCTACGGCCACGAGCAGGGCAACATCGCCATCGCGGCGATCAACGATTTGGTGCGAGATGCCGCCAAGCCGGCCTGGGACTGGCAAGCGCCGGCCAAGAACGAACCCTTCATCGCCAAGGTCAAGGCCCTGGCCGAAGAAGGCCTCAAGGCGGCCTACCAGATCCGCTCCAAGCAAGCACGCACGCAAGCCTGCCGCGCCGTCACGTCCAACGTGTTCGCTGCGCTGAAAGCCGAAGGCGTCGAGTTCGACAAGGTCGAGGTCGAAGGCCTGCTGTTCGAGATCGAAGCCGGCATCGTGCGCGGCCAGATCCTGGCCGGCGAGCCGCGCATCGACGGCCGCGACACGCGTACCGTGCGCCCCATCGAGATCCGCAATGGCGTGCTGCCGCGCACCCACGGCTCGGCGCTGTTCACGCGTGGTGAGACGCAGGCCCTGGTCATCGCGACGCTGGGCACGGACCGCGACGCACAGCGCATCGACGCGCTGGCCGGCGAGTTCACCGACAGCTTCATGATGCACTACAACATGCCCCCCTTCGCCACCGGCGAGACGGGTCGTGTCGGCAGCCCTAAGCGCCGGGAAATCGGCCACGGCCGCCTGGCCAAGCGCGCACTGATCGCCGCGCTGCCGAGCAAGGAAGACTTCCCCTACTCGGTGCGCCTGGTCTCGGAAATCACCGAGTCCAACGGCTCCTCGTCGATGGCATCGGTCTGCGGCGGCTGCTTGGCACTGATGGACGCCGGTGTGCCGATGAAGGCCCACGTGGCCGGCATCGCCATGGGTCTGATCAAGGACGGCAACCGTTTCGCCGTGCTGACCGACATCCTGGGTGACGAGGACCATCTCGGCGACATGGACTTCAAGGTGGCGGGCACGACGACCGGCATCACGGCCCTGCAGATGGACATCAAGATCCAGGGCATCACCAAGGAAATCATGCAGGTCGCGCTGGCGCAGGCCAAGGAAGCTCGCCTGCACATCCTGGGCGTGATGGTCGGCGCGATGGCCACGGCGAACACCGAAGTCAGCGACTTTGCGCCGCGCTTGTACACGATGAAGATCAACCCCGAGAAGATCCGTGACGTGATCGGCAAGGGCGGCGCCACCATCCGTGCGCTGACCGAAGAGACCGGCACCACCATCGACATCGGCGAAGACGGCACCATCACCATCGCCTCGACCGACGGCGCCAAGGCCGAGCTGGCCAAGAAGCGCATCGCCGAGATCACTGCCGAAGTTGAAATCGGCAAGGTCTACGAAGGCCCGATCGTCAAGATCCTGGACTTCGGTGCTCTCGTGAACCTGTTGCCCGGCAAGGACGGACTGCTGCACATCAGCCAGATCGCCCACCAGCGCGTCGAAAAGGTCACCGACTTCCTGAGCGAAGGCCAGATCGTCAAGGTCAAGGTGCTGGAGACGGACGAGAAGGGTCGCATCAAGCTGTCGATGAAGGCGCTGATCGACCGTGAAGCCGCGCCCGCCCCGGCGCCCGTCGAGGCAGCAGCCCCGGCGGCCGAGTAAGCGTCGAGTCGGCGTCAGGCTGCGATGCAGGCGATTGCGATCACCCGCCCCGGCGGGCCCGAGGTGCTGGAACTGGTCACTCGACCGGACCCGGTGCCTGGGCCCGGCGAGTGCGTGATACGCGTTGCCGCATCCGGCATCAACCGGCCTGATGTTTTGCAGCGCAAGGGCGCCTACCCGCCTCCGCCTGGTGCCAGCGATCTGCCTGGCTTGGAAGTGGCAGGCGAGATCGTCTCCGGCGATGCCGCGGCGCTGGCCGAGGCTGGCTTCGCGATCGGTGACAAGGTTTGCGCTCTGGTCAACGGCGGGGGCTATGCCGAGCTGTGCGCGGCGCCCGTGGGCCAGTGCCTGCCGGTGCCTGCGGGCTGGACCCTGGCGCAGGCCGCGAGCCTGCCCGAGACCTGCTTCACCGTCTGGGCCAATGTGTTCGACCGCGTCGGCCTGCAAGCCGGCGAGACACTGTTGATCCATGGCGGCAGCAGCGGCATCGGTGTCACGGCCATCCAGATGGCCAAGGCGTTCGGCGCCAAGGTGCTGGTGACGGTCGGCGGCGCCGACAAGGCCGTTGCCTGCCTGGCGTTGGGTGCCGATGTCGCGATCAACTACCGCGAACAGGATTTCGTCGCTGAAGCCCGTGCTGCCACTGGCGGTCGGGGTGTCGACGTGATCCTGGACATGGTGGCCGGTGACTACATTGGCCGTGGCGTGCAAGCGCTGGCCGAGGATGGTCGCCTGGCGCTGATTGCGGTGCAGGGTGGCGTGAACTCGCAGATCGACGCCGGTCTCGTGCTGCGCAAGCGGCTAACGATCACCGGCTCGACGCTGCGGCCGCGCTCTGCCGCTTTCAAGGCCAGCCTGGCGCGCTCCCTGCGCGACAAGGTCTGGCCGCTGATCGAGGCGGGTCGGATCAAGCCGGTCATTTATCGCGAGCTGCCCGCTGCCAACGCGGCAGAGGCGCACGCGCTGATGGAATCGAACCAGCACATCGGCAAGATCGTGCTGAACTGGTGATGGAGCTGAGATGAGAAGAAAACTCGTCGTGGGCAACTGGAAGATGCATGGCAGCCGCGCTGTCAACGCCCAGTTGCTCGCCGGCCTCAAGGAAGCCGGCCCCTGGAACGCGGACGTCGCCGTTTGCGTCCCGTCCCTCTACGTCGCAGAGACGGCGCTCGCGCTGACCGGCACGGCCATCGTCTACGGTGCGCAGGACTGCTCCGCGCACGAGCAGGGTGCATACACCGGCGAGGTGTCGTCGGCCATGTTGGCGGACGTCGGCTGCCGCTACGTCATCGTGGGCCACTCGGAGCGCCGCGCCTATCACGCGGAGAGCGACCAACTCGTCGCCGACAAGGCGAAGGCTGCGCTCGCCCACGGCGTGACGCCCATCGTCTGCGTGGGTGAAACGCGCGCCGAGCGCGAGGCCGGCCAGACCGAAGCCGTCGTCAAGCGACAGCTCGCTGCCGTCATCCACACCCTGGGCCATTGCTGCGGTGAGATGGTGGTCGCCTATGAGCCCGTCTGGGCCATCGGCACCGGCCTGACCGCATCCCCCGCCGAGGCGCAGGCCGTGCACGCCGTGCTGCGTGCCCAGTTGCACGCCGCCACCGACCGCTTCGCGACGATGCGCATCCTTTACGGCGGCAGCGTCAAGGCCGACAACGCGGCCGAGTTGTTCTCGCAGCCCGATATTGATGGCGGCCTGATTGGCGGCGCATCGTTGAAGGCGGCCGACTTCGCCGCCATCTGCCGCGCCGCGGCGCACTGAGTTTCCCGATGCCCGACGCATGCGAGTCGGGCGTCATCGAGTTTTGATGGAGTGTTTGGAATGCAGTTCTTTGCGAATCTGGTGTTGATCGTTCAGTTGCTCTCAGCCCTGGCGATCATCGGTCTGGTGCTGGTGCAGCACGGCAAGGGCGCCGACATGGGTGCCTCCTTCGGCAGCGGCGCGTCGGGCAGCCTGTTCGGCGCCACCGGCAGCGCCAATTTCCTGTCGCGCAGCACGGCCGTCGCGGCCACGCTGTTCTTCGGCTGCACGCTGGGCCTGGCCTTCCTGTCTAACGGCCGCACGTCCACGTCGGGCGCCGACAGTGTGCTGGACCGTGCCGCCGTCGTGGCGCCGGCATCGGCTGCTTCCGGGGCGGCTGCCATCCCCGGCGCTGTCGTGGCACCCGCTGCACCGGCATCCGTTGCGGCTTCGGGCGCAGCGAACTGAAGCCTGACTAAAACCCTCGCTTCTTCGCCGGAGGCATGGTTTTTCCGGTATAGAATTCGAGGCTGTCTGGCACGCAAGCCCTCCCGGGTGTCAGGCGGAATTGAGTACCTGCCGTCGTGGTGAAATTGGTAGACACGCTATCTTGAGGGGGTAGTGGCGAAAGCTGTGCGAGTTCGAGTCTCGCCGACGGCACCAGAACATCGGCTAGGATTCCCGTTGGTCCTGATGCGGGAATCAGCAGCCAAAGCGGCCTGTCGCCGAGGTCGTCCAGCCTGAAGCTGGGTCGATTGACGCAAGGTTCAAGGCGGGCGCGATCCGCGAGCGAAAACTACCGTTTCGCTGGTGGCGCGCCTGTTTGCTTTTGTGGCCTGCGCTGCGCAGGTCATGTTGACGAAGACGTTTTAGTCGACCCGAGAAAGCCCAGATGAATCTCGATCAATACCTGCCCGTCATCCTCTTCATCTTGGTCGGCGCAGTGGTCGGGATCGCACCTCAGGTGCTCGGCGCGCTGCTCGGCCCCAATCGGCCCGATGCGGCCAAGAACTCCCCCTACGAATGCGGCTTTGAGGCCTTTGAAGACGCGCGCATGAAATTCGATGTGCGCTACTACCTCGTCGCCATTCTGTTCATTCTTTTCGACCTGGAAATTGCCTTCCTGTTTCCCTGGGCCGTGGCGCTCAAGGAAATCGGTGCGACGGGCTTCTGGGCCATGATGATCTTCCTCGGCATTCTGGTCGTCGGCTTCGCCTACGAATGGAAAAAAGGCGCCCTGGATTGGGAATGAACGCCAAGCCAAACACGCTGGGAATTCGATATGGGTATTGAAGGCGTCCTGAAAGAGGGCTTTGTCACGACCTCGGTCGACAAGCTCATCAACTGGTCCAAGACTGGCTCGCTGTGGCCGATGACGTTCGGCTTGGCCTGTTGCGCCGTCGAGATGATGCACGCGGGTGCCGCGCGCTACGACATCGACCGCTTTGGCATGTTGTTCCGTCCGAGTCCGCGCCAGTCCGACCTGATGATTGTGGCCGGCACGCTGTGCAACAAGATGGCGCCGGCTCTGCGCAAGGTCTACGACCAGATGGCCGAGCCACGCTGGGTGTTGTCGATGGGCAGTTGCGCCAACGGCGGCGGCTACTACCACTACAGCTACTCCGTCGTGCGTGGCTGCGACCGCATCGTGCCGGTGGACGTCTACGTGCCGGGCTGCCCGCCCACGGCTGAAGCGCTGCTCTACGGCATCCTGCAACTGCAGGCCAAGATCCGCCGCGAAAACACCATTGCCCGCTGAGCGCCAAGGTATGAGCCTGAATCTCGAAACCCTGGCCCAGCAAGTTGGCGCCATCCTCGGTGAGCGCGTCGTCGAGCTGAAGAACGCCCTGGGCGAACTGACGCTGACCGTGCGCGCGGCCGACTATCTCGATGTCGCCACCACGCTGCGCGATCACCCCGAGCTGAAGCTCGAGCAACTGATCGACCTCTGCGGCGTCGACTACAGCGACTTCGGCAACGGTGGTTATGAAGGCCAGCGCTACGCCATCGTCAGCCACCTGCTATCGGTGTCCAAGAACTGGCGCCTGCGCCTGAAGGTGTTCGCCTCCGACGACGACTTCCCCTGCGTGGCTTCGGTAACACCGGTTTGGAGCTCGGCCAATTGGTTCGAGCGTGAGGCCTTCGACATGTACGGCGTCATCTTCGACGGTCACGACGACCTGCGCCGCATCCTGACGGACTACGGCTTCATCGGTCACCCGATGCGCAAAGACTTCCCGGTGTCGGGTCATGTCGAGATGCGCTATGACGCCGAGCAGAAGCGCGTCATCTATCAGCCGGTGACCATCGAGCCGCGTGAGATCACGCCTCGGATCATTCGCGAAGACAAGTACGGCGGGCTCTGAACCATGGCCGAAATCAAGAACTACACCCTCAACTTCGGTCCGCAACACCCGGCCGCGCACGGCGTGCTGCGCCTGGTGCTGGAACTGGACGGCGAAGTCATCCAACGCGCTGACCCGCACATTGGCCTGCTGCACCGCGCGACCGAGAAACTCGCTGAGCAGAAGACCTACATCCAGTCGCTGCCATACATGGACCGCCTCGACTACGTGTCGATGATGGCCAACGAGCACGCGTACTGCCTGGCCATTGAGAAGATGCTGGGTATCGAGGTGCCGATCCGTGCGCAGTACATCCGCGTGATGTTCGCGGAAATCACGCGCCTGCTGAACCATCTGCTCTGGCTGGGCTGCCACGGCCTGGACTGCGGTGCGATGAACATCCTCATCTACTGCTTCCGAGAGCGTGAGGACCTGTTCGACCTGTACGAAGCCGTGTCGGGTGCGCGCATGCACGCGGCCTACTTCCGTCCGGGTGGCGTCTATCGCGACCTGCCTGACGTGATGCCGCAGTACAAGGTCAGCAAGATCCGCAATGCCAAGGCGATCGCCCAGCTGAACGAGAACCGCCAGGGCTCGATGTTGGACTTCATCGACGACTTCTGCGCGCGCTTCCCGAAGAACGTCGACGACTACGAGACGCTCCTGACCGACAACCGTATCTGGAAGCAGCGCACCGTTGGCATCGGCGTGGTGTCGCCCGAGCGTGCACTGAACCTGGGCTTCACCGGGGCGATGCTGCGGGGCTCGGGCATTGCCTGGGACCTGCGCAAGACCCAGCCGTACGACGTGTACGACAAGATGGATTTCGACATCCCCATCGGCACCAACGGCGACACCTACGACCGTTACGTCGTGCGCGTGGAAGAGATGCGCCAGTCCAACCGCATCATCCAGCAGTGCTCGGCTTGGTTGCGCGCCAACCCCGGTCCGGTAATCACCGACAACCACAAGGTAGCGCCGCCTTCACGCGTGGACATGAAGTCCAACATGGAAGAGTTGATCCACCACTTCAAGCTCTTCACCGAAGGTTTCCACGTGCCGGAAGGAGAGGCCTACGCGGCCGTCGAGCACCCCAAGGGCGAGTTCGGTATCTACATGGTCAGCGACGGTGCCAACAAACCGTACCGCCTGAAGATCCGCGCGCCCGGCTTTGCCCACCTCGCGGCGCTGGACGAAATGGGCCGCGGCCACATGATCGCGGACGCCGTGGCCATCATCGGCACGATGGACATCGTGTTCGGCGAAATCGACCGTTGAAGCTGTGACGACGATGACGACATCCACCCCCAACGCTTCGAGCTACACGCTCAGCGACGCCACACGTGCGCGTTTCGACCGCGAGGTCGCCAAGTACCCGTACGAGATGCGCCAGTCGGCCGTCATGGCCTGCCTGGCCATCGTGCAGCAGGAAGAGGGCTACGTGCCCCGCGCTGCCGAAGACGTGATCGCTGCCCACCTCGGCATGCCGACCATCGCCGTGTACGAGGTGACGACGTTCTACAACATGTACAACCAGCGCCCGGTTGGCAAGTTCAAGCTGGGCGTCTGCGCCAATCTGCCTTGCCAGTTGCGCGACGGCCAGAACGCGCTGGATCACCTGTGCAGCAAGCTTGGCATCGAGCAGGGCGGCACGACGGCCGACGGCCTGTTCACCGTCCAGAAGACCGAGTGCCTGGGTGCCTGTGCCGACTCGCCGGTGATGCTGGTCAACGACCGCCAGATGTGCAGCTTCATGACGAACGACCGCCTCGACGAGCTGGTCGACGTGCTGCGCGCTGAAGCCGCCAAGGCCTGAGGACAACGATGCTGGATCTCTCCAAATTCCAATCCTCGGGCGCCGAGACCTGCTTCCACGGCCGCCACATCAGCCCGCAGATCTACGCGGACCTGGACGGCAAGAACTGGGCTATCAAGGACTATGAAGCCCGCGGCGGCTACGCAGCCCTGCGCAAGATCCTTGGCAAGGACGGCGGCGAAGGCCTGACGGCCGACCAGGTGATTGCCGAAGTCAAGACCTCGGCGCTGCGCGGCCGCGGCGGCGCGGGCTTCCCGACCGGCCTGAAGTGGAGCTTCATGCCCCGCCAGTTCCCGGGCCAGAAGTACCTCGTCTGCAATTCCGACGAAGGCGAGCCGGGCACGTGCAAGGACCGCGACCTGCTGATGTTCAACCCGCACCAGGTCATCGAAGGCATGGCCATTGCGGCCTACGCGATGGGCATCAAGGTCGGCTACAACTACATCCACGGCGAGATCTTCGAGGTCTACGAGCGCTTCGAAGCCGCCCTGGAAGAGGCCCGTGCCGCCGGCTACCTCGGTGACAAGATCATGGGCTCGGACTTCAGCTTCCAGCTGCACGGCCACCATGGCTTCGGCGCCTACATCTGCGGCGAGGAAACCGCGCTGCTGGAATCGCTGGAAGGCAAGAAGGGCCAGCCGCGCTTCAAGCCGCCGTTCCCGGCGAGTTTCGGCCTGTACGGCAAGCCGACGACGATCAACAACACCGAGACCTTCGCGGCGGTGCCCTGGATCATCCGCAACGGCGGACAGGCCTACCTCGAAATCGGCAAGCCCAACAACGGCGGTACCAAGCTGTTCTCGGTGTCCGGCGACGTGGAGCGCCCAGGCAACTACGAGATCCCGCTGGGCACGCCTTTCTCTGTGCTGTTGGAGATGGCGGGTGGCGTGCGCAAGGGTCGCAAGCTCAAGGCCGTCATCCCCGGTGGCTCGTCCGCGCCGGTGCTGCCTGCCGACGTGATGATGCAGTGCACGATGGACTACGACTCCATCGCCAAGGCCGGCTCCATGCTGGGTTCGGGCGCGGTCATCGTCATCGACGACTCGCGCTGCATGGTGCAGAGCCTGCTGCGCCTGTCCTACTTCTACGCCCACGAGTCCTGCGGCCAGTGCACGCCCTGCCGCGAAGGCACGGGCTGGATGCACCGCGTGCTGGAACGCATCTATCACGGCGAGGGCAGGGCGGAGGATATCGACCTCCTGAACTCGGTGGCCGACAACATCCAGGGCCGCACGATCTGCGCGCTGGGAGACGCGGCGGCGATGCCTGTGCGCGCCATGATCAAGCACTTCAAGCACGAGTTCGTGCACCTGATTGAACACAAGAAGCCCCTGGTGGCTCCGACCTGAGCGCCAAGGTAAACACCATCATGGTTGAAATCGAACTCGACGGTCAGAAGGTCTCGGTCCTGGAAGGCAGCATGGTCATGCATGCCGCCGAGAAGGCCGGCACCTACATCCCGCACTTCTGCTATCACAAGAAGCTGAGCATCGCGGCCAACTGCCGCATGTGCCTGGTGGACGTGGAGAAGGCGCCCAAGCCCATGCCCGCCTGCGCGACCCCGGTCACGCAAGGCATGATCGTCCGCACCAAGAGCGACAAGGCGGTCAAGGCGCAGCAGGGCGTCATGGAATTCCTGCTGATCAACCACCCGCTGGACTGCCCCATCTGCGACCAGGGCGGCGAGTGCCAGCTGCAAGACCTGGCCGTGGGCTACGGCGCCGGCAAGAGCCGCTACTCCGAAGAGAAGCGCGTCGTCTTCCACAAGAACGTCGGCCCGCTGATCTCGATGGAAGAGATGAGCCGCTGCATCCACTGCACCCGCTGCGTACGCTTCGGCCAGGAAATCGCCGGCCAGATGGAACTGGGCATGGCCCACCGCGGCGAGCACAGCGAGATCCAGACCTTCGTCGGCCGCACGGTGGATTCTGAGCTGTCGGGCAACATGATCGACATCTGTCCGGTCGGTGCGCTGACCAGCAAGCCGTTCCGCTACAGCGCCCGTACCTGGGAGCTGTCGCGCCGCAAGAGCGTCAGTCCGCACGATTCGACCGGTGCCAACCTGGTTGTTCAGGTCAAGAACCACCAGGTGCTGCGGGTCGTTCCGCTGGAGAACGAAGACGTCAACGAATGCTGGATCGCCGACCGTGACCGCTTCAGCTATGAAGCGCTGAACAGTGACGCCCGTCTGACCGCGCCCATGATCAAGCAGGGCGGAGCCTGGAAGCAGGTCGACTGGACGACGGCGCTGGAATACGTCGCCAATGGCCTGAAGTCCATCAAGGGTGATCACGGCGCGGCGTCCATCGGCGCGCTGGGTTCTGCCCACAGCACCGTCGAAGAACTGCATCTGCTCGCGCAGATCGTGCGCGGACTGGGCAGCGACAACATCGACCACCGCCTGCGCCACAGCGACTTCGGCAATGCCGCGGCTGCTGGCCAGGCACGCTGGCTGGGCACGAGCATCGCGAGCCTGTCTGAGCTGGACCGCGCGCTGGTCGTCGGCTCCAACCTGCGCAAGGACCATCCGCTGTTCGCCGCCCGACTGCGTCACGCCGCGCGCCGCGGTGCTGCCGTGAGTCGTATTGGCGTGAGCAGCGACGACTGGCTGCTGCCGCTCGCCGCGTCGCAATCCGTGGCGCCGTCGGGCTGGGTGCAAGCTCTGGCCGACGTAGCCGCCGCCATCGGCGCCGGTGCTCCTCTGGCCGGTACTGCAACCGACGAGGCCAAGGCCATCGCCGCCAGCCTGCAGTCCGGCCAACGCAAGGCCATCCTGCTCGGCAACGCTGCGGCCGAGCACCCGCAAGCCACCAGCCTGCTGGCGCTGGCGCAGTGGATCGCTCAGCAGACCGGCGCCAGCGTCGGCTACCTGACCGCTGCGGCCAACACCGTCGGCGCTCAGCTCGTCAAGGCGCAGCCGCAGATCGACGGCCTGAACGCCGGCCAGATGCTGACCGGCACGCCGCTGAAGGCTGCACTGCTGCTGAACACTGACCCGGTGCTGGACGCCGCCAACACTGCTGCCGCCGCCAAGGCGCTGGATGCGGCCGAGATGGTCGTCGTGCTGAGCCCCTTCAAGTCGGGCCTCGAATACGCCGACGTGCTGCTGCCGATCGCCCCGTTCACCGAGACCTCCGGCAGTTTCGTCAACGCCGAGGGTCGCCTGCAGAGCTTCGTGGGCGTCGTGCGCCCGCTGGCCGAGACGCGCCCGGGCTGGAAGGTGCTGCGCGTGCTGGGCAACCTGCTGGGCCTGCCAGGCTTTGACCAGGACAGCTCCGAGCAGGTCCGCGAACAGGCCCTGGGCGGTGATTTGACCGGCCGCCTGTCCAACGCCACCTCGGCCACGCCGCAAGCCGCGCCAAAGGGTGAGGGCGTCGAGCGCTTCGCCAACCTGCCGATCTACGCGACCGACGCGCTGGTGCGCAACGCCACATCGCTTCAGCTGACCACCGACGGCCGCGAAGCCGCCACGGTCGGCCTACCTACTGGCCTGTGGCAACAGCTCGGCCTGGCCGATGGCGACCAGGTCCGCGTCGTGCAGGACGGCGGTGCCGCACAGCTACGCGTGCGCCTTGAAGCCGGTCTGCCGGAAGGCCTGGCCCGCGTGCCGGCCGGCCTCGCACAAACCGCCGCGCTGGGTGCTGCCTTCGGCACGCTCAACATCAGCAAGGTCTGAGGGAGCTGACAAGAATGATCGACTCTCTCTACCAAAACGGTGCTGCGCTGCTGGGGGCCTTGTGGCCGCTGGTCTGGAGCCTGCTGAAGATCGTCGCGGTCATCCTGCCGCTGCTGGGCTGCGTGGCCTACCTGACGCTGTGGGAGCGCAAGGCCATCGGCTGGTCGCAGATCCGCCCGGGGCCGAACCGCGTGGGTCCCTACGGCCTGCTGACGCCCATCGCCGATGCGGTGAAGCTGATTTTCAAGGAAATCATCAAGCCGGCTGCCGCGAGCAAGGGCCTGTTCTTTCTCGGCCCGGTCATGACCATCATGCCGGCGCTGGCCGCCTGGGCCGTCGTGCCGTTCGGCCCGGATGCCGCGGTGGCCAACGTCAACGCCGGCTTGCTGTTCCTGATGGCGATCACCTCGCTCGAGGTCTACGGCGTCATCATTGCCGGCTGGGCATCGAACTCGAAGTACGCATTCCTCGGCGCGTTGCGCGCATCGGCGCAGATGGTCTCGTACGAAATCTCGATGGGCTTCGCGCTCGTCGTCGTGCTGATGGTGACCGGCAGCCTGAACATGACCGAGGTCGTGCAGGTGCAGGAGCGCGGCTGGTTCGCGTCGCACGGCGTGCCGCTGCTGTCGTGGAATTGGTTGCCGCTGTTCCCGATCTTCATCGTCTACTTCATCTCGGGCCTGGCTGAAACTAACCGCCACCCGTTCGACGTCGTCGAAGGCGAATCGGAAATCGTCGCCGGCCACATGATCGAGTACTCGGGCATGTCTTTCGCGATGTTCTTCTTGGCCGAGTACGCCAACATGATCCTGGTGTCGGCACTGGCCGTCGTCATGTTCCTGGGCGGCTGGAGCGCACCGATCTCGTGGAGCCTGTTCGGCATGGAGACACCGGGCTTCATCCAGCACACGATGGCGTTCTGGAACTGGGCCTGGCTGTTCGGCAAGACCTTCTTCGTCGTCACGATGTTCCTGTGGGTGCGTGCCACGTTCCCGCGCTTCCGCTACGACCAGATCATGCGTCTGGGCTGGAAGATCTTCATTCCCATCACGCTGATCTGGCTGGTCGTTGTCGGTGCCTGGATGCAGACGCCGTTCAACATCTGGAAGTGAGGCGGCGCCCATGACTGCAATCACGAATTTCGCGAAGACCTTCTTCCTCTGGGAACTGCTCAAGGGAATGAAGCTCACCGGCAGGCACTTCCTGTCGCGCAACATCACCGTCCAGTTCCCGGAAGAGAAGACGCCGCTGTCGCCTCGCTTCCGCGGCCTGCATGCGCTGCGCCGCTACGAGAACGGTGAAGAGCGTTGCATCGCCTGCAAGCTCTGCGAGGCCGTCTGCCCGGCGATGGCCATCACCATCGAGAGTGATGTGCGTGCTGACGGCAGCCGCCGCACGACGCGCTACGACATCGACCTGACCAAGTGCATCTTCTGCGGCTTCTGCGAGGAAAGCTGCCCGGTGGACTCCATCGTCGAGACGAGCATCTTCGAATACCACGGCGAGAAGCGCGGCGACCTGTACTTCACCAAGGACATGCTGCTGGCGGTCGGTGACAAGTACGAAGCCGAAATCGCAGCCCAGAAGGAGGCCGACGCCAAGTACCGCTGATCGCTGCCGCGGCGCAAGCCGCGCACGATCCGGTCCGCCTGGCCTGGATACGCATGGACATCACGACCATCCTCTTCTACGTCTTCTCCGGCATCCTGCTGGTAAGTTCTTTCCGCGTCATCACGGCGCGCAGCACCGTGCATGCGGCGCTGTTCCTCATCCTGTCGTTCTTCACGGCGTCCTGCATCTGGATGCTGCTGAAGGCTGAATTCCTGGCGATCGCGCTGGTGCTCGTCTACATCGGCGCCGTCATGGTGCTGTTCCTGTTCGTCGTCATGATGCTGGACCTGAACACGGACAGCATGCGTGAGGGCTTCTGGAAGCACCTGCCCGTGGCGGCCGTCATCGGTGCCTTGATCGCCTTCGAGATGGGCATCGTGCTGATGGGTGGCTTCCAGCTGTCCGATGCGCCTGTGGTGACGCCCGAGCAGTTGAAGCTGGGCAACACCAAGATGCTCGGCATCGAGATCTACACGGCCTACCTGTACCCGCTGCAGATCGCAGCCGTGTTGCTGCTGGTGGCCATCGTGGCGGCCATCGCGCTGACGCTGCGCCGCCGCAAGGACTCGCGCGCCATGAACCCGTCCGAGCAGGTCAAGGTCACCAAGGCCCAGCGCCTGAAGATCGTCAAGATGGCACCGACCGTCGCCGCACCGGCCCAGCCGGCTGCACCCACCGAAGGAGGCCAGGCATGATCGGCGCCGCTGGACTGACCCTGGGACATTTCCTGACGCTGGGCGCGATGCTGTTTGCGCTGTCGGTGATCGGCATCTTCCTGAACCGCAAGAACCTGATCGTGCTGCTGATGGCCATCGAGCTGATGCTGCTGGCGGTCAACCTGAACTTCGTCGCCTTCTCGCACTACCTGGGCGACATGGGCGGCCAGGTGTTCGTGTTCTTCATCCTGACCGTCGCGGCGGCCGAGTCGGCCATCGGCCTGGCCATCCTGGTCGTTCTGTTCCGCAACCGGGCCAGCATCAACGTCGAGGAACTCGACGCGCTGAAGGGTTGAGAAAAAGCGTGGCGGTCGACGGCGCGCGCTTCAACGCCACCGACTACGAATGGATGGTGCTTGGCCCGCTGAAGATGGAGGTCGGCTTCCTCATCGATGGCCTGACCGCGATGATGATGTGCGTCGTGACCTTCGTGTCTCTGATGGTGCACATCTACACCATCGGCTACATGGAAGAGGACGACGGCTACCAGCGCTTCTTCTCGTACATCTCGCTGTTCACGTTCAGCATGCTGATGCTGGTCATTAGCAACAACATGCTGCAGCTGTTCTTCGGCTGGGAAGCGGTGGGCTTGGTGTCCTACCTGCTGATCGGCTTCTGGTACAAAAAGCCGACGGCGATCTTCGCCAACATGAAGGCCTTCCTGGTCAACCGGGTCGGTGACTTCGGCTTCATCCTGGGTATCGGCCTGCTGGTGGCTTTCGGCGGTTCGTTGAACTACGCCGAGACTTTCGCCAAGGCCGAGCTGCTGTCGCAGATGACGTTCCCGGGCACGGACTGGGCGCTGTTGACGGTCGCCTGCATCTGCCTGTTCATCGGCGCGATGGGCAAGTCGGCGCAGTTCCCGCTGCACGTCTGGCTGCCGGACTCGATGGAAGGCCCGACCCCCATCTCCGCGCTGATCCACGCCGCGACGATGGTGACGGCCGGCATCTTCATGGTGGCTCGCATGTCGCCGCTGTTCGAGCTGAGCGACACGGCACTGAACTTCGTCATGGTGATCGGCGCGATCACGGCGCTGTTCATGGGCTTCCTGGGCATCATCCAGAACGACATCAAGCGCGTCGTCGCGTACTCGACGCTGTCCCAGCTTGGCTACATGACCGTGGCACTCGGCGCGTCGGCCTACTCGGTAGCCGTGTTCCACCTGATGACGCACGCCTTCTTCAAGGCGCTGCTGTTCCTGG
>JACPYV010000117.1 GCA_016195825.1 Burkholderiales bacterium | reverse complement strand
GACGGCGCGCCGAGGTTGCTGGTGGCCGTGCCGCCGGCCACGCTGTTGAGCGAGGCCACGCTCACCGTGCCACCCTGGATGCTGGTCTTGCCGCTGTAGGTGCTGGCGCCAGACAGCGTCCACAGCCCGCTGGCAGCCGTGAGTGCCGTCTTGTTGGTGCCGCTGTTGTCGACGATCGCGCCAGCGATCTCGGCCGCGCTGCTGCCCGCCGAGCGCTGCAGCGTCAGCGTCTTGCTGCCGGCGCCGGTGGCGGTGAGGGCGCTGGTGAACTTCAGCAGGCCTGTGCCGGACTGGTCGAGGACGCCGCCGCCAGTGGTGCCGGCGAGGTTGACGACGCGGTCGGTGGTCTCACCGGCGCCGGTGTAGACGAGCGTGCCGGTGGTGGTGCCGTTGCCCAGGTCGATGGTGCCGTTGGCGGCCGACGACGGCGTGCCGAGGTTGCTGGTGGCGGCGCTGCCGGCCACGCTGTTGAGCGTGCCGACGCTCACCGCGCCGTCCTGGATCCTGGTCCTGCCGACGTAGGTGTTGTTGCCGGAGAGCGTGAGCGTGCCAGTGCCGGTCTTGGTCAGCGCCAGGGTGCTAACGGAGTTCTGGATCGTGCCATCGAACGTGCTTGTCGCATTGTTGGCGCCGACCGTGAGGGTCGAGTTCGTGCCAGAGAGGAGGTCCACCGTGCCGAAACCGCTGAGGCCATTGACGGTCTGGTTGTTGCCGGCGAGGTCCAGCGTGCCGCCCGGATTGATGATCACGTTGCCCTTGCCGCTGCCGCTGGGCAGGCGGTCGTTGCCGCCGTTGATCTTCAGCGTGCCGCCCGCGATGGTGGTGTCACCGCTGTAGGTGCCGAGCACGTTGATCGACAGCGTGCCGCCGCCGTCCTTGGTGAACTTGCGGGCCCCTCCCGACTCGCCGATCGCGCCAGAGATGGACGATGCACCGCTGTTGGCGGTCCAGACGGCGTCTGCCGTCAGCGTGGCTGCACCCGTGATGACGATCGTCGCCCCGCTCAGCGGTCCTCCCAGGACGTGCGCGCCCGAGCTGCCGTTGTTGTTCAGCACCAGTGCGCCGGTGCCCGCGTCTAGGCTGCCACCGCTGTTGACGATGACGTGTCCGCTGGCGGTGGTGTTCGCCGCCCCCGCGGTATCGGCTGCCGACAGCGACAACCCGGTGGTGCTGACGCTGGCGTTGACGGTGATGTCACCGCCCGCCCGGAGGGTGAGGGCGTTGCTGCCGGTCACCGAGTCCGTGACGGTGATCGTGTCCTTGGCCTGCAAGGTCACGTTGGCGGTGTTCAGCCTGAAGGACAGGTTGTTCGTACCGGTGTTGGCACTGATGACCAGTGCCGTCGGGGAGTCATTGAAGTTGACGTTGGCGGTGATCGGGCTGCCGCCGGAGTTCTTGATCTCGATGGTGTCCGGGTCCAGCAGCAGGTCGCCGGTCTTGCCGTGCGCGGCCGTCAGGTCGGCCTCGCCGTCGAACTTGAGCCCATGCCGGCCCGAGACCTCGGCCTGTCCGCCGTCGCCACCAAGCGCGCCGCCCCGGGCGCTGAGGCTGCCGGCGTAGACCGTGTTCTTCTCGGACCAGAGGACGACCTTGCCGCCGTCGCCTTGCGTCGTTGCATCTGCCGTGAGCCGGGCGCCGGGGCGGGCGACGAGCATGTCGGCGTTGTGGATCTCGGGGTTGGCGCCCTGGAAGTCGCCGCCCACGCGGATGCGGCCACCGCCGGCCGCGCCGGAGGCATCGATCTGCGCCTGGCTGTCCAGCATGATGCGCTGGCCCTGCACCAGCACGTCGCCACCGGTCTGGCCGGCGCCGCCGCTGGCGTCGATCTTGCCGTTCACCCAGGTCTCGCCTTGGCTGCCGCCGTCGACGACGACGCGCCCGGCGACGCCGTCGAGCGAGCGCGCCCGCACGACGCCCTGCATGTTCAGCACCGTGTCGGCAAAGCCGGCGCGGGCCACGGCGCGCAGTTCAGCACTCTGGGTGGCGTTGATCTGGCCGAGATGATTCAGCCGCGTCTCCAGGCCGTCGTCGTTGCGAACGTTGAAGAGCACGAGCCCGTCGCCTTCGACGTCGACGGTGACGTTGCTGGCCGCCGCCAGTCCCACGCGCCGGGCGTCGATGCTGCCGTTGACGCTGAGCTGAGGCGCGACGAGGACGACGGCGTCCGCGGCGCGGATGCTGCCCTCGGCGCGCAGTTCACCCGCGCCCTCCGTCGATGCGCCGAAGCGCAGCCGGCCGCTCTGCAGGTCGGCGTCGCTGATGCCCAGCGTGGTAGCCACGAGGCTGCCGACGTCGACCTGGGAGCCCGCGCCGAAGTAGACGCCGCGCGGGTTGCTGAGTACCACGCGGCCGTTGGCGTTGATCTGGCCGAGGATGCGCGTGGGGTCGTAGCCGATGACGCGGTTGATCAGCAGCGACTGGGCGTTGGGCTGGTAGATCTGGACGGTCTCGCCTTTGTCGACCGAGAAGCTGCGCCAGTCGAGGCCTGCCGTCTGGCTGGTCTGCTTGATCTCCATCAGCCCCTGCTGCGGGGTCTGGATGGTGGCCTGGCCCTGCTTGAGCACGCCGCCTTGCGGCAGTGCGCCCGCAGCCCCGGGTGTGAGCGCCACGGCGACGGCCCAGGCGAGCGGTTCGATGCGGAGATGCCGGCGGGATGAGCTGGGACGCGAGCTGCGGTCGAAAGACATATGGAACTCCCGGATACGTGGGCACGGCGGGACACCCCGCCGGCAAGCAATGGCTGGCTACTTGATGAAGTAGGTGAACTGGGCGTAGGCGCGGGTGCTGCCGCCCTTGGTGTCGCTCTTGGGCTTGCCGTTGGTGCGCGAGGCCACGCTGAGCCGCAGCGCGAATTCGCCCGGGCGCACCCAGGTGGCCGCTACGCCGGCGCCGCCCAGCGTTGCCGTGTTCACGAAGGTCTCGTCCAGCAGGATCTGCGCCGACGGGTCCTTGCGGTATTTGATGCTGCCGACGTCGTAGAAGACGCTGACCACGGATTCGCGGCCAATGCGCCCGAAGATGGACTCGGGGGGCAGGATGCGCAGTTCGAGGCTGCCGATGTAGCCGGAGTCACCGGTGCCTTCGCCCGGCGCAAAGGCGCGCACGCCGTCGGGGCCGCCTAGGCGGAACTGCTCGGTGGTGTCGAGGTTCTTGAAGGCCATCTGGCCGCGCAGGGACACGTAGGCGAGCAGGCGGTTGGTGATGATGTTCTGCAGCCGCGTGAAGCCGCCGGTCACTTTGGTGAAGTTGGCGGGGTCCTGCCCCGGTTGCACCACGTCGAATTTGAGCCGCCCGGCGATGGCCGAGAACTCGTAGGTGTTGACGCCGCCGCTCAGCAGGCTGTCGCGGAAGTCGCCGTTGCCGCCCACGGCCAGCGTGTCCGAACTCTTCTTGACCGCCAGCGTCGAGGCGCTCTTGTCGTTGAAGGCCTTGTGCTCCAACGACAGCAGCGAGAAGAAGTTCAGGTTGCGCGAACGGATGACGGGGTAGAGCCCGAAGCCTGTGAAGGTCACGGCGTCGCCGGTCAAGTCCAGCGGGAACTCGTCCTTGTCCAGCTGGTAGCGCACAGCGGACACCGAGGCGCCCAGCTTGAGGCCGCTGCTGCCGACCGGCGTCGTGTAGTTGACCAGGCCGAAGAACAGCCCGCCCGTCGTGGAGGCCAGCAGGTTGCCGGTCAGGCCGTCGCCGCGGCCGAAGGGGCTGTTCATGCTGACCAGGCCCGTCGCCCGGAAGCGCCCGAGGTAGCGCGAGCCGTTGGTGTCGAGGTCGGCGCGCGCCGTCCAGGTCGACTCGGCCCGCGGCGTCACCACTAGGCTGGCGGTGCCCGGCTGGCTTCCGGCCTGCACCTCGAACTGGGCCGTGATACCGCGCAGGTCGTTGACAAGAAAGACCACGCGTTCCACGTCCCGCACCTTCAGCACGCTGCCGGGCACCAGTTCGTCCAGGTAGGCCTGCACGACCTCGCGCCGCACCGGCAGGTCGTCGCGCCAGTTCAGGCGCACCTCGTCGAGCCGGCCCTCCAGCACCGCGATGCGCACCACGCCGCCGGCCATCTTCTGCTCGGGGATGTAGGCGTAGCCGAGGTAGTAGCCCAGCTCGCTCTGCAGGAAGCGGGTCACTTCCGTGGCGGCGTTGGCCAGGTCCTCGAAACTGCGCGCCTTGCCGACGAAGGGCGTGGTCAGGCGCGCCAGCGCTGCCTTCAGCTCCGGCGGTGCGTCGTCGGCGAGGCTGAAGGCCTCGATGTCCATGCGCAAGTCGTCGGCGGGCTTGCCGAGCTCGCGAGGCGGCGCGGGGCGCGGTACGTCCACGTTGCGCGGCGCGGGCGGCTTGGGCGCCAGCTCCTGCGGGGTGGGCACGGTGCCTGCCGGCGGCGTGCTCTGTGCCATGGCCATGGTGAGCGGCGTCAACAGCCCGACCGCGAGCATCAGCTTCCAAGTCCCCTGAGCCGGCTTCATTGTTGGCACCCTCCGTTGTAATGGGCCATGAGGCTATCCGAACTGCGTGACCGCCACCATCGGCTGCGGCGCCGGGGTCATCAATCCTGACAGTCTCCTAGCGTTGACCCCAGTTAGGGGGGCTTGCTTTGAAGCTATCGTATTGGCGCAAGTGATACTGGCGAGAGTCTTCGCCACCTCGTTTAAGGGAGTTCCAGCTTGAGCGTTTCGTCTGAGTTAGCCGCGCAGGTCGAGGGCTGGTTGCAGCCCCTGGCGGATGAAGCCGCGCCCTGTGGGCCGGACTTGGAGTACGACAACGCCTTCCTGGAGCTGACCCAGGCCGCCCAGGGCAAGCCCGAGTCGCAGTTTGAGGCCGCCGTGCCGCCGGACTGGCGTGACGTGCGCCGGCGCTGCGAGAGCCTCTTCGACGGCAGCCGTGACCTGCGAGTCGCCGTGCTGTGGCTGCGGGCCCAGTTGCGGCTGGAGGGCATCAATACGCTGGCGCCCAGCCTTCGTCTGTTGACGGGGCTGATGAGTGCTTTTTGGGACAGCTTGCACCCCCAGCCCGACCCCGACGACGGCGACATCTACGCCCGCGCCAACGTGCTGGCGCTGCTGGTGGACTCCGATGCCGTGCTGGCCGACCTGCGCGAGGCCAACCTCGTCAGCATGCGCGGCGTGGGCGAGATCAAGGTCCGCTCGGTCGACATCGCGCTGGGGAACATTGCCGCCCGTGACGACGAGAATTCCTGGAGCCGCGGGCAGGTCGAGCAGCTGTTCGCCGACGCCGTCGCGCAAGGTTCCAGCCTGGCCACCGACATCGCCGAAGCCCTGAGCGAGCTGGCGGCGCTGGCCGCGCTGCTCGGCGAGCGCATGGACCATTCACAGGCGCCGGACCTGAAGCCCCTGCGCCAGACGCTCACGGCCATCGCCGGCATGCTGCCCCAGGGTGGGGGCGCCGATGCCGAGTCCGGCGGCACGGCCGAAGCCGGTGCTGACGCGCCAGCGGGTTCCGGCGGGGGCCAGGCCTTGAGCGGCCGCATCAATTCCCGCGCCGAGGCGCAGCGCGCCATCGAGATGGTGTGCGACTATCTCGAACGCGCCGAACCGACCAACCCAGCGCAACTGCTCCTGCGCCGCGCGGGGCGCCTGCTCGGCCACAACTTCCTCCAGCTGATGAAGGAATTGGCCCCGGACGCGCTGAGCGAGGTTGCACGCATCATGGGCGTCGATCCGTCGACGGTAGAAGTTCATTCGGGTGATTGACATCACCAAGTTGTACGCTTTCCACTCCTAGGCTACACGGAGATCAAAGATGGCCACCAGCAGCCAAAAATTCATTGCCCGCAACCGCGCCCCGCGCGTCCAGATCGAGTACGACGTCGAGCTTTACGGCGCTCAGAAGAAGGTCCAGTTGCCCTTCGTCATGGGGGTGCTGTCCGACCTGTCGGGCAAGCCCGTGGACCCGCTCGCGCCGGTCGCGGACCGCAAGTTCCTGGAAGTCGACGTCGACAACTTCGACTCGCGCATGAAGGCGATGAAGCCGCGCGTGGCCTTCCAGGTGCCCAACACGCTGACCGGCGAAGGCAACCTCAGCGTCGACATCACGTTCGACAGCATGGAGGACTTCACGCCGGGCGCGATTGCCCGCAAGGTCGATTCGCTCAACAAGTTGCTCGAAGCACGTAACCAGTTGCAAAACCTGGTCACCTACATGGACGGCAAGACCGGCGCCGAGGAACTGGTGTCCAAGGTGCTGGCCGACCCCGCGCTGCTGGGGTCGCTCGCCAACTCCGCCAAGCCCACCGAATAACGACCGGCGCGCAAGACGCCCCCTTGTCAAGGAGATCCTGAATGGCTGAGCAACAGACGACGTCCGCCCTGGCGTCGGTCAACTTCGAAGGCAGCGACCTCGCTTCGCTGCTGAACAAGGAATTCAAACCCAAGACCGAAGAGGCGCGCAGCGCCGTGGAACTGGCCGTCCAGACGCTGGCCCAGCAAGCGCTCTCCCAGACGCAGCTGATCAGCGGCGACACGGTCAAGTCCATCGAGGCCATGATCGCGGCCATCGACCGCAAGCTGTCTGAGCAGATCAACCAGATCCTGCACCACGGCGACTTCCAGAAGCTCGAAGGCGCCTGGCGCGGCCTGCATCATCTGGTGAACAACACCGAGACCGACGAGCAGCTCAAGATCCGCGTCATGAACATCTCCAAGGCGGAGCTGGGCAAGACGCTGAAGCGCTACAAGGGCACGAACTGGGACCAGAGCCCCCTGTTCAAGAAGGTCTACGAAGAGGAATACGGCCAGTTCGGCGGCGAGCCCTTCGGCTGCCTGGTGGGTGACTACCACTTCGACCAGAGCGCGCCCGACGTGGAACTGCTGGGCGAGATGTCCAAGGTGGCTGCGGCCGCCCACTCGCCCTTCATCACCGGCGTGTCCCCCACGGTCATGCAGATGGAGTCCTGGCAGGAGCTGGCCAACCCGCGCGACCTGACCAAGATCTTCACGACGCCCGAGTACGCCGCTTGGCGCTCGTTGCGCGAATCCGAAGACGCGCGATATCTGGGCCTGGCCATGCCGCGCTTCCTGGCCCGCCAGCCCTACGGCGCGCGCAGCGCCCCGGTCGAGGAGTTCAACTTCGAGGAAGACACCGGCGCCGCGGATCACAGCAAGTACACCTGGGCCAACGCCGCTTACGCGATGGCCGTGAACATCAACCGCTCCTTCAAGGAGTACGGCTGGTGCTCGCGCATCCGCGGCATCGAGTCCGGTGGCGCCGTCGAAGGCCTGCCGACTCACAGCTTCCCCACCGACGACGGTGGTGTGGACATGAAGTGCCCGACCGAGATCGCCATCTCGGACCGCCGCGAAGCGGAGCTGGCCAAGGCCGGTTTCATGCCGCTGGTGCACCGCAAGAACAGCGACTTCGCCGCCTTCATTGGCGCCCAGTCGCTGCACCAGCCTGCCGAGTACGACGATCCAGACGCGACGGCCAATGCCAACCTGGCGGCCCGCCTGCCATACCTGTTCGCCACCTGCCGCTTCGCCCACTATCTGAAGTGCATCGTGCGCGACAAGGTCGGCTCCTTCAAGGAGCGCGACGAGATGAACCGTTGGCTGCAGGACTGGATCATGCAGTACGTGGACGGCGATCCGGCGCACTCCAGCGAGTCCACCAAGGCCACCAAGCCACTGGCCGCGGCCGAGGTGGTCGTGGAGGAGATCGAGGGCAACCCCGGCTACTACTCGTCCAAGTTTTTCCTGAGGCCTCACTATCAGCTCGAAGGGCTGACGGTTTCGCTGCGTCTCGTGTCCAAGCTTCCCTCCGGGAAAGCCGGCTGAGCGGCGTAGCCGCTCAAGGCATGCCGCCACCCGGCGCGCGACCTGCAGCGGTATTTTTTGTTCGGTAATTGATAAATGAAGGAGAAGGGATCATGGCTGTAGACATGTTCATCAAGTTCGATGGCATCGATGGCGAGTCGATTGATGCCAAGCACGCCAAGTCGATCGACGTGCTGGCCTGGAGCTGGGGCATGAGCCAGTCCGGCACGACGCACACCTCCACGGGTGGCGGCGCTGGCAAGGTCAACGTCCAGGACCTGAGCCTGACCAAGTACATCGACAAGTCGTCCACCGTGCTGATGACGCACTGCGCGACCGGCAAGCACATCCCCAAGGCCGTGCTGACCGTGCGCAAGGCGGGCGACAAGCCCCTGGAGTACCTGGTCATCACGCTGAAGGATCTGCTGATCTCCAGCGTCAGCACCGGCGGTAGCGGTGGCGAAGACCGCCTGACGGAAAACGTCAGCGTCAATTTCGCATCGTATGAAGTGGCGTACCAGCAGCAGGCCAAGACGGGCGGCGCCGAAGGCGGCCAGGTGTTCTCCAAGTTCGACATCGCGAAGAACACGGTCATCTGAGCGTCCTTCGCGGCAACTTCCGCTCATGGGCGGGAGCTGCCGGCGAACGCTGGCACCCGGGTCGCGGCCGGGGTGGCCAACGAGCCTCGCGGGCTCGGGGCCGTCGGCTGCAGGCCCTGCCAGGCGAATGGCGGCCACCGCTCGCGGTGGCCGTCTTGTTTCGATGCCGCGTGCCCGGTTGACGCCTGCACGTGGCCATCGCGGCCTCCGCTATGGGGGCGCAAACCGGTGAGGTTGAGATGTCGAAAAAAGACATGTTCCTGAAGCTCGAAAGCAAGCGCGGCGGCGCCGTGAAGGGCGAGAGCGAGGACCCTGCCCACCCGGCCGAGATGGTCGTGCAGGACTTCAGCTGGGGCATGACCAGCGTGGTCAGCACCGGCTTCTCCGGCAAGGAAACCAAACCGGCGCAGCTGGAGCTGCGCATCGTCAAGCACGTGGACACCGCCTCCACCGGTCTGATGTCGGTCATGAGGACCAACGACGAGATCAAGAAGGCGGTGCTTACCGTTCGCAAGGCCGGCGGCAAGCAGGAGGACTATTTCTCCATCACGATCCAGGGCGGCCGCATCACGTCGCTGGACGTGAGCTCCGAGGGGGACCATCCTTCGCTGACCGAACGGCTGTCCCTGACGTTCAACAAGATCGAAGTCCAGTACAAACCCCAGAGCGCCACCGGCGCGATGAAGGGTGCATCGACCTTCCAGGACGAGGTGACACCGGGATGAGCCAAGCCGAACAAGCCCTGCGCGACGGCGACCCCGAGCTGGCCCTGCGCCTGCTGCAGGACCAGGTCCGCGCCAATCCGGCGGACGCCAAGCTGCGCGTCTTCCTGTTCCAGCTGCTTTGCGTGCTGGGGCGCTGGGACCGTGCACTGAATCAACTCAACGTCGCCGGCGAGCTGGACGCGTCCACGCTGGCGATGGTGCAGACCTACCGCGAGGCGCTGCAGTGTGAGCGCCTGCGCGCCCAGGTCTTCAGCGGCGATAAGCTGCCCATGCTGTTCGGTGAGCCCGAGCCGTGGACGGCGCTGTTGCTCGAAGCGCTGCTGCGCGAAGGTCGCGGCGAGGCTGAGGCGGCGCAGACGCTGCGCGCCCAAGCCTTCGAGCAGGCACCGGCCTGCGCGGGCACGGCGGACGGCCAAGCCTTCGAGTGGCTGGCCGACGCCGATATGCGCCTGGGGCCGCTGCTGGAAGCGGTCATCAACGGCCGCTACTACTGGGTGCCGTTCTCGCACCTGAGCGTGCTGCGACTGGAGGAACCGGTGGACCTGCGCGACAAGGTCTGGGTGCCGGCGCAGCTGCAGTTCAGGAACGGCGGCGAAACCGTGGCCCTGGTACCCACGCGCTACGCCGATACCGACCTCGCCGTGCCCGAGCTGGCGCTGGCGCGTCGCACCGAGTGGCGTGAGCCGCGGCCGGGCTTCTTCACCGGCCAGGGCCAGCGCCTGCTGGCCACCGAGGCGGGCGACTTGGCGCTGCTGGACCTGCGCGAGATCACGTTCGTCGACGGCGGCGAAGAGGCATGACCCGTGTGGGCGCGCGCGCATTCGCGTCGGTGACCCTCGCATGACGACGAACAAGGTCATCGACCGGCTGCAGCCGGCGTTGCTGGACCGGCTGCGGGACGACCACCCGGACCAGCGCGTCGAGTCCGCCGACATGCGCGTCATGAGTCGCCAGCGCCTGCGCGACGCGGTCCTGCGCGACCTGGAATGGCTGTTCAACGCGACGGCCCCCGCGGCGGTCGAAGGCCTGGGTGATTTCCCGCGCGCCGCGCGCTCGGTGCTGGGCTTCGGCCTGCCGGCGCTGTCGGGCACGACAGCCTCGTCCATCGACCCGCCTTGGCTGGAAGCGCAAGTGCGTCGCGCCATCCTTGACCACGAGCCGCGCATCCTGGCCGACACCCTGCGCGTGGAGGCGCTGGTCTCTGACCTGCAGATTGGCCACCGCAACCAGATCAGCATCCGCATCAGCGGCCAGATGTGGGCCCAGCCCGTGCCTCTGGAGCTTCTGTTGCACACCGACTTCGACCTTGAGACCGGGCGCGTGCAGATCCGCGAACTGGCCCGCTAAGACCTCCCTGCCATGGACCCGCGCCTCATCGGCTACTACGAACAGGAGCTCCAGCATCTCCAGGACATGGGGAAGGAGTTCGCCGAGCTGTTCCCCAAGCAGGCCGCGCGCCTCAGGCTGGGCAAGGACGTGGAGGTTGCAGACCCCTACGTCGAGCGGCTGCTGGAGGGCTTCGCCTTCCTGGCGGCGCGTGTGCAGCTGAAGCTGGACGCCGAGTTCCCGCGTTTCACGCAGCACCTTGTCGAGATCCTCTACCCGCAGTTCCTCGCGCCGCTGCCGTCCATGCTGATCGCGCAGGTCCAGCCAGACCCGGGCGACGCCGGCCTGCTGACTGGCGTGACCCTGCCGCGCAGCAGCATGCTGCGCGCCCAGTCGGCGCGCGCGGGCCTGACGGACTGCCGCTTCCGCACCGCGCACGAGCTGGTCCTGTGGCCGCTGGAGCTGGTGTCGGCGGAGTACTTCAGCCACGCGTCCAACCTGCCGCTGAACGGACAGGACAGCTGGCGCAAGTTCTCGTCCGGCCTGCGCATCAGGCTGCGCACGACGGGCGGCGCCGACCTTTCTCAGCTGACGTTGAACGATCTGCGCCTGCACTGCGCGGCCAGCGGCGAGCTGGGCTACGCGCTGCACGAACTGGTCTGCGGCCACACGCTGGGCGTCATCCTCAGCGCTGGTGCAAAGCACGAGACCGTGGCGCCCGGCTGCGTGCGCACGGTCGGCTTCGAGGAAGACCAGGCGCTGCTGCCTGTCAGCCCGCGCGGCTTCGGCGGCTACCGGCTGCTGCAGGAGTACTTTGCCTTCCCGAGCCGCTTCATGTTCTTCGACCTGGCCGGTATCGGCGATGCGCTGTGGCGCCTCGGCGGCCAGGAGGTCGAGATCGTGCTGCTGTTTTCGCGCGCCAACGGGGCGCTGTCGCAGTCGGTCGACGCCAGCTCGCTGGCGCTGAACTGCGTGCCGGCCATCAACCTGTTCGAGCAGCGCTGCGACCGGGTGCAGATCGGCCCGCAGGGACACGATTACCACGTCGTCGTGGACCGCGCGCGTCCGATGGACTTCGAGATCATCGACCTGCTGGACGTGACCGGCCACGGCGACGACCTGGCGCGCGAGCGCCGCTTCTCGCCGCTGTACGCCGCCTTCCATCACGACGACGAGGAGCGTGGCGCTTATTACACGCTGCAGCGCGAGCCGCGCCTGCTGTCGGCACGGCAGAAGGACTTGCGTGGCACCGGCCCGCGGTCCAGTTACATCGGCAGCGAGGTCTTCGTCTCCATCGTCGACACCAAGGAGGCGCCGTTCAGCGCCGACCTGCAGCAGCTCAGCGTGAAGGCGTTGTGCTCCAACCGCGACCTGCCGCTGCTGATGAGCACCGGCAACGACGACGACCTCGGCCTGGAAGGCAGCGCGCCGATCAAGGGCATCCGTGTCGTCAAGGGACCGTCGCGGCCGCAGTCGGCGCTGCGCGAGTCCAACCTGACCTGGCGCTTCATCAATCAGCTGTCGCTGAACCACCTCAGCCTGTCGGACACCGACGAGCATCAGGGCGCCGCCGCGCTGCGCGAGATGCTGCGCCTGTACGCCCGCGAGGGCGACGAGGCGGCGCAGCGCCAGATCGATGGCCTGCGTTCGGTGCGGACCGAGTCGGTCGTGCGCCGGCTGCGCAAGCCCGGCCCCATCGCCTTCGGCCGCGGCGTGCAGATCTCGCTGACTATCGATGAGCTGGCCTTCCAGGGTGGCTCGGCCTTCCTGCTGGCCTGCGTTCTGGAGCGCTTCTTCGGCAGGCATGTATCGATGAACGGCTTCACCGAACTGCAGATGAGCGCACCGTCGCGCGGCGTCATCTTCGCGGGCCGCCCGCAGGACGGCAGCAGGCCCTTGCTATGAGCACGTCGCCGGCAGCCATCGCGGACTTCTGGCGGCAGCTGCACGAGAAGCCGTGGGACCACGACTTCTTCCATGCGCTGCGGCGCCTGGAGAACCTGCACCCGGACCGCCCGCGGCTGGGCACTGCGCGCCGGCCGCAGGACGAGGCGCTGCGGCTGGGCCAGTCACCCGAGCTGTCGTTCGCGCCGGCCGCGCTGCACTCCGCGACCGGGCCGACGGCGAACTCGGCGGGCCGCATCGACGTGCGTTTCTTCGGTCTGTTCGGCCCCAACGGCCCGCTGCCGCTGCACCTCACCGAGTACGCGCGTGAGCGCCTGCTGCACGCGGGCGACGCGGGCTTCTCGCGCTTCGCCGACCTGTTCCACCACCGGCTGCTGCTGCTGTTCTACCGTGCCTGGGCGCAGGCCCAGCCCACCGTCAGCCTGGACCGCGGCACGGACGACCGCATCTCCGCCTTCATCGGCTCGCTGGTGGGCATCGGCACGCAGGCGCTGCGTGGCCGCGACAGCGCCGATGACCACGCCCGCCTGCACTTCGCCGGCATCCTGTCCTCGCCAGTGCGCAGCGCCGAGGGGCTGGCCAAGATGCTCAGCGGCGTGCTGCAGCGCCCGGTGCAGGTGGAGCAGTTCGTCGGCAACTGGATGCCGCTGCCCGAATCCGAGCGCACCCGCGTCGGCCGCAACGCGCTGGGCGAGCGCGCCCACAGCGGCAACTGCGTTGGCGGCGGCGCGGTGCTGGGCCGCGCCGTGTGGGACCGCCAGCATGGCTTCCGCATCCACGTCGGCCCGCTGGACGCCAAGGCGTTCGCGGCACTGCTGCCCGACGGCGACAACCTTCCGCGCATCGTCCCGCTGGTCATGCACTACGTCGGCGAGGAACTGCACTGGGACCTGCGCCTGTTGCTGGACCGCGACCAAGTGCCCGCCACGCGGCCGGGCATCGCCGGCCGGCTGGGCTGGACCAGCTGGCTCGGCCAGAAGGACCGCCAGCATGACGCGCACCTTGTCTTGACGCCCGGACCTGCCATGCAGCGTCTGTTGAAGGCACGCCGCCCGGGCCGGGCGGCCCATCCGAATCAGCGAACCAGCTCAGAGGAGAGAAACCATGGCTGAAATCAGTCGCGTCGCCGTCTTCGGCAAGCTCAATGCCCTGACCTACAAGGCGGTCGAAGGCGCAACGGTGTTCTGCAAGTTGCGCGGCAACCCCTACGTGGAATTGGAGCACTGGATCGCCCAGATCATCCAGAACCCCGATTCGGACTGGCACCGCATCCTGCGTCATTTCGACATCGATGACGCCGTGCTGGCCAAGGACATCACCACCGCGCTGGACCGCCTGCCGCGCGGCGCGACGGCCATCTCCGACATCGCCGAGAACATCACCAACGCCATCGAACGCGGCTGGGTCTATGGTTCGCTGATGTACGGTGACACGGCGGTGCGCAGCGGCTACGTGCTGCTGGGCATGGTCAAGACGACTTTCCTGCGCAACGCGCTTTACGCCATCTCGCGCCAGTTCGAGCGCATCAAGCCCGACGACCTGGCCGACGGCATGGCCAAGATCGTCGCCGGCTCGCCCGAGGATGGTCAGACCGCCACCGACGGCTCCGGCGCCGGCGCGCCCGGCGAGGCCAGTGGCGCCATCGCGCCGGCCGCGATGGGCAAGCAGGAGGCGTTGAAGAAGTTCACCGTCGACCTGACCGAGCAGGCCCGCAACGGCAAGATGGATCCCATCGTCGGCCGCGACGACGAGATTCGCCAGGTCGTCGACATCCTGATGCGCCGCCGCCAGAACAACCCCATCCTGGTCGGCGAGGCCGGCGTGGGCAAGACGGCTGTGGTGGAAGGCTTCGCCCAGCGCATCGCACGCGGCGATGTGCCGCCCAGCCTGAAGGACGTGGAGCTTCGCGCGCTGGACGTAGGCCTGCTGCAGGCTGGCGCCAGCATGAAGGGCGAGTTCGAGCAGCGCCTGCGCAGCGTCATCGACGAAGTGCAGGCCAGCGCCAAGCCGGTCATCCTGTTCATCGACGAGACCCACACGCTGGTCGGCGCCGGCGGTGCGGCCGGCACGGGCGACGCGGCCAACCTGCTGAAGCCGGCGCTGGCGCGCGGCACGCTGCGCACCATCGGCGCGACGACGTTCGCCGAGTACAAGAAGCACATCGAGAAGGATCCGGCGCTCACCCGCCGCTTCCAGACCGTGCAGGTCGACGAGCCCGACGAAGTGCGCGCCGTGCTGATGATGCGCGGCGTGGCCGGCACGATGGAGAAGCACCACAAGGTGCAGATCCTCGACGAGGCGCTGGAAGCCGCCGTCAAGTTGAGCCACCGCTACATCCCGGCGCGCCAGCTGCCAGACAAGAGCGTCAGCCTGCTCGACACCGCCTGCGCCCGCGTGGCCGTCAGCCTGCACGCGACACCGGCCGAGGTGGACGACAGCCGCAAGCGCATCGAGGCGCTGGAAGTGGAGCTGGGCATCATCGGCCGGGAAGCCGCCGTCGGCATCGACGTCGGCTCGCGCGAGACCGTCGCTCGCGACCACCTGGCCGCCGAGAAGGCCCGCCTGGAAGCGCTGGACGCCCGCTGGGCCGCCGAGCGCACGCTGGTCGACGAGGTGCTGGGCCTGCGCGCCAAGCTGCGCGCCGCGTCGCAGCCCGTTGAAGGCACCGGCAGCGCGCTGGAAGCCGAAGCCAAGGTGGAGGCCGCCGAGGCCGATGTGCCGGCCGCGCCCACGGCCGAAGAACGCGCCGCCTGGCTGGAGCAGCTCAAGGTGGCGCAGGACAAGCTGGCCGAGCTGCAGGGCGAGTCGCCGCTGATCCTGCCGACCGTGGACTACCAGGCCGTGGCTGCCGTCGTGGGCGACTGGACCGGCATCCCCGTCGGCCGCATGGCGCGCAACGAGATCGAGACCATCCTGAAGATCGCCGACCACCTGGGCCAGCGCGTCATCGGCCAGGACCATGCGATGGAAATGATCGCCAAGCGTATCCAGACCTCGCGCGCCGGCCTGGACAACCCCAGCAAGCCCATCGGCGTCTTCATGCTGGCGGGCACCTCCGGCGTCGGCAAGACCGAGACCGCGCTGGCGCTGGCCGAGGCGCTGTACGGCGGCGAGCAGAACCTCATCACCATCAACATGAGCGAGTATCAGGAGGCCCACACCGTCTCCACGCTCAAGGGCGCGCCTCCGGGCTACATCGGCTACGGCGAAGGCGGCGTGCTGACCGAGGCCGTGCGCCGCAAGCCCTACAGCGTCGTGCTGCTGGACGAGGTCGAGAAGGCCCACCCTGACGTGCACGAGATGTTCTTCCAGGTGTTCGACAAGGGCTTCATGGAAGACGGCGAGGGCCGCTTCATCGACTTCAAGAACACGCTGATCCTGCTGACGACCAACGCCGGCACGGACCTGATCGCGAGCCTTTGCAAGGACCCGGACCTGATGCCCGACCCCGAGGGCATGGCCAAGGCGCTGCGCGAGCCGCTGCTGAAGATCTTCCCGCCCGCGCTGCTGGGCCGGCTGGTCTCCATCCCCTACTACCCGCTGTCCGACGAGATGCTGGGCCGCATCGTCAAGCTGCAGCTGGGCCGCATCAAGAAGCGTGTCGAGGCGCGCTACCAGATCCCGTTCAACATCGGCGATGACGTCGTCAAGCTGGTGGTGTCCCGCTGCACCGAGAGCGAGTCGGGCGGCCGCATGATCGATGCGATCCTGACCAACACCATGCTGCCGGACATCAGCCGCGAGTTCCTGAACCGCATGATGCGGGGCGAGGAGATCAAGGGCGTCACGGTGGGGGTGGCGGACGGCGGGTTCAGCTACCAGTTCTGAACCGGCCTCGGCCTTGTCATTGAGACCGGGCGCGCTGGCGCCCGCGCATCGATACCTTCATTGGAGCCTGCACCGTGACTGCATTCCTCAAGAGCTACGCCAACAAGCAGCTCAACCAGATCGTGTTTCCGGGCTCGCATGACGCTGGCATCTACGGCGAGGGCAAGACCAACGTCATCACCCAGAGCCTGGACATCGCGGGCCAGGCCAATGCCGGCGTGCGCTTCTTCGACATGCGCATCGCCACCGTCAAGCGCAGCGATGGCTCCTTCGACCAGAAGTCCTACCACCTGGCCAAGGGCGTCATCGACAACAAGCACAAGGGCGCCAAGCCGGGTGAGGCGTCGTCGCACCAGAACGTGGGCCACCTTGGCGGATGGGGCCAGGACAGCCTGACTGACATGCTCACGCAGGCCAAGAGCTACGTGGCGGCGAACCCGTCGGAGTTCCTGATCCTGAAGTTCTCCAAGTGCTACAACCTGAAGGACGTCGTCGACACCTGTGTGCGCGTGCTGGGTGACGTGCAGTTCAACCACAACACCTCGGGCGGTGCGCCGATCAATCTCAACACGCGCACTGTCGGCAGCCTGGGCGGCAAGGTCATCACGCTCTTCGACCCCAAGGAGCTGGAAAAGCTGGGCTTCGTCATCAACGGCCAGATCTACAGCGGCTGCCTGTCCTTCGGCGAGCTCTTCGACAAGGACACCGGCGGCTCGCGCGCCTACCAGAGCCAGTTCCATGGGCTGCAGTACTTCGGCAAGTTCAGCAGCACCGACGACATCAAGAAGAACACCAAGAAGCAGAAGGCGCAGATGGGCAACGGCGTGACCTGCGACCGCAACGCCATGGGCATGATGTACTGGACCACGACCGGCATGCTGGCGAACATCAAGGACCGCAACGACAAGATGTGGTCGGGCGTGAACGTGCAGGCCCTGCGAGACGTGTGGGAGAGTGGCTATAAGAAAGCCATGATCCACCAGCTGGGTGCGCTGAGCTTCAGCGACCTGTACACCAAGAACAGCCGCTACTACGTGGCCAACAAGAACAGCTGGACGAGTTTCACGCCCAACATCGTCATGATCGACTTTGCCGATTACCAGAAGTGCGTGACGGTCTACAACCTGAATCGCGTGAAGAGCGAGATGCTCGAAACCTTGATGCAGCAGTCGGGCCATGCGATCGAAGGCATCTGATCTCGGCGGGCCGTTCGCCGTCGACGCAGCATCGGCGGCACGCGGCCGTCATTGGCGCCAGGCCTTGATGGCGCTCGTCGTCACGCTAGGCCTGGGCGCCTGTTCTGAAGGACATGCAATGGGAAAAATGGTGTTGTTCTCCGCCGTGCGCGGAACCGTCCTGCAGGATGGCAAGCCGGTTGCCGGCGCGGCCATCGAACGCGAGTTCGACTGGGCCTGGAAGAGCGAGAAAGGCAAGGACGGCACGACGACCGATGCAGCGGGTGCTTTCTCGCTACCCGCGATCGTTCGCAGCTCCTTCCTGGGTTCGTTCCTGCCGCACGAGCCGCTGGTCAAGCAGACGATCACGATCACACACGCCGGCAAGAGCCACAAGGCCTGGGTGCTGTTCAAGCGGGACTACGACGACAACGGCGAGCTGGACGGCAAGCCCATCGTCATGACCTGCAAGCTGGGCACCGAGCCCCAGCGCCGTGGCGAAGTCTTCGGTATCTGTGAGCTTTCCTGAGGAGCAAGACGATGGGTGTTCTGAATCCTTCCCAGGCCGCCGCGATTGCGTCCGGTGTCTACCTGCTGCGCGAATCCGGCGTGGCCGAGCTGCGCGAAATCCAGGCCCCGCTGGGCTGCGAAGGCATGTTCGCCGTTGCGGACAACGGCCGCTTCACCGGCAAGAGCGGCGGCGGTCCGTTCAAGAAGATCAGCGGCTTCGGCTACGTCGCCGCGGGTGAGGGCGCCTATGCCGGCGAAGTGCTGATCGCCACGCGTGGCACCGCGCAGACGGTCGACTGGCTCAGCAACCTCAATATCGGCATGCAGCTCGGTCCCAGCAGCCATCTGGTGCACGCCGGCTTCCACGAGGTGTGGAAGAGCTTCAAGCAGGAGATCTTCGACTTCCTGCGTGGCCGCAACCCCAGCCGCATCCACTGCGTGGGCCACAGCCTGGGCGGTGCGCTGGCCATGCTGAATGCCGATGCTCTGAGTGGGCAGGGCGTGGCGCCGGTGAGCCTCTACACCTTCGGAGCACCACGCACCGGCGACGTGTTCTTCTCGCGCTCGATGACCAAGCGCCTGGGCGCCGACCACATCCATCGCGTGTCGGCGACGTCCGACCCCGTGCCGATGATCCCGCTGTTCCCGTTCTGCCACATGCCCTTCGACGGCGCGGGCAACGTGATCAAGAGCACGGGGCTGATCAACGTGGCCGCGCACAACATGAAGCGCAGCTACATCCCGGGCGTCAAGGATCACACCTGGCAGACGCTCGCGGACGCCAGCCGGCCGGACGAAGAGCAGAACGTGAAGTCCTGGTTGGAGCAGGCCGCCGAAGGCAAGGGCAGCATCCTGATGGGTTCGGCCAGCGCGCTGACGATGATCGGCAAGGGCTTGCGCTGGCTGCTGGCCCGCCTGAAGGACCTGCTGGTCGGCGCCGTCGGCGTGACGCTGACCGTGTCGGCCACGCTGCTCGACCAGTTGGCCTGGCTGCTGGCCAAGGGGGCAGCCGCGTCCAAGGAGGTGGCCGGGCAGGTGACGGGCCTGATGAAGGCCATCTTCCGCTTCCTCGGCCGCGTGACGATGGCCGTCACCGACCTCACGGTCGGCTTCCTGCGCTGGGTGCTCGACCTGCTGTTCTCGTCGGTGCGCGTGGTGGCTGAACGTGCGGTCATGTTCCTGAACTGAGCGTTCCTCGCGGCCCAGGGCCTGATTGCCGGGGCGTGCAGGGCCGCGTGGATCTGGCGGACCGCCCGGCCGCCCAAGACTGTTGAGCTCGGCCCGCCAGCGCGCGCCGAGACTGTGAAGCCGATGTCCAAGACCAAATCCCGCCGCCGCCACATCCCCTCCAGCCCGCCGCAGCCGCAGAAGGCCGAGCTCACCTACGACGAGGCCCTGCGCCTGGCGATCTCGATGCACCAGGACCGCCGCGTGCTGGCCGCCGAGAAGCTCTACCGCAAGCTGATCGAGGTGCGCCCCGACGACCCCAACCCGCTGCACTTCCTGGGCGTGCTGTTGCACCAGGACGGCAAGAGCGAGGAGGCGCTGGCGATGATCGACCGCTCCCTCGAGATGGATGGCGGCGTCGCCTCCTGGCACAACAATCGTGGCAACGTGCTGTTGATGCTGCAGCGCGCCGAAGATGCCCGGGCTGCCTACGAGCGCTGCCGCGAGCTGGAGCCCGCCAACCCGGCCGTGGCGAACAACCTGGGCTGCCTGCTGCGGGTGCTGGGTGAGGTGGACGCCGCCGAGGCGCTGTTCCGCGACCTGCTCGCGCGCGAGCCGGCGTTTGCCGACGCGCACACCAACTTCGCCAACCTGTTGGTCGAAACCAGGCGCGTCCAGGAGGCCATGCATCACTTTGGCACGTCGCTGGAGCTGCGGCCCGACGACCCCAAGGCCAACCGCATGATGGGGCTCATCTTTGCGCACAGCGGTCAGCCCGAGAAGGCCGCGCAGGCCTTCGAACGCTGGATCGCCGCGGAGCCTGACAACCCTCAGCCGCGCCACCACCTGGCCGCCGTGACTGGCAAGGGCGCGCCCGAGCGGGCGTCCGACGATTACGTCAGCAAGCTGTTCGATGCGTTCTCGCTGAGTTTCGACGAGCGCCTGGCCTTCCTCGAATACCGCGCGCCCAGTCTGGTCGCCGAGCTGCTGCAACGCCTGGAGCCCCAGGCCCGTGGCGACCTGGACGTGCTGGACGCCGGTTGCGGCACCGGCCTGTGCGCGCCCTTCCTGGGGCCGTACGCGCGCGAGCTGATCGGCGTGGACCTGTCGGGCGGCATGCTGGACAAGGCGCGCGAGCGCGGCGGCTACCAGCAGCTCGTGAAGGCCGAGCTGGTGGGTTATCTGCAGCAGCACACCACCCGCTTCGACCTCATCGTCAGCGCCGACACACTGTGTTACTTCGGTCGCATCGACACCGCCATGACGGCGGCGGCCCAGGCGCTGCGGCCTGGCGGCCGGCTCATCTTCACCGTGGAGGCCTTGTCCGGCGCGGCCCCCGAGCCTGCGGGCTACCGCCTGCAACTGCACGGTCGCTATGCCCACGAGCGCACCTATGTCGAGGCCTGCCTGGCCGAGGCCGGGCTGCAGGTGTCGGCCATCGAGTCCGTCGTGCTGCGCAAGGAGGTGGGCGAACCCGTGTCCGGCTGGCTGGTCGCCGCGCAGCGTCCCGCAGGATGAGCCGCGCCGTCCTTCGCGCGGGGGATTGCCGCAGGCGCCTTGCTGCGACACCATGCCCGCACACTGCCGAGCCGCGTTCGTCGACTAGCATCCCCAGAGCTCGCCAGGAGAGCCCATGACTTCGCCCCCGCCCCCGTTCACCCTCCACACCCAGCCCGACCAGAAGCTGCTGTTCCAGTCCCTCAGCGCAACCGAAGAGCTGAGCCGGCTGTTCGAGTTCAATGTGCAGGCGCTGGCCGAGGCCAAGGTCACTGTGGACCTCGAAGGCCTGCTGGGCAAGAACGCCTACGTCAGCCTGCAGCTCGACGACAGCACGCAGCGCCACCTGCACGGCGTCGTCGCGAGCGCGGGCCTGGACGGCGCCAGCGGCGGTTATGCGGCCTACCGGCTGACGCTGCGCCCCTGGCTGTGGCTGGCGACGCTGCGCGCCGACACCCGCATCTTCCAGAACATCAAGATCGACGCCCTGATCAAGAAGGTGCTCCAGCCCTACGGCGGCGACATCGAGTTCAAGCTGCAGGGCAGCTATCCCACCTACGAGTACTGCGTGCAGTACCGCGAGTCCGACTTCAACTTTGTCAGCCGGCTGATGGAGCAGGAGGGCCTGTACTACTTCTTCAAGCACAGCAACAGCAAGCACACGCTGGTCGTAGTGGACAAGATGAGCGCCCACGAGGCCTACCCGGGCTACGCCAAGTTCAAGTTCCGCCAGGGGCTGGGCGACGGCCAGCATGCGGGTGTCATCAGTGACTGGCGCCACCACTTCGAGCTGCAGTCCGCCAAGACCACGCTCAACGACTACAACTACCTCACGCCCAGCACCGCACTGGTCAAGGAGAGCGCGTCCATGCACGCGGGTGCGCCGGCCGCGCTGGAGGTCTACGACCCGCCGGGCGAGTACCTGACTGCCGCCGAAGGCCAGCGCTACGCCAAGCTGCGCATGGAAGAGGCCGACGCGCGCTACGCGTCCGTCAGCGCCAAGACCAACCTGCGCGGCGTGGCCGTGGGCGCCACCTTCGAGCTCAGCGACCACCCGCGCGACGCCGAGAACGCCAAATACCTGCTCGTCGGCACGCGCATCGACGTCGTCTACAGCGGCTACGAGGCCGGCCAGCGCGACTCCCACTTCAGCTGCAGCTTTTCGGCCCTGCGCGCCAAGGACGTGTTCCGCAGCCAGCGCATCACGCCCAAGCCCTACATCGGCGGCACGCAGTCCGCCGTCGTCGTCGGTCCCAAGGGCGAGGAGATCTACACCGACCAGCACGGCCGCATCAAGGTGCAGTTCCACTGGGACCGCCTGGGCAAGAGCGACGAGAACAGCTCCTGCTGGCTGCGCGTGGCCACGCCCGTCGCCGGCAAGGCCTGGGGCATGATCGCGCTGCCTCGCATCGGCCAGGAGGTCGTCGTGCAGTTCGTCGAGGGCGACCCCGACCGGCCCATCATCCTGGGCAGCGTCTACAACGCCGAGCAGATCCCGCCCTACCTGCTGCCCGACCACGCCACCGTCGCCACCTTCCGCTCCCGCTCCAGCAAGGGCGGCGTGGCCGCCAACTTCAACGAACTGGCCTTCGAGGACAAGCTCGGCAGCGAGTACATCCGCCTGCACGCCGAGAAGGACCTGCTGGAGATCGTCAAGCACGACGCCCACCAGGAGGTGGGCAACGACCAGTTCCGCATGGTCGCCAAGAACCTGACCGAGGAGATCGGCGAGAACGTGGCGCGCACAATCGGCAAGAACTACGCCGACACCATCGCCGAGAACTCGCACACCACCATCGGCAAGGACACCAGTGTCGACATCGGCGGCAAGCATGGCGTCAACGTCGCGTCCGACGCCAGCTACGCCGGCGGCGCATCCATCTCCGTCGAGTCCGGCGCGGGCATGGACATCAAGGTCGGCGCCAACCTGCACATCAAGGCCGGCGCCAACGTCGTCATCGAAGCCGGTGCCACGCTCACGCTCAAGGGCGCCATGATTAACATCGAGGGCAGCGGCCCGGTCAGCATCGTGGGCGCGGTGGTGAAGGTCAACTCCGGCGGCGGCGGGGGGGGCGGCAGTGCCAGCCCGAAGAAGCCCGGCAAGCCCGAGAAATCCAAGAAGCCCGAGGCGCTGCCCAAGTTCAAGAAGCAGGTCGCCGACGACCTGGGCAAGAAGCGCTGACTTGAGCACCCGCAACTGCTGAGGCTCGCGCCGTGGCCAACTACCGCATCCCCGGCACGCTCGATGCCAGCCGGGGCAATCGCAACGTGCTGGACGGCACGTGGCAGCGCACGCCCGGCGTCGTGCCTGGCCCGGTGGGCGGCGCGGAGCCCGGGCATACGAGCGCCTGGGACCCGCTGAACTACTACCACCGCGCGCAGTGCCTCATCGAGGCGGCGGAGATCGGACGCAACCACGCGCCGGCAGCCATCCTGCGCGAAACCGGTCATGCGATCGCCGAACTGGTCAAGGGGCTGCTGCCCGGCCTGTTGATGATGTTGGCCGTCGTCGGCGCCACCACCGCCATCGGTGGTGCAGCAGGCGGCGTGGTGGGGGGCATCGTCGGATTTTTCGGCGGCGCGGGTGTCGGTGCGGTGCCGGGCGCGGCCGCGGGGGCCGCGACGGGGGCCGAACTGGGCCTGTCGCTGGGCATCACCATCCTGACGTGGCTGGGCCTGGGCTTCCTGATCGTTGCCATCGGCGAGGGGCTGGCGGAACTGGGCAGCCATGTCGCCCACGCCACCGTGCGGGCCTGGAATGCGCACGGGCATCCGCAACGCCGCCGGGAAATCGATGCCGCCGGGGAGGAGTTCGCGACCTCGGTGGCGCTGCTGTTCAAGCTGATCCTGATGGCCATCGTGGCGCGGCTGACGATGCGCCAGGCCGGCGCCGCCACGGAGGACACCATTGCGCTGCTGCGCAAGAGCAAGCTGGGTGAGGGCTTTGCCGAGTGGGTGGCGGCCAATCGCGAGGCGCTGCTGAAGAACCCCAGGCTGCGCGGCCGGCAGAAACCGGCCGTCTCCGAAAAACCGGTGCAGGAGGCCGTCACGCCGTCGCAGGCCAAGCGTGGCAAGGCGCCGCAGGATCCCGAGCCGACGCCACCACCCAAGGTCACGCGACCGGACACCAGCAAAGCCAAATACCGTCCCGACAGCGCTTACAAGAAGCCCAACGGCGACTGGGACTGGCCACCCAACGATGGTTTCGACGGTGCACGCACGCCGGCCCGTCTGCCCAAGGGCACGGAGATCGACCGCTTCGGCGGCGAGGGGGGCTCGTTCGTCTCGCCCTCCAACACGCCTTTCGAGCAGCGCGCGCTGGCGCCGACATCGCTGAAGGAACCCTATTTCCAGTACGAGGTCACCCGCCCTTTGCCCGTCGAAACCGGCAAGATTGCACCTGCGTTCGACCAGCCGGGCGGCGGCATCCAGCACGTCATCGACTGGCAGACCATTGCTCAGTCCAACAACACCACGGTATCCGCCATCCGCGGCTACCAGGGGACCCAAGGCTCAGGCGGCATCGCCTGGCTGGCCGAGCAAGGCGGCTACCTGACGCGCCTCACGCCGCCTGGCGGGTTGCCCTGAAACTGAGGAGAACAAGCAATTGGCCATTGATCTTTCGCGACCCGCACCGGTGCCCCCTGACGAGCAGATCCGAGCGCTGCTGGCGGCTCATCTGATCGGCATTGACCGCTGGGTGGATCGCAACATTGGCCCGGGCATCGACGCGTACGACGTTGCTGTTGGCAGCGTGTTCACTGTCTCGGAGGCCCAGGTGGTCGACCATGTGCTGGCGCATGGCTGGGACCCCCGCATCGTCAAGCCGCTGGCTCAGGCGCAGCCGCGCATCGCGGGCGACTGGGACGTGATGTTCTACGCCGGGCTCACCCCAGAGGGCGGCTGGCAGGCATGGCGCCCGCTGGACCCGGAGCGCAACTCGGAGCCGTTCGAGCAGCGCCAATTTCCGAGCGAACGTGCGACGGTCGAAGCGATCGTGAAGCAGCTGTTCGACACACAGCGGCGCTTCTGGGGCTGAAACCAGCTGTTCCGGTGTGAGCCCGCCCCGACCCTGACGCGCACGCCATGGCCCAGTACCGCATCCCAGGCCCCCTCGACGCCAGCCGAGGCAACCACGATGTGCGCGATGGCACGCTGCAGCGCTTCGGCGGTGTTCGACCCGGCCCCACGATGGGGGCCGACCCCGGCAACAGCAGTGCCTGGGACATGCTCGTCAAGAACTATGAGCGCGCCGAGGCCGTTTTCGAAGCCGTGCGCATCGGCCAGCTGCGCGCCGGTGCCGCCATCCTGCGCGAGACCGGCCATGCCATCCAGGAACTCATCAAGGGGCTCATCCCGGGGCTGCTGATGATGATGGTGGTGCTGGTCGCCACCACCGTGATCGGCGGCGTGATCGGTGGCGTGATCGGCTTCTTCGCCGGCGGCGTGGGCGCCGCGCCGGGCGCGGCCCTGGGGGCGGATCTGGGCGTCTCGGCCGGCGTGACCATCCTGACCTGGCTGGGCCTGGGCTTCCTGGTGGTCGGTATCGTCGAAGGCTTCGGCGAACTCATCGGCCATGTGGCCCACGCCACCACGCGCGCCTGGAACGCACCCGACCAGGCCCACACGCGCGCCGAGATCGAGGCTGCCGGCGAGGAATACGCCACCGCGGTGGCGCTGCTGTTCAAGCTCATCCTGATGGCCATCGTGGCGCGGCTGACGCTGCGCCAAAGCAGGGCGTCCACCGAAGAGACCCTGGCCTTGCTGCGCAAGAGCAAGTTGGGCGAAGTATTTGCCGAGTGGGTGGCCAAGAACCAGGAATCGCTGCTCAACAACCCGCGGCTGCGGCCCAAGCCCAAGGCCAAGCAGAGCGAAGCGCCGGTGCAGGAAGCCCAGTCGCCGAGTCAGGCCAAGAAGCAGGCTGGCAAGGCAGAGCAGGCCGAAGAGGCCGCCCAGGGCATGAAGCAGAAGAAGGTCAAGTGCTTCAAGAAGAATGACAAGGGAACCGCAGCGGAGTACGACCGTCAGCTCCGTGATCAGGAAAAGGGTCTCAATGACATGACGGTCAAGGAGTATCTGGACGGGCGGGGGCGCTACACGGATATAGGTAGAAAAGGCACGGGCAAGGCCCAAGAAGCCGCGCGTGCAAAGTATGAAAAAGAACTGACCGACAAGTTCAAGGACGATCTGCTGGAGCAGGACTTTGAGGGCAATATCAAAGAAGAAGCCCAACGGTTGGCAAAGGACAAGATGAAGACCCTTGCCGCTCTCCATAATCCAGACATGATCGCTGGCGGTAAAGACGTCGTGACGACCTTGGGTGACAAGGGCGTGAACTCATCGATTGGCTCGCAGTGGAAAGATCGTGTTGCGGATCTGGATCAAGCCGCGAAGGAAGTGCCCGAGTCAGCGCGCGCCAGCACCAAGATGAACACCAGCTTGAGTCGGTGTAAATAATTTCAGAGGTTTGGTATGGATCGATTCATGGAAATGTTCCTGGGCGACGAGGGATTCGGGCCGGCCTTTGCACGCAAGGACGTCCCCCCCGCGACTGTTGAAAAATTTCGCGGCAAGCTGCCCGATCAGCTTCTCGATTACTGGCGGGAATATGGCTGGTGCGGTTATGCCCAGGGCTTGTTCTGGACGGTGGATCCGGACGAATGGGAGCAGGAGCTTGAGTCCTGGATTGGCGATACACCCTTCATGGAGCGTGACAGTTACTACGTCATTGCGCGTTCCGCATTCGGCGAGTTGGTGTTGTGGGGGACGAATACCGGGCAGTCGCTGAAAGTTGTATCGCCACACGGCTGGATCATCCCTGCGTTCGATGAGGAAAAATTCAAGCGCCGCGGCCCGGATAAAGCGCTTCAGTTCTTCTTCGGCAGTACATCCCGGTCCACGTACGATCTCGACGATGGCGATGGCCGGCCGTTGTTCGAGCGTGCACTTGCAAAATTGGGGCCGCTGGATCATGAAACCATGTACGGCTTTGTGCCGGCGTTGGGGTTGGGCGGTGAGCCGAGTTTGGATCACCTCCAGAAACTCGATGCCCACGTGCATCTGGACATCATTTCCCAGGTCACCGAATTGCAGGTATTTGCCGACGTCGCGCAGGCCGCCAAGGGTTGAGCGGCATCGCGCCCGTTTTCATCACCAACACCTGTCGCCAGCGCTGAACGCCTGGCCGGCCCGCTTCGACGCGGGCCGGGCTTGCCGCCCTGCGTGTGTGCCGCGCGCCGTGCCGCTACGCGTCAGTGGCCCAGCCAGCCGCTGATCGTGCCGTCGCCCAGCACGGCCACGGTGGCGCCGCGGCGGGTGTAGTCCTGCGGGCTGAGCGCCCAACTGCCCGTCCAGCTGCCGAACGACGGCAGCACCAGTTCTTCCGCCGTGCGCACGAAGCATGGCCGCCGCAGCCGGTCGCCCGCGCGGCCACGCAGCAGCAGCGCCGGGTGCAGGTGGCCGGCCAGCGCAAAGCCTGTCCTCTGCGGGCGCGGCGTGACGCCGGTCTCGGCCGTGCCGAAGACCGGTTCATGCACCGCGCACAGCGGCCCCAGCGCCAGCGGCGCCGGGCGCACCACCAGCCCCAGGCCCTCCAGCGCGATGTCACCCAGCGCGGCCCGGGCCAGCGGCTGGTCGTGGTTGCCCAGCACCAGCCACGTGGGCCACTGCCGGGCGAAGGCCGCGACCGCTGCGCTCAGGCCGGGGCTGAGCCCTTGCCGGTGGTGCCAGAAGTCCCCCAGCACCAGCACCCGCTGTGCGCCGCAGTCGTGCGCAGCCCGGTCCAGGCGCGCCATCGTGGCCTCGCTGCAGCCAGCAGGCACGGGCTGCCCCTGCGCACGGAACGCGGCACCCTTGCCCAGATGCAGGTCGGCCGCGAACAAGGTGGCCTCGTCCGGCCACCAGACGCAGCCGTCCGGCCGCAGCCAAAGGCGCGTGCCCGCGACATCCAGGGCCAGCGCGCCCGGGCTCACCGCCGCCTCCGGGGCGGGCGCCTGGCCGCCGGCTTGCCGGTGTCGGCCCCAAAACGCAGGCGCTCGGGCAGGTCGGCCGGTGCCGCGCCGCCTGCGGCGGTTTCCAGCTCGGCCAGCAGGCGGCCCAGTCGCTGGGCCAGGGTCTCGCTGCTCAGGCGCTCGCGCAGCCGTTCCACCATCAGCGGCAGGGCCAGCGGCGTGGGCCGCGTCAGCGGCTGCAGCGTCAGCGCACGCCCGGCCAGCGCCTGCAGCGTGCGGCCTAGGTCGTCCACGGCCAGCTCCTGGCGTAGCAGTTCCTCCTCGGCCTGGCGCAGCAGCTGGTTGTCCGGATCGTGCTGGCGGAACACGTCGAAGTACAGCGACGCCGATGCCTGCAGCTGGCGCTGGCTACGCGCCTCGCCAGGGTGGCTCTGGAAGATCAGCCCGCTGATGCGCGCGATCTCGCGGAAGCGCCGCCGCGCCAGCTCGCCCGCGTTCAGACTGGCCAGCACGTCGTGCCGCAAAGTGGCTGCATCGGCCGGTGTCAGCGCGGACGGCAGCAGGGCGGCCCAGTCCAACGGCGTGGCACTCAGCAGCTCCAGCCCGTAGTCGTTGACCGCCATCGAGATGGTGTCGGGCGTGTCGCGGGCCAGCCGCCAGGACAGCAGCGTGGCCAGTCCCAGGTGAACGGTGCGGCCGGCGAAGGGGTAGAGGAAGCAGTGGTGGCCGTCCGGTGAGGTCAGCGTCTCGGCCACCAGG
>JACPYV010000116.1 GCA_016195825.1 Burkholderiales bacterium | reverse complement strand
TTCGAGGCCGACGAGGTCGACGGCCGCGTCTTCATCAACGCGCTGCGCGACCTGGCGCCCGGCGAGGAGCTGTTCTACGACTACGGCCTGGTGCTGGACGAGCGCCACACGGCCAAGGTCAAGAAGCAGTTCGCCTGCTGGTGTGGTGCGCTGACCTGCCGCGGCACGATGTTGGCCCCCAAGCGTCGCTGACACCATGGAACGGCGCCATCTCGCCGAATGCGGCTCGACCAACACCGAGGCGCTTCAGCACCTGCGCGAAGGCGGCGGGCCGCTGCTGGTCTCTGCCAGCCGCCAGACCGCTGGCCGCGGCCGGCTCGGGCGGGCCTGGCTGACCGATCAAGCCGGTGACGATGCCGCGCTTACCTTCTCCGTCGCCATGACGCTACCCGCCGACTTGGACCTGTCCGGCCTGTCGCTGGCCGTCGGCTGCACGGTGGCCGACGTACTGGACCCCGCGGCCGGGCGCATCCGACTGAAGTGGCCCAATGACCTGTTCCTGGACGGCGCCAAGCTGGGCGGCATCCTCATCGAGACCGTGCCGCTGCCCGATCAGCGCCGTGGCGTGGTCATCGGCATCGGCATCAACTTGCAGCCCTTGCCCACCGATGTGGACCGCAGCACTTTCGCCAGCGGCCACGCGGCACTGCACACGCTGGACCCGGCCGCTACCGCCAGCACCACACTGGACCGACTGGCCCCCGCGCTGCGGGCGATGCTGGCCGACTTCGAGACGCTGGGCTTCGCGCCCTGGCAGGCCGCGTTCGAGCGGCGAGACCTGACCGCCGGCCAGCCGGTGCGCGTGGGCGAGCAGCCCGGCATCGCGCGCGGTGTCAGCCCCCGCGGCGAGTTGCTGCTGGAGACCGCCGCCGGGCTGCTGACCCTCAGCGGCGGTGAACTGAGCCTCAGACTGGAGAAGTCCCTGTGATGCGCGTGGTGGTGCTGGTGCTGCTGGCGGTGAACGCCCTGTTCTTCATCTGGTCGCGCGGCTGGCTGGACGCCGTCACGGGCCTGCCGGCCGATGGCGGCCGCGAGCCCCAGCGCGTCGCGGCCCAGCAGCACCCGGAGCGCATCCAGCCGCTGGCGGCCAGCGCCGCAGCCGCGCTGGCCCAGCGCAGCTGCCTGGAGCTGGGCCCGCTGGACGGCGACGCCGCACTGGCCGCCGCCCAGACCGCGCTGCATGGCCTGGGCGCCGAGGCCCAGGTGCGCAGCAGCGAGCAGGCCGGCGTGTGGGTGGTGGCCACCATCAAGCTGTCCGACCCGGAGTTCCGCGCCCGCAAGGAGGCCACCTACAAGCAGCTGCGCCTGAATTTCGAGCCGCTGGAAGGCCTGCCCGCCGAGCAGCCCGCCTTCGTGCTGGGCCGGCACGCCAGTCCGGCGGAGGCTGCGGCCGATGTGGCGGCGCTGGACAAGCGCGGCCTCAAGGGCTTGCGCGTGCTGGCACTGAAGGCGCCTCTGACCCGCCACACCCTCGTCATCGCGCAGGCCGACGGCCTGCTCGCCGCCAGGCTCAAGGCAGCCAAGGAACCGGCGCTGGCCGCCGGCTTCAGGGCCTGCAGCGCAGCGCCTGCCGCTTCGGCAGCGCCCGCGGCGTCAAGCTGAGGGCTGCCAGCAGCAGCGCCGCCAGCCAGGCCACGCTGACCGCACCGCCGCCTCCACCGCCACCCGAGGTGGGCGGCGGCGTGACGACCGGCGCCGCCGCGACGCTGACGGTAGCCGTCTGGCTGTAGACGTAGCCCAGGTTGTCGGTCACGTCGGCGCGCACCGTGAAGCTGCCAGCTGCCGTGGGCGTGATGGTCGCCGTCGCCGTGTTGGCGCCGGACGCGAAGGCGCTGACGATGCCGCCGTTGTTGGCGATGACCCAGGCCGTGGACGCCACCGAGCGCCCGCTGGCCAGGCCGCTGGCAGCAGCGGTCAGCGTCAGCGTCTGGCCGGCGGTCAGGCCGCTGGCGGGCGACTGCGTGACGGCGATGGTCGCGCCATTCAGCGCGTTGGCGGCCGTGACGGCGGCGAACGCGTCCACCATGCCGGCCCCACAGGTGCTGGTGGTGCAGTAGCACTCGTCCTGCACAGCCGTGCTGGGTGCGGCACAGGCCGGCACGCCAGCGGTGCCGCCGCTGGTCGGGAAGGGCCGCGACGTCAGCTTGAGGATCTGCGTCGCCTCGACCGAGGTCAGGCCGGGCCGCACCGAGGCCATCAGGCCCACGATGCCGCTGACGATGGGCGCCGAGAAGCTGGTGCCGACTGAAGCGTTGCTGCCTGTGTAGATGCCATCGCCCGCGTAGGCCACCGGCGATGTAGTGCCGGCGTTGGTCGTGCTGACCATGGGGTAGAGGCAGGGCTGGCCGACACCGATGTTGATGCAGTTGCCGCCCGGCGCGGCGATGGTGACCTCGCTGCCGACGCTGGAGAAGCCAACCTTGGTGCCGACGTGGCGCAGCGCCGCCACGGTGATGACGCCGGGGCAATTGCCCGGCAGGCCCACGGCCTGGCCCTCCGAGTTGCCGGCCGCGACGACGATGGTGGCGCCGGCCGCGTTGACCTGGGTGATGGTGTCGCGGTAGAGGCCGCCGGTGCCGGTCGTGCCGCAGCTGCCGCCGCCGCCCAGGCTGAGGTTGAGCACCTTGGCCTTGTTGGGATTGGCGGGCAGGCCCGGCACGGCGATGCCGGCGGCCCAGCGCATGCCGGCCATGATGTCGCTGTCGTAGCCGCCGCACTTGCCCAGCACGCGCACGGGCAGCAGCTTCAGCCCCCAGCCGACGCCGGCCATGCCCACACTGTTGTTGCTGAGCGCGCCGATCAGGCCGGACACGCGCGTGCCGTGCCACGAGCTGTTGGCGACATCGGTGCTGTCGCAGCCACTGCCCAGCGTGCCGCCCGACACGTCGGCCGCGCTGACCCAGTCGCCCGGGTCGGACGCGTCGGCGTCGCTGCCGTCGCCGTCATTGGCGATGGCGGTCGACATGGCCCCGGGGCTGCCGTAGCCGATCATGTCGTAGCCACCGACAAATTTGCCCGCCAGGTCCGGATGGTCCGGGCGCACGCCGGTGTCCAGCACAGCCACGATGACGCTGGCGGCACCCGTCGTCACGTCCCAGGCGGCGGGCGCGTTGATGCTAGAGACGACCTGGCCCGGCGTGCTGCTGGGGGCCTTCAGGTACCACTGGTCGATGACGCGGGCGGGGATGCCGCCGGAGGTGGTCTCCGCGTTCACGGCGGCACCGCCGAACAGCGGGTCGCTGGGCAAGACCATGTGCTTGCGGCGCTGGTCCACCACGGCCAGCTCCACCTCGGGGTCGGCCGCAAGCCGCTTTGCAAGCTGCGCACCCGTCATGCCGCGCGCCAGGACGACGTGGGTGCGCTCGTCCAGGCTCAGCCCAGCCCGAAGAGCCTGGCCGGTGCGTAGGCCCAGGCCGGTCGCGCGAGTCTGCGCGACCTCGCGCGCCTCGCCGCGGGTGGCCCTTGCGCTCAGCGCCTTGGCGCGCACGCTGTCGGCCTGCGGCTTGAAGCGCACGATGACCCGGGCTTCGGGCTCAGCCTGGGCCTGGGCCAGCGCGGGCACGGTCAACGCGGCGGCAACAAAGGCAGTCAACAGCGGGCGCAGGGACTTCATGGCGAGAACTCGTGCGGGTGCGGGCTGATCAGTTTAGGCGCCACCGCCCGTCGCCAATCGCAACAAATGTCGCAGTGGCAGGGCTTCTCAGCGCGGCAATGGCGCCACGGCCGCGAGGTGGCCCAGTTCCTCGCGTGCCCGGCCCCGGACTTCGGCGATGCGGGCCGTCAGCCAGCCGACAGCAAACCAGGCCGCCGGGTCGCTGGACACCCGCGCCTGGTAGGCGGCGCGAGCGACGACGAGGTCGTTGATCTCGCCCAGGCCCAGCTGGGCCGCAGCCAGCGCCTGGAGGTACCGAGCGGCCGGCTTGCGCGGGAGCAGCGGCGCGAAGAATTCCAGGGCGTAGCGTTGGCGCTTCACCTGCTTACGCAACGCATGCAGGGCCGCGGCTTCGAGTTCGTCGAACGCCTGGCCGCCGGCCGCCAGACGCTTGTGCCAGCGGCGCAGCCGTAGGCGGGCCTGGCGTTTGAACGAGCCCTTGGACGCCGGGGCAGGCGGCGCGGCAACTGACGCCAGCCCCGCGCGCCAGGTGACCCAGGCCAGCAACAGGCGCTGCGTGTCGCTGGCCCGCATCAGGGCGGCGGGGTCGGGGGCGCCGGGGTCGGCCGGCAGGGTCAGCGGCGGGGCACCGGCCTGCGCCAGTTCGGCCGCGACGCCGCTGCCCAGCACGTCGCGGTCGCGCGTGGCGCCCAGGGCCGCGAACAGCGTGCGCAGGCCGTCCACCAGTTCGACCGGCGGCTCGGCCACCCAGCCCTGGAAGGCGCGCAAAGCGCTGCGCAGCCGGCGGATGCCGACGCGGCACTGGTGCACCTGCTCGGCACGCTGCGCGGTCCCGCTCTCGGCCAGGGCGATGGCATTGCGGTTGACCTGGGCCAGGCATTCATCCAGCACCGCAGCGAAGGCCTCGGCCGCGCTGGCCCCCTTGGCGTAGCGCGGCACGCGGGCCTTGCGCAGCGGCGCATCCAGGCCGCCGCAGGCCAGCGCATGGCCGCGCTCGGCCTTGTTGCGCGGGTCCAGGATGAGGCCGAAGCGCTGGCGCCAGCGCTCGGCGAGGGCCAGCAGGGCCGCGACCGAGCCTGACACCAGCTCGAACTCCACCTCGCGCAGGCGCAGCACCGCATCCCCGGCGAGCACGCGGCCTTCGTCGAACGCGATCTCGACGACGGCGCCACGCGTGCGCACGCGGCGCGCCAGCCGCCGCACCTGGGTCTGGAAGCGAACGCCGGCTTCGAGGCCATCTTTCCGCGCGTCGGCCAGCAGCCCGGCCAGCTCGCGGCCGGGCACGGTGTCGGCGTGGGCGGCGGCGTCAGGTGTTGCGTCGGGGCGCTGGACCTCGTGCTCGAAGCGTTCCAGCGTGCCCGCCCCCGCGGACTTCAGCGCCTGCACCCAGCGCCCGCCCTCGCGCCGCAGCCGCCAGGCCAGGCCCCCGCGGGCGAGACGCAGGTCGGGAGTGTCGAGGTAGGACGCCGTCAACGCCACCCGCCGCGCCGTGCCACGCCCAGTCAGCTCGGCCACCAGCGCCGCACGGGACGCCGCGGGGACGAGGAACTTCAGTTCGATCTCGGCGTGCTGGGGCAAGGGGGCTCAGTTCGCGCGGTTGGCGGCCAATGACCGATCCTGGTCGGCCTTGCGGTCGGCAGACACCTTTACGGCGTGCGGGCGCTCGCCGATCAGCTTGGCGTAGGGCTTCCAGTCCACACCGCCGGCCTGAAGCAGGTCTTCACCGTAGATGATCTTGGTTGCCATGCCCACCAGCGGCAGGCTGACCCAGCCGGCGCAGTCAGCCATCGTGAACGTGTCGCCGGCGAGATAAGGCTCGAACCGGGCCAGGCGCTTGAAGGCCGCGATGTTCTCGGGCAGCACGCGGGCCACGCGCTTCTTGGTGCCGTCGCTGACCTGGCCGCCGAAGAAGGCCTCGGCATACAGCTCGCGGGCGACCAGCTCCAGGTGCAGCTCCACGTACGCGATCAGCTCGCGCACCTTGGCGGCCTGGAAAGGGTCGGCGGGGATCAGCCGCGGCGTGTCGGGGTAGGCGGCTTCGAGGTAGTCGACGATGACCTGGCTCTCGCACAGCGCGCCCTGCGGCGTCTTGATGAAGGGCACCTTGCCCAGCGGCGAGCAGCTCAGCACCGCGTCGTCATGCGAATGCGTCTTCACGTACTCTTCGGTGAAGGGGATGCCCTTCTCCAGCAGGGCCAGCTTGGCCTTGTTGTAGTAGTTCGAGAGCGGGATGCCGCAGAGCGTGATCATGGGTGTCTCCTGTTGGAAGCGCGCAGTCTATGCAGGCCGCCTGACAGGCCCTGGCGCGCCGGTGACATCAGCGGTTGACCAGCACGATGCCCGCCGCCAGCGCGACCAGCGCCATCACCAGCCGCGTGCTGATGCCCTCACCCAGCAGCAGCGCGCCCGCCAGCAGGCCGAACAGCGGCGTGCTGAGCGTGAAGACGGCCAGCCGGGTCGCCGCGTAATGGCGCATGAGCCAGAACCAGGCAAGGTAGCTGGCGAAGGACACGACGACGGCCTGGAAGCCGAACAGGCCCACGAGCCGCGGCGACCAGTTCAGCGGCAGCGCCTCACCGGCGAACAGGGCGGCGGCACACAGCGCCAGGGCCGACACGCCCAGCTGGTAGAGCAGCGTCTTCTCGGCGGCGGCGGTGCTCAGCCGGGTGCCCCGGATGGCCAACATCATGCCGCCCCACAGCACGGCCGCGGCCACGCCCAGCGCGTCGCCCCACCATTGCGGGCCCTGGGTATCGCTGTGCGGCGACGAGAAACCCTCAACAAACGCAAATGCCACCGCACCGAAGGCCAGCACCAGGCCCGCCCACTGCCTGCCCGACAGCTTCTCGCTGTGCGCGATCCACGGCATGCCCAGGGCCACGACGAAAGGCGACAGGTAGATGAACACCACCATGCGCGACGCGCTGGTGTACTGCAGGCCCACGAAGATGCAGGCGAATTCGGCCGCGAACAGCGCGCCGGCCAGCAAGCCGCCTCCCAGGCTGCCATCGCGCTCGAACAGCCGGATGCCGCGTGACAGCGACCACAGCCACACCAGCAGCCCCGCCACCGCCGAGCGCAGCCCCGCTTGCCACAGCGGCCCGATCTCCGTCAGCGCGGCCTTGGCAGCGACCTGGTTGATGCCCCAGAGGAAGCAGCACAGCAGCAGCAACGAGACGGCACGGGGGTCGAGATGGGACTGGCGGGAGGAGGAACTCATGGCCTCTATGCTGCCAGCATGTCTGACGTCATCATCGTCGGCGGCGGCGTGATGGGCGCCGCCACCGCCTGCTTCCTGGCCCGCGACCACGGCGCGGCGGTCACCGTTGTCGAGCGCGACCCGTCCTTTGCGCGGGCGTCCAGCTCGCTGTCGCTGAGCTCCATCCGCCAGCAGTTCTCGCAGCCGGTCAACATGGCCTTGTCGAGGTGGAGCATCGACTTCCTGCGCCGCGTGGCGGCCGAGCTGGCCGTGACCGACGAGAGCCCGGCCATCGGCCTGGTGGAGCCGGGCTACCTCTACCTGGCCACGCCGGCGGGCGCGGCGAGCCTGCGCGACGTGCATGCGCTGCAGCGCCGCGAAGGCGTGGACGTGGCGTTGCTGAGCCCCGCGGCGCTGAGCGCACGCTTCCCCTGGCTGGCCGTGGACGACCTGGCATTGGGCTCCCTGGGCCTGAGCGGCGAGGGCTGGTTCGACGGCCCGGCGCTGCACCGCGCTTTCCGCCGCAAAGCCAAGGCCTGCGGCGCGCGCTTCGTCGATGCCGAGGCTCAGGGTTTCGACACGGCCGCCGGCCGCGTGACCGGCGTGCGCAGCGCGGACGGCATGCGCGTGGTGGGCGACGCCTTCGTCATCGCGGGCGGCGCCTGGAGTGCGCCGCTGGGCCAGGCCCTCGGCTTCACGCTGCCGGTCAGCGCCAGGAAGCGCGACGTCTTCGTGCTGGAGACACCGGCTGCCCTGCCTGGCTGCCCGCTGGTCATCGACCCCAGCGGTTTCTGGTTCCGCACCGAGGGCTCACTCATCTTGGCCGGCGGTCCGCCACGCGGGGACGATCCGGCCGAGGCGCCGCTGGACCAGATCGACCACGGCCTGTTCGACGATCAACTGTGGCCCACGCTGGCCGCCCGGGTGCCGGCGCTGGAGGCGCTGCGCGTGCGCTCGGCCTGGGCCGGCTACTACGAGATGAACGCCTTCGACCACAACGGCCTGGCAGGCCGGCTGCCAGGCTGGGGCAACGCCTTCACGGCCTGCGGCTTCTCGGGCCACGGCATGCAGCAGGCGCCGGCGGTGGGGTGGTCGATGGCGCGGCTGATCGCGGGGCTGGATGCGCCGCTGATCGAAGCGCTCACGCCGCAGCGGCTGCTGGATGGCCGGCCGCTGCTCGAAGCCAACGTCATCTAGTCAAGCACGCAACACGCTGCCGTAGGCCTGGCGATAGGCGGAGGGCGTCAGCCCCGTCGCCGCCCTGAAGGCCCGATACAGGCTGGCCTCGCTGCCGAAGCCGAGTCGTTCGCTGATGGCCTTGATCGGCGTGCGCGTGCTGCGCAGGGCCTCGGCGGCCTGGCTGAGCTTGGCCAGGCGCAGCCACTCTCCCGCGCCCAGGCCGCTGGCCTGGTCGACACGCCGGGCCAGCGTGCGCACCGAGACGTTCAGCTGCCTGGCCGCCTCGGCCAGCGTGACGAGCTGTGCGGGCGTGCGCTGGGCCCAGGCGAGCAGCGCGCGCATCGTGGGGTCGTCCAGCCGCATCATCTCGACCGGTCCGAACGAGGGATGGCGCCTGCGAGGGCTGGGCAGCATCAGCAGCTCCTGCACATCGTGCAGCACATCCTCGGCAACGTGGAGCGCAAGTCGGTCGATCATCAGCGGCAGGTAGCCGCTGGGGCCGGCCGCCGTGATGGCCTGGCGGTCGACCACGAGGTCGGGCGCGCTTCGCCATTGGACACGCTCGAATTGCGCCGCAAGCGCCGGCTGCAGCCACCAGGTCGCGGTGGCGGCATGGCCGTCCAGCCGGCCCGCCGCTGCTGCCAACGCCACGCCCGCGCAGTAGCTCCAGACCGACGCGCCAGTGGGCAAGGCGCGCAACGCCTCGACCAGGCGGGCCTGCGCCTGGATGGCCCCAGCCAGCTCCTGCGTGGAAGTGAGCCACAGCCCGGGCAGCAGCCAGGCATCACAGCCACCGTCGGCCAGTGTCACCTGTGCGCGCAGGCTGGGGCCTTGATGGGTGGGGACCTCCTCGACTCTGGCACCGACCCAGCTCACGGTCATGCGGACGCGGCCTGCGCGCAGGTTGCAGGCACGCACCATGTCGCTGGCCGCGAACAGCCCCGCCGGCATGCAGCCGGGGAACAGCAGCAGCCCCAGTCGGAACGGGCTGTCCGAAGCGTGTCGGGGGTTTGGCATGAATGGATAGCAAATAGTCTTTTCAAGCCATTGTCGATGCGCGCCGCTGCTTCACACAATGACCGCATCGGACGACCACCGACCTCACCTCACCAGGAGACTGACCATGGCCCTCAGCGTCGGCCGCACCCGCATCCACCTCGTCGACGAGGGGCAAGGCCCGCCCATCCTGTTCCTGCACGGCAATCCCGACTCCTCGGAGGTCTGGGGCGGGATCCTTCCCCGCCTGAGCCCGCACCACCGCTGCATCGCGCCCGACCTGCCCGGCTTCGGGCGCTCCACAGCGCCGGACGATGTCGACTACTCGCTGGCGGGCATGGCCGACTGGGTCGATAGGCTGGTCACGGCGCTGGGCATCGATGAGCCGCTGCACCTGGTGGTGCACGACATCGGCGGCCCCTTCGGCCTGGCATGGGCCGTGCGCCATCCCGGCAAGGTCCGCAGCGTCGTCATTACCAACACCGTCTTTGCCTCGGACTACCGCTGGCACCAGTTCGGCCGGCTGTGGCGTATGCCGGTGATCGGGGAGCTGGTGCAGGCCCTGACCAGCCGGCGCGGCTTCACGCGCGAGCTGCGTCGGGCCTCGCGCAAGTTGACCCGCGAGCAGATCCATCGCACCTACGACCTCATCACGCCTTCCGTGAAGCGGATGATGCTGCGCTGGTACCGCGCGACCGATCCCCGCCACTTTGCCGGCTGGGAGGACGAGCTGCGCCTCGTGCTGGCGGACAAGCCCTCGCTAGTGCTGTGGGCAGACCATGACCCCTACATCGCGGCCCGTTTCGCCGACCGTTTCGGCGCCGCAGCGGTGGAACACCATCCCGACAGCGGGCACTGGCTGCCCGCCGAGGAGCCCGCCGCGGTGGCGCAGCGCCTGGAGCGTTTCTACGCCACCCAGGCAGAGGTCGCTCGCCTGGCACGCCAAACCGCCATGGCCGCCCCCGAAAGCGGAGTCGCATGAGCGTCCGCGTGGCGATCATGAATGCCTTCGTGGACGGCGGGTGGCGCGATCAGCGGTTGCGCACGCGCTTCCTGGCCGGCGGCTGGGTCAGCACCCAGCGCGTCGCTGTGAGCCTGTCCGACACCGCGCTGGTCTTGTTGTCCACATAGCCCCAGCCGCGCATGGCCACGCGCACCTCGGCGTCCGACGGGCTGGCTTCGGGGCCCTTGGGGTGCACGACCCAGACGGTCTTGCAGATCATGTCGGCATGGAACTCGGCCATGCGCGGCAGCTCGGACGGGTTGCTCAGCACGGCCACCAGCATGCGCGCCTCGCGCACGTTGGTGGTGATGCCGCCGGCCAGCGCCTCGGCCAGCGCCGGGTCCAGCGGGCCGACCGTGGGGCCGATCAGCAGCGCCGGGTTCTCCGCGCTGACGCCCAGCTTGGCGGCCAGCGTCGGCGGCGGGGTCTGCAGCTTCTTCAGCCACTTGGCGGCTTCCTTCTCGCCCAGTACCAGCGCGACGGCCTCGTCAGCAGAGTCGAACAGCAGTTCCTCGCCGGCCACGCGCAGGTTCTGCAGCGCGGCGATGTCCCAGCGGCGCTTCAACTCGCCGCGCAGCACGATGGTGGTCGATTCGAGCAGGGCGGTGGCCTCGGCGGTCTCGGTGCCCACGCGGGCGGTGCAAAGGGCTTCACGTCCCATGATGGTTCTCGCTTTCGTGATCTTCAAAACTGGCCTGCAACGCGGCCAGCACTTCCTGCAATCGTGCCGGATCGCTGCGGTACATCCAGAACCGGCCCCGCACCTCCAGCGTCAGCAGCCCGGTCTTGCGCAGCACCTTCAGGTGTTCGGACACGCTGGCGACGGCCAACGATGACATCTCGGCGAGCTCGCCGGCCGCGCATTCTCGGTGGAGGCACTCGCGCACGAAAAGCCGGCGCTCGGCGTGAGCCAGCGCGCGCAAGGCCTCGTCGAGTTCAGCCTCGGTCACTGCTGGATCAGTGTCAGCAGATTGCCGGCCGGGTCGCGCACCTGGGCCTTGCGCACCCAGCCATTGTCGGTGGCCGGCATCTCGACGCGGCCACCGGTCGCCTCGGCCTGCGCCAGCGCCTGGGCCAGGTCGGGCACGACGATGCCCAGCGTGATGGCAGCGTCGGGCTGCTCGACCAGCGCACCGTCGGGGCTGCCCGCAGGCGTCTGCAGCTGCGCATAGCCGGGCCCTCGCGGCGCGATCTGCCAGCCAAAGACCCGGGCGTAAAAGGGACTCAGGCGTTCAAGGTCGGGGCCGGCCACGTCGAAATGGCCGATGCCGAAAGCGGTATGGGTGGTTGTCATCTCGGTCCTCCGAAGAGAGAACCCATTATTTCGCCATTACCCGAAATGTCAATTGCCAAGCCAAAGCGCCTGCCACGGCGCCACTGAGATGGGCAAACGGCGCCACGGCGAAGTCGAAACCCGGCGTCGCGCGCAGCACCGGGCCCAGCGGCGCCTCGAGCGCAAGCTTGACGGCCAGCCCGAGCAGGATGCCGGCGCCGATCAGCCGCTCGCGCGCGCCGCGCATAAGCAGGCTCAGCGCGGCGATGGCGACGAGGGCGTGCAGCGCGCCGGACAGACCGGCGTAGCGCAGCAGCTCCGGGCGCAGCAGCAAGCCCAACTGCGTCAGCGGCAGCGCGCCGAGACCAGCCACGGCTTCATGCCGGCCCAGCCCCGCGCGCCAGCCCAGCAGCGCAATGACGGCGCAGCCGGCCAGGTTGGCGCCGAGGTGGATGGGCGTCCAGTGGACAAAGGCGGCGGTCACCGCGCGCCAGGGTTGCGACGCGATCAGCCCGGGCTGCCAGTCCAGCGCCTCACGCGGCAGCGGCCAGGCCAGCAGGGACAGCACCGCGAACGCGGCGCACAGGCTCAGCCAAACACGGCTTGCCATAGCGCGCGCACGGCGTCTCGGTGCGCGGCCAGCGGGGCGGCGGCCTCGGCATCCAGTGCGGTGGACTGCTCGTCCAGCCTCGCCTTGTGCTGCACGCGGCGAAGCTCGCGGTAGGCGTTGGCGGCGTGCACGCCAACGCCCGCGGGCAGCAGCCCGGCGGCCTCGGCACGCTGCAGCAGCGCGATGTTGCCGGCGTTGTCCAGCAGCTCGGGGTGGGTCGCACCCTCGGCCAGCACCAGCGTCTGCAGCGCGAACTCGGCGTCCATCATGCCGCCCTCGCTGTGCTTCACGTCGAACAGGCCGTCACGCACCGGCCGGGCCGCGCGCACCTTCTCGCGCATGGCCTGCACTTCGGCCTTCAGCGCCTGGGCGTCGCGCGGTGCCGTCAGCACCTGGCGGCGCACGGCTTCGCAGTGCTCCGCCAGCTCGGCATTGCCGGCGCAGAAGCGCGCCCGCGTGATGGCCTGGTGTTCCCAGGTCCAGGCGGTGTTGCTGCCGCGGCCGGTCTGGTAAGCCTCGAAGTGCGCCAGCGACGTGACCAGCAGGCCCGAGTTGCCGTTGGGTCGCAGCGCGGTATCGATGTCGAACAGCTCGCCGGCCGCCGTGCGCAGCGTCAGCCAGGTGATGAGACGGCGCACGAAGGCGCCGTAGATCTCGGACGCGTTCTCGTCGTCGTCGTCGAAGACGAACACCACATCCAGGTCACCGCCGTAGCCCAGCTCCTTGCCACCCAGCTTGCCGTAGGCGATGACGGCTAGGCGCGGCTGCTCGCGGTGGGCCTTGCCGAAGCGATCCCAGGCCCAGGTGATGGCGATCTGCAGCACCGCGTCTGCCAGCAGCGACAGGTCGTCGGCGACCTGCTCCACCGTGATGCAGCCCTCGACGTCGCGCACCAGCGTGCGGAACACCTCGGCGTGGTGGGCGCGGCGCAGCGTGTCCAGCAGCGCCTCCTCGTCGGCCTCACCGCTGCGATGCCAGCCCTGCTCGCGCTCCAGCAGGTCGGTGATGAAGGCCTGGCGGTCGAAGCGGGCGGTCAGCAGCAGCGGGTCCGCCAGCTCGTCGATAACGCCGGGGTGCTGCATCAGGTAGCGCATGGGCCAGCGCGCCAGGCCCAGCAGACGCAGCAGGCGGGCCTGCACGGCCGGGCGCTCGACCAGCAGGGCCAGGTAGCTCTCACGGCGCAGCAGCGGGCCTACCCAATCGACGAAACGCAGCGCCGCGTCCAGCGAGCATTCCTCGGCGGCCACGGCCTGGGCTGCGCGCTGGAACAGACGGGCAAGGCGCTGGCGCGACTCCTCGCGCAGGCCTTGCACACGCGGCGTCTCGGCCAGCGCGCGCACGGCGGCGGCCAGCGGCGCCGGCAGGCCGTTGAGGAAATCCTCGCCGTCCACGGCCGGCTTGGGCCCGCCGCATTGGCCGCCCTTGCAGGCCCCCGGCGGCTTGCCGCCCTCGTGCAGCAGCGCGTCGAACTCGGTGGCGACCAGCTCGCGCACCTCGCCCAGCTGCTCGAACAGCTCACAGGCCTCGCGGGAACATTTCAGCCCCATGGACGCCGCAATCCACGCCAGGTCCGCATCGCCCTGCGGCAGGCAATGCGTCTGCTGGTCATCCAGGAACTGGATGCGGTGCTCCACCCGGCGCAGGAAGACGTAGGCCTCACTGAGGCGCTGCGCGGTCTCGGCCTTCATCAGCCCGCCGGCCGCCAGTTGGGCCAGCGCCTTTACGGTGGAGCGGGTGCGGATCTCGGGGAACTGGCCGCCGCGCACCACCTGCAGCAGCTGCACGATGAATTCGATCTCGCGGATGCCGCCGCGCGACAGCTTGACGTCGTTGGCCCGCTCGGGTCGGCCGGCGGCGCGCGCCTTGGCCTCGCTGCGGATCTTGCCGTGCAGCTGGCGCAGGCCTTCGAAGACGCCGTAGTCCAGGTAGCGGCGGTAGACAAAGGGTGTGACGAGGTTGCGCAGCGCCAGCGTGCGCGCATCACCCGGCGCGCCCATGCCCGACAGCGGCGCGACGACGCGGCTCTTCAGCCAGGCAAAGCGCTCCCACTCGCGGCCCTGCACGAGGAAGTACTCCTCCAGCATGGAGAGGCTGACCACCGGCGGGCCGCTCTTGCCGTTGGGGCGCAGCGCCAGGTCGACGCGGAAGACCTGGCCGTCGTCGGTCACGTCGCCGATCAGCGCGTACAGCCGCTTGGCCACCGACGAGAAGTACTCGTGCGCGCTGACGGGCTTGGCACCGTGCGTGGTGCCGTCGTCCTCGTAGACATAGATCAGGTCGATGTCCGATGACACGTTGAGCTCGCGCGCACCGAGCTTGCCCATGCCCAGCACCCAGAAGGCAATGTCGGCGCCATCGGCGGTGCGAGGCTCGCCGTGGATGGCGTCCAGCTCGGCGCGGGCGGCCGCCAGGGCCAGGTCAAGCGTGACCTCGGCCAGGTGAGTCATCGCCAGCGTGACATCTGCCACGGTCGCGCCTTGTTCGATGTCCAGCACCGCCAGGCGTTCCAGCACCAGGTGGCGGGCCACGCGCAGGCTGCTGCCCAGAGCCCTGTCCGTGGACAAAGTCTCGATCAGCGCCCCGATGACGGCCCGGTCGGGCAAGCCCGGCGGCAGCAGCGCCAGCTCAGCCGCATAGCGGCGGCGCACCCGCTGCACATAGCGACTGTGTTCAGCAACGACGGGAAACAGTTGGCTCATGACCCTGTGCTAGATTGCCTGCCGGCCGGTTCTTCTCCACGTGCCTCAAGACAACGTGTCTGACTTCTTCTCGGCCGCCCTCCACCGTTGCACCCGCGCCTCGCGCTGGCCCTTGCGCCTGTGCTGGCTCAGCCTGCGCTGGGCGCTGCTGATCCTGGCCCTGCTGTGGGCGCTGGGGGTGGTGGCTTGGGGCGTGTTGCACTGGGGCATTCTCCCGCACGCCAATGACTGGCGTCCCTGGCTGGAAAAGGAAGCCTCAAAGGCCCTGGGGGTAGAACTGCGCATTGGCAGCATCACGGTGCAGTCCGGCGGCTGGATGCCGCGCATGGAGCTCGCCGACGTGCGCGTTCTGGACGCCGCCGGCCGGCCGGCGCTGCAGTTGCCGCGCGTGGCGGCCGTGTTGTCGGCGCAGTCACTGATTGCGCTGGAGCCGCGTTTCTCGCAGCTGCTGGTGGACGCGCCGGAGCTGGTCATCCGCCGCGACGCCCAGGGCCGCATCTTTATTGCCGGCATGGGGCTGGACGCCGCAGAGCACGCCGACGCCGGCACCACCGAGGCCGGCATGGACTGGCTGTTCAGCCAGCCGGAGCTGGCCGTCGTCAACGGACGAGTGCGCTGGGTGGACGAGAAGCGCACCGACGCACGGCCGCTGGAGCTGTCGGCACTGAACTTCATCATGCGCAACGGCCTGCGCCGCCACCAGTTGCGCCTGGACGCAACGCCGCCGGCGGACTGGGGCCAGCGCTTCACGCTGCGCGGGCAATTCACGCAGTCCCTGCTGAAGCGGCCGGGCGAGTTCCAGCACTGGAGCGGCCAGCTCTTCGCCGAGCTGCCGCGCGCTGACCTGAGCCAGCTGCGCCGCCATGTGGACCTGCCCTTCCAGCTCAGCGAGGGCGACGGTGCCGTGCGCGCCTGGGGCCAGATCAAGGACGGCCAGCCTGTGGCCGCCACGCTGGACCTGGCGCTGCGTTCCGTGCGGCTGCGGCTGCTGGACGGCGCGCCCGAGCTGGACCTGGCACACATTGAGGGCCGGCTGGACCTGGCGCGCGCCAAGGACCAGCTCAGCCTGCAGGCCCACCAGCTCGGCTTCGTCAGCGGCGACGGCATCGCCTGGCCGCGCTCGGACTGGGGTGTGAGCCTGCATCTCGGCAAGAACGACGAGGTGTTGGGCGGCGAGGTCAATGCGCAGCGGCTGGACTTCGCACTGATGGCCCAGATCGGCCAGCGCCTGCCACTGGGCGAGCGCGCCCATCAGCTGCTGACGGAGCTGGCGCCACGAGGTGTGCTGACCGAGCTGGCTGGCCAGTGGCAGGGCGCGCTGGACGCGCCACGCAGCTACCGCGTCAAGGCCCAACTCGACGGCCTGGCCATCGCGGCCAAGGCGCCCGAGCTAGAGGGCCACGTGGGCCGCCCTGGCCTGCGCGGCGCCAGCCTGACGCTGGACGCCAACGAGCGCGGCGGCAGCGCCAAGCTGGCGGTGCACGATGGCGAGGTCGAGCTGCCGGGCCTGTTCGAGGACCCGGTGCTGCCCATCACCCGCCTGTCCACCCAGGTGACCTGGCTGCTACCGCCGCCAGACAGCACAGCCAAGGGCAAGAAGCCGGCCGACGTCGAGCTGAGGCTGCGCGACCTGCAGCTGCAGACACCCGACCTGAACGGCGAGTTCGACGTGACCTGGCGGCGCCCAGTGGGTGCCACGACGCCAGGCTTCCTGGACCTGAGCGGCCGTGCCCAGCGAGTGGACGCCACACGCGTGGCCCGCTACATCCCGCTGCGGCTGCCGGCCACGCGCAGCTACGTCTCACGCGCCGTGCTGGGCGGGGAAGCGCGCAACGTCAGCGTGCGCATCAAAGGCGAGCTGAACGACTTCCCCTTCGACGCACCACGGTCCAACGGCATCTTCCGCGTGGCCACCCAGGCCCAGGGCGTCACGCTGGCCTATGTCCCGCCCAGCGACCAGGGCACCAACTGGCCGGCCATGGAAGGCGTGGACGCCGAGCTCGTCTTCGAGCGCGCCGGCATGCAGATCCGCAACGGCCATGCCAGGGTGCTGGGCTATGAACTGAGCGGCGTCAACGGCGGCATCAAGGACTTGCACCACGGCCGCGTGCTGGCGCTGGACGGCACGGGCCGCGGCATGGGGGCTGATCTGCTGCACTTCGTGCGCGCCTCACCACTGGACGAATGGCTGGGCCATGCGCTGAGCACGACCACGGCGCTGGGGCCGGTGGCGCTGAAGCTGGGCATCAGCATCCCGCTGGACGACGTGACCCAGACCGGACTGAAGGGACAGCTGCAGCTGGGCGGCGTGGACCTGAAGCTGCGGCCCGAGCTGCCCCCGCTGGGCGCCGTGCGTGGCCGTGTGGATTTCGATCGCAAGGGCCTACAGCTGGGCGGCATGACCGCGCGGCTGCTGGGCGGCGATGCCGGCATCGAGGGCGGCAGCATGCGCGACGGCGGCATGCGCTTCGCCGTGCAAGGCTTAGCGACGGCCGAGGGCCTGCGCCGCGCGACCGAGCTGGGTGCCGTCACCCGGCTGGCCCAGGCCGCCAGCGGCCAGGCGGCCTACCGCTTCCAGCTCGCCATCCCCAAGGACGGGCAGCCTGAGCTCAGCGTGTCGAGCACGCTGCAAGGCCTGGCGCTGGACCTGCCGGCACCGGGGCGCAAGGAAGCCGACGCCACGCTGCCGCTGCGCCTGCTGATGACGCCCACCGGCCCCAGTCGCGACGAGTTGCGGCTGGAGGTCGGCACGGCCGGCGCACCGCTGCTGCAGGCCCAGTTGCAGCGCGACGTGTCGGGCACGACCTCGCATGTACTGCGCGGCGCGCTTGCCGTACAGGACAAGCTGCCCGCGCTCCCGGCGGCCGGCGTGCTGCTGCAGGTCAACGTCGCCGCGCTGGACCTGGACGCCTGGCAGCAACGCCTGGGCGCGCTGGCAGGCAGCAACGGCGGCGGCGACGGTGGCGACGACGCGGGCCTGGTGCCCAGCCAGATCGGCCTGCGAAGTCAGGCGCTAAAGGTGGGGGGCCGCCAGCTGGGCCGCGTGGCCGCCACGGTCGCGCGCGACGGCGCCAACTGGCGTGTCAACGTCGACTCGGAGCAGCTCTCCGGCCGCATCGACCTGAAGGGCGTGCGGGGCGGGCAGGTCGACGCCGTGCAGGCACGGCTGGTGCGGCTGTCGCTGCCGCGCCAGGAGGCGGACTCGGTCAGCGAACTCATCGACCCCGGCAAGCCCGCCGGCAACGGCAGCCCGCTGCCGTCGCTGGACATCGAGGTTGAAGACTTCGAACTGCGCGGCAAGCGCCTGGGGCGCCTGGAGGTGCTGGCCCAGGCACCGGCCGCCGCGCGCGACTGGAAGCTGGAGAAGCTGCAGATCCAGTCGCCCGAGGCCACGCTGCACGCCAGCGGCCGCTGGGGCGCCGACGCCGGCAGCGCCCGCCACCGCACGCTGCTGGACTGGAAGCTGGACATCGCCGACGCCGGCAAGCTGCTGGAGCGACTGGGCCAGGGCCAGGTGCTGCGAGGCGGCAAAGGCCAACTGGCTGGCCAGGTGGGCTGGGACGGCTCGCCGCTGGCGCCGCACTACCCCAGCATGGCTGGTGCGCTGAACGTGCAGCTGGACTCGGGCACCTTCCTGAAGGCCGAGCCCGGCGTGGGGCGGCTGCTGGGCGTGCTGAGCCTGCAGTCGCTGCCGCGCCGCTTTCTGCTGGACTTCCGCGACGTCTTTGCCGAGGGCTTCACCTTCGACGGCGTGACCGGCGACGTGAAGATCGCCGCCGGCGTCGCGCGCAGCGACAACATCCGCATTCGCGGCCTGCAGGCCGCCGTGCTGGTGGAGGGCAGCACCGACCTGGCCGCCGAGACGCAGAAGCTGCGCGTGGTCATCGTGCCCGAGGTCTCGGCCGGCGGCGCGTCGCTGGCCTACGCAGCCATCAATCCAGCCATCGCACTGGGCGCCTTCCTGGCGCAGATGATCCTGAGCCGCCCCGTGGCCGCGGCCAACACGCGCGAGTTCCACATCACCGGCACCTGGGACGACCCCAAGGTGGAGAAGGTCGAGGGCCCGGCGGCCAAGGCCGCGGCTGCGGCCAGTGCGGCCAGTGCGGCCGGCGCCGCCAGTGCAACCCGGTAGGCGCCGGGCACGCCGTTTCGCGGCGGCGCTAGCATGGACCCCATGAAAATCGCTGCCTGCCAGATGGTCTCCGACCCCGATCTGGCCACCAACCTCGCCACCGCCCGCCGCCTGCTCGAATCGGCCGCCGCGCAAGGCGCGCGGCTCGCGGCCCTGCCCGAGTACTTCTGCCTGATGGGCCAGCAGGACAGCGACAAGCTGGCCATCGCGGAGACGCCGGGCCACGGCCCCATCCAGGCCCTGCTGGCGCAGGCAGCCCGCGAGCTGGGGCTGTGGATCATCGGCGGCACGCTGCCGATGAAGGCCGAGACGCCCGACCGCGTGCGCAACACCACGCTGGTGTACTCGCCCGCCGGCGAGGTCGCTGCGCGCTACGACAAGATCCACCTGTTCGCCTACGACAACGGCCGCGAGAGCTATGACGAGGCGCGCGTGCTGGAGGCTGGCAGCCAGCCGGCGAGCTTCGCCGCCGACGGCGTCCGCACCGGCCTGTCGGTCTGCTACGACCTGCGCTTCCCCGAGCTGTACCGCAGCTACAACCCCTGCGAACTGCTGGCCGTGCCGGCCGCCTTCACCTACACGACGGGCGAGAAGCACTGGGAGCTGCTGCTGCGCGCCCGCGCGGTGGAGAACCAGTGCTACGTCATCGCGCCGGCCCAGGGCGGTAAACACGCAAACGGCCGCCGCACGTGGGGTCACAGCATGATCGTGGACCCCTGGGGCGAGGTACTGGCCGTGCTGCCCGAGGGTGAAGGCGTCGTCTGCGCCGAGATGGACCCGGCGCGGCTGGCCCAAGTGCGCCAGCAGCTGCCGGCGCTGGCGCACCGGCGCTTCTGAACCGGAATCCTGAACCGGGAGAGTCCCGAGTGAGCCGCGGCGGCGCAGCGGCCAGAATGCGGCCTCTTCCGCGGGCCGCACCCGGCCCCTCTCACAAGGACTTCTCATGACCGCCCAACCGCCCGGCCGCACGACGGCCTGGATCGTCGGCGTGCTGGTGGCGGCATCGCTGTTCGGCAACTTCTACGTCTACGACTCCATCGGCCCGGTGGCCGACCTGCTGCAGCAGCAGCGCGGCTTCAGCGACACCCAGGTGGGTCTGCTGAACGCGATCTACAACCTGCCCAACGTCGTGCTCATCCTCGTCGGCGGCGTGCTGGTGGACCGTTTCGGTGCGGCGCGCATGACGCTGATCACGGCCGGCATCTGCTTGGCCGGCGCGCTGCTGACGGCCTTCAGCCCCGACTTCACCGGTATGGCCGCCGGCCGGCTGCTGTACGGCATCGGCGCCGAGACCTTCAACATCGCCACGCTGGCCGCGCTGGCGCAGTACTTCGCCGCCGGCGGCATTGCGCTGGTCATGGGTCTGACGCTGGCCGTCGGGCGGCTGGGCTCCTACAGCGCCGACATGTCGCCGACCTGGTTCGCCACCGCCTACGCCCAGGGCTGGCAGCCGCCGCTGCTGATCGCCGCCGCCATCGCGGCGACGTCCTTCGCGGCGGCCTTCGCCTACTGGTGGATGGACCGGCGGCGCGCCGCCACCGCCCCAGCAGCGCCGGCCGCCGAGCGCTTCGTGCTGCGCGACCTGCTGCACTTCGGCCGCGCCTACTGGTACCTGCTGACGTTGTGCGTGCTGTGGTACTCGGTCATCCTGGCGTTTCGCAGCACCTTCTCGATCAAGTACTTCCAGCACACGCACGGGCTGGACCTGGCCACCGCCGGCGAGATGAACAGCTATGTCTTCCTGGCCGCGGTGTTCGCCACGCCGGCCTTCGGTTGGATGTGCGACCGGGCGAAGCGCTATGCGCCGTTCCTGGCCTTCGGCGCGTTGCTGCTGCCGGTGGCGCTGGCCGTCATGGCGCTGACCGACTGGTCGCTGTGGGTGCCCACGGCGCTGATCGGCGTCAGCTTCTCGCTGGTGCCCGCCGTCATGTGGCCGCTGACCAGCCGCCTCGTCGCGCCCAACCGCTTCGGCACGGCCATCGGCCTGATGTGGGTGGTGCAGAACGCCGGCATCGGCGGCGCGAACCTCGTGGCTGGTTGGCTGAACGACCGGGCGGCGGCCAGCGCGGCCAACCCCGGCGGCTACGCGCCGATGATGTGGTTCTTCGGCCTGACCAGCGTGGCCGGCGCCGTGTTCGCGCTGCTGCTGTGGCTGACGGCCGGGCGGCGCGAGCAGGAGGCCGCGCAGGCGGCTACGGTCTCAGGGTCACCAGGTCCCGCAGTAGCAGGTTGATATTGGCGCGCAGCGCGCGCTCGTTGGCGATGCGCAGCCGCTCATTGGGCGACAGCATGGCCTCAGTGAAGCCGGCCTCGTCGGCGTTGGCGATGCGACGCTGGTAGACGACACGGCTGCCGGCCTTCTCGACCAGCGTGTACTGCACGGCCACGCCCACCGTCACGCCGATGGCGGGCACCAACGGTTGCTCCAGTTGAACCAGCTCGGCCCGCAACTCGAAGCGAGGCACCGGCTCGGGCGCGGGCGGGCGCATGCCGACGTCGTAGAGCGACTGCTCCAGCGCCTGCTGCAAGGCCACGGCGCTGACCTTGGAGCCCCACCAGCGCCCCGTCTCCTGGCCACCCTGCACGGCGGCGATGGCCACCTGGGCCTTCAGCGCGTCCGGCACCCAGCCACGGATCTGCAGCGCATCGGCCGTTGTGACGACCATGGGCAGCGGCTGGCTGGGCGTGCCACAACCGACCAGCAGCAGGGCCAGCCAGGCAGCGGGGAGGAGGACAAGGCGCAACATGGGTGACCCATGCTAGGCCCGGATGGGCCGGTGGTGGCGCCGAAAAGCGGCGGCGCGGCAGGCCTGTTCAGTGGTCGGCCGGCGACTCGGGGGCGCCCAGCGCCGCGATGACCTCCAGCATGCCGCGCACATTGAACGGCTTGAGCAGCAGCCGCAGGATGTCCATCTGCTTCATGCGCAGCGCCAGCTCCACGTCGCAGCCGCTGGCCGTGGCGGCAGTGGGCAGGTCGCTGGGCTGCGAGGTCTGGCCCGCACGAAGCTTGCGCAACAGCTCCAGCGCCTCGCCGTCGTCGTCGAGGGCGATCAGCAGTGCATCGAAGCGACGCTCAAACAGCATCCGCTCGGCATGGGCCGGACTCGTCGCCTCCTGCACATCGGCCAGGCCCATCTCCCGCGCCATCGTGGCCACCGTGCGGCGCAGCACGAACTGCGGCTCGATGAGCAGCAGCCGACCGTTGGGCGTGATGCGCGCGGTCACGCCGACGCCCCCGCGTCCGCCTGGCCGGACAGTTCGGCGATGGCCAGGTCGCGCAGGGTGCCAAGGATGGCGCGGTCCATCGCGTCGAACTCGCGCGGCTGCGTGTCGATGAGGCACAGCGTGCCCACCGTGGCGCCGCCCGGCAGCGTCAGCGGCGCACCGATGTAGAAACGGATGAAGGGGTCGCCGACGACCAGCGGGTTGTCGGCGAAGCGCGGATCGGCCAATGCATCCATGACCTGGAACAGCTCGCTCTGCAGGATGGCGTGGCCGCAGAAGGAGATATCGCGCGAGGTCTCGCAGGCCGCCAGGCCCACACGGGCCTTGAACCACTGGCGTTCGCTGTCAATCAGGCTGATCAGCACGATCGGCATGTCGAATTCGCTGGCGGCGAATTCGACGAGGCGGTCGAAGCGCTCCTCGGGCGGCGTGTCCAGGATGAGCAGCTCGCGCAGCGCGCGCAGCCGCTCGGCGTCGTTGGCGGGGATGGGGGCGGGCGTCATGCGGTCGCTGTCCGTCGGGCTCGGGTCAGTGTAGGCGGGCGGGCAGCGCCGGGAGCGACAAAATGGGCTGCATGAGCGACCCCAATTCCATCCGCATCGTCGGCGCCAGCATTCAGACCGAGCTGTCGGTTGTCATCGCCGAGCTCGGCCCCATCGCCGACCGGCTGCAACTGGCCGGCGAGGCCATCGCGGAGTTGCGCGTCAGCCATCCGCAGTCGCCCGAGTCCAACGTGAAGGCGGCGTACATGAGCCCGTGGAAGAGCCACCTGCTCAATCCCAAGCTGCTGCCGCTGTGCGCCAGCGTCGTCGAGATCGCCAGGGCGGCAGCGCCCAAGGCCTGGTCGGGCGACCTGGGCGCGCTGGGGCTGGACCTGCTGGTCACACATTGCTGGGGGGCCGTCTACGAGCAGGCCGACTACACGGCGCCGCACAACCACTGGCCGGCGGACCTGAGCTGCGTCGTCTACCTTGAGGCCGAGCCCGGCTGCGCACCGCTGGTGTTCTCCAAGACCAGCGCCTATCACCCGCGGCCGGGCACGCTGGTCCTGTTCCCAGGCGTGGCGACGCACGAGGTGCCGGCAACGCCGGGCCGGCGCGTCGTGGTGGCCATGAACCTGTTCAAGCAGCTGGCGCTCACCCCGGCAGCGGCGGCAGGCTGAGGCGCGCGCGCAGCCCGGGGCCAGCATGGGCGTCCAGCAGCTCCAGCCGGCCGCCGTGGCGGGCCGCGATGTCGGCCGCGATGGCCAGGCCCAGGCCACTGCCGGTGCCCGTCGCCTGACCACCGCGACGAAAGCGCTGCATGGCCGCCGACCGCTCGGCCGCCGGGATGCCGGGGCCGTTGTCCTCCACCTCCAGCCAGGGGCCGTCGACCGAGCTGCCGCAGCGCACCGTGATGCGCGCACCGGCGCCGGCGTAACTGACGGCGTTGTGGATCAGGTTCTCCAGCCCCTCGCGCAGCAGGAAGGCATGCCCCAGCGCCGGCGCCTCGGCCAGCTCGAAGCCCAGGTCCACGCCGCTGGGCAGGCTGCGGTGGGCCCAGTCCTGGCCGCTCTCGGTGGCGATGTCGCGCAGGTCAATGCGCTGGCCGACGTCCACGCTGCGGTCCTCTGCGCGCGCCAGCGACAGCAGCTGCTGGGCCAGTCGGGCGCTGCGAACGACACGCTGGCGCAGCCGCTCCAGCAGCGGGTCCACGCGATGGTCGTGCGGCTCCAGCATCGCCAGCTCGATCTCGGTCTGCAGCGAGGTTAGCGGCGTGCGCAACTGGTGGGCCGCGTCGGCGAGGAACTCGCGCTGCGCGCCGGCGGCGCGGTCCAGGCGCTCGAACAGACGATTGAACGCGGCCTGCAGCGGCACCAGCTCGCGCGGCAGGCTGGCCGTCAGCGGCGTCAGGCGGTGCAGATCGCGCCGCTCCAGCTCGGCGCTCAGGCCGGTCAGCGGCAGCAGGCCCCGGTGGATTGCCCACCAGCCGGCAAGCGCGAGCAGCGCGGCCAGCACGGCGCCATTGAGGGCCACCAGCCCGCCGATCTCGCGCTGCAGCGCGTCGCGCTTGTGCAGGGTCTCGGCCACGAGGATCTGGCACACGCCGACGCCGCAGTCATGCCCCAGTTGCACCAGGCGAAGCTCCCGGCCCCGCAGGCGGACGTCGCCGTAGTGCGACTGGCCGGCTGCCTGCGGCCGGGGCCGCGGCTGCAGGTCCGCCAGGCCGGCATCGCCCTGCAGCACCTCGCCGCGCGGCGCGAGCACGAGGTAGAACACATCGTCCTGGCGGTCGAAGCGCAGCGCGCGGTCCATGGTGGCGCTGATGTCGATGCGCGGCTCGCCGCTGCGCAGGTCCACCTGACCGGCCAGCGTCAGCGCGGTGTCCTCCAGGCCCTCGTCCAACCAGCTCTGCGCGCTGCGCTGCACCTGCTTGTACAAGGCCATGCCCAGCAGCGGCAGCGCCACCAGCAGAGGCAGCATCAGCCAGCCGAAGAGCCGGCGCTGCAGGCTGGAGCGCGGGCGCCCGGTCAAGGTCAGGCGCCTGCGCCGCGACTGCAGTACGCGAGACGGCGGGCCCTCACGGGCCGAACGCCGGGCCTGCCATGGGCCTGACGCTCACGGCCTTCAGTGGGCACAAACAGTCCGCAGGGACTGTTTGTGTCCGACCCCAGTTCCCAAGCCAGCCCGCACTGGCGATGTTCTCGCGGCTCGATGCCACGACCATCGCCGTCCCCGTGGGGCGCCGGCCAGACACGCCGGCGTTCAGCGCGGCGGGACTGGGCGAGGGGCTCCATGTCAGCCGATTTCCTCAAGCAGGTAGCCCAGGCCGCGCACCGTGCGCAGTTGCACACCGCCGGGCTCGATCTTGGCGCGCAGGCGCGATAGGCAGACCTCGATGGCGTTGTCGCTAACGCCCTGGTCCCAAGCATTGCTGGCCAGCGCGATGTGCTCCTTGGGCACCACCTTGCCGGCACGCGCCATCAGGAAACCCAGCACATCCCACTCGCGGGCGGACAGCGCCAGCGGCTCCTCGTCGATGTAGGCGCGGCGCGCCTCCTGGTCGATTCGCAGGCGCGCCAGCTGCAGCTGGTTGCTGGTGCGCGCCTGGCTGCGCCGCACCAGCGCGCGGGCACGGGCCACCAGCTCGGTCAGCGCAAAAGGCTTGACGAGGTAGTCGTCGGCGCCGCCATCCAGGCCGCGCACCCGGTCCTCGACGGCGTCGCGCGCGGTCAGGATCAGCACCGGCACGGCCAGGCTCTCGGCGCGCACGCGGCGCAGCGTCTCGAAGCCGTCGATGCCGGCCAGACCGATGTCCAGGATGAGCAGATCGTAGGCGTCCTCGCGCAGCGAACGCGGCACGGGCTCTCCACGGGCCGTGCAGTCCACGACCCAGCCCTGCGAACGCAGCGCGCGGGCGGTGGTTTCGACGAGTTGTTCGTCGTCTTCGACGAGCAGGATGCGCATAATGTTTGCAGTATGGCGCGAGAGCGCCCCATGCGCTGACGCGTGGCTGTCACAGAGCGTCAGCTCGTGGCAAGCCCGCGGTCATGCCTTTGACGGCCCAGCTTTCGACACTGGCGGACATGCAAGTGATGGATGAGCGCCGCCCGGCGGTGCTGTTGTTTCATGGCCTGTGTGCCAATCCCCTGGAGCTCGCGCCGGTCGCGAAGTCGCTGCGCGAGGTGGGCTACGTCGTCGAGACCCCGGCCATGGCCGGCTACGGCGTCAGCAGCGCGACCGGCGAGCAGCTGCCCGTGCCCCCCTTCGAGCATTGGCTGGCCGAGGCCGAGGCGGCTTTCGACCGTCTGGCTGCCGCGCACGGCCGCGTCGCCGTCGGCGGGCTGTGCATGGGCGCTGTGCTCGCGCTGGCCCTGGCCGCGCGCCGGCCGGCCGCGGCGCTGGTGCTGATCTCCACAACGCTGCACTTTGACGGCTGGAACGTGTCGCCCTGGCGTCGCCTGCTGCCGCTGGCCTACCTGCCCTGGCTGCGCCGGCGCATGAGCTTCAAGGAGACGGCGCCCTTCGGCCTGAAGAACGAGCGCCTGCGCGCCTGGGTCGAGCAGGCCATGGCGTCCCACCATGTCTCCGCCGTCGGCGCCGCGCGACTGTCAGCGGCGTCGCTGTACGAAGCCACGAGGCTGATCCGCCATGTGCGCGGCCGCCTCACAACCCAGGGCGCGCCGGCCGTCGTGCTGCACGCCACTGAGGATGACGTCGCCGGGCCGCGCAGCGTGCATGAGCTGCAACACCGGCTGGGCCACGCGCCCGAGGTGCACTGGTTCCACGACAGCTATCACATGCTGACCCTCGACAACGAACGCGCCGCCGTCGCCCGCACGGTGCGCGACTTCCTGCTGCGCCGGCATCCGCTGGCCACGCTCGCCCCCACTTTTTCCGGAGCCCTTGATGAGCAACACGCTTGAACAACTGTGCACGATCGCCCAGCGCGAACTCGGCGCCGAGGCGCTGAGCGACAAGATCGACACGCCCTTCGCCGAACTGGGCCTGGACTCCCTCGGCCTGGTGGACTTCATGTTCACGGTCGAGGACCACTTCCACGTCAACATCGAGCATGACCGCGCGCTGCAGACGCCCACGCTGGCCGGCCTGGCCACGCTGGTGGACGAGCTGCTGACGGCCAAGGCGCAGCCGGTCGCCGCCTGATGCAGGTCTGGGTCACCGGGCTGGGCGCTGTCAGCGCACTGGGCCTGGGCGCCGACGCGCTGGCAGACGCCCTGCAGACTGGGCGTTCGGGCGTCGCAGCCCAGCCGGGGCGCGACGAGCTGGCGCTCAAGCCCCATGCCGCGGCTCCGGTGACTGTGGCACTGGGCACCGGCATGCCGCCGGCCCAGCGCAACCTGCATGACCGCCACGGCCTGATGGCGCTGGAGGCCGCCGCCCAGGCCTGGGCCCAGGCCGGGCTGCCGGCCACGGCTCCGACCCGGACCGCGCCGCCGTCGCCTGGGGCACGGGCCTGGGTGGCTCCAACTCGCTGGAGCAGAGCTACCAGCAAATGTTCACGGCCACGCCCCCGCGCGTCCACCCCTACACGGTGGTGCGCGTGATGGCCAACTCGGCAGGCTCCCACCTGGCGATGCGCCACCAGCTGCGCGCGGCCCAGCTGGCCGTGTCCAACGCCTGCGCGTCATCGGCCCAGGCCATCGGCGAGGCGCTGTGGCTGCTTCGCTGCGGGCGCGCCGACCTGGCCCTGGTCGGCGGCTCCGAGGCCATGCTCAACACGGGCAGCCTGCTGGGCTGGCAGGCCATGGGCGTGATGGCGCCATTGGACAGCGACGCCCCGGAGCAGAGCTGCCGCCCCTTCGACGACGCGCGCAAGGGCCTGGTGCTGGGCGAAGGTGCCGCGGCCCTGGTCATCGAAACCGAGGACCATGCCCGCGCTCGCGGCGCCACGCCACTGGCCGTACTGGCAGGCTACGGCCACAGTGTCGACGCGGTGCACCTGTCGCGGCCGGACGCCGACGGCCAGGTGCGCGCCATGACGGCCGCGCTGCGCGACGCAGGCCTGGCGCCGGCCGACATCGGCTACATCAACGCCCACGGCACGGCCACCGAGGTGGGCGACGCGGTGGAGGCGGAGTCCATCAGCCGCGTGTTCGGTGCCGGCGCAGTCCCCGTGTCGGCCACCAAGGCCTTACACGGTCACCTGATCGGCGCCGGCGGCGCGCTGGAACTGGTGGCCACCGTGCAGGCCCTGCGCCGCGGCGCGCTGCCGGCCAGCGCCCATGTGCGCAGCAGTGCGCTGGCGGGGCAGGTCGACCTGGTCACCGGCACCTCGCGCGCAACGCAGGCCCGGACAGCCATGTCCAACTCCTTTGCCTTCGGTGGCAGCAACGTCGCGCTGATCGCCACGTTGCCCTGACGCGCCGACGCAGCCTCAAGGCTTGCGTTCGCCAAACTCCCGCATCAGCTGGCGCAGTTGCTTGCGCCCGTCGCTGTTGGTACCACGGTAGGTCTTCAGCGCCAGCGCGAGGAACTGCTGCTCCGCCGGGGTCAGCCCCGTCGGCTCGCGGGCCTCGTCGATCCAGCCGGCAGCCTTGTCGCAGTGGTGCTCGATCTGCCGCGCCAGCTTGTCGCCGATGGGCCGTGCGCCGCTCTTTGCCATGGACCACGTCGCGCCGCTGACGCCGATGCGTGCCGCCCACGCGGCTTCCAGGCCCTTGGGCGGGTCGCCGGCGGTGATGCGCTCTTCGGCGAAGGTCTGGAACAACGCGAGGGCGTTGAGCCGGCGGATGGTGGCAGGGCTGGACACGGTGGGCAGGTGATGAGCGGAGTGTTGTTAAAACACTTCACATGCATTCTAGGTGGTGCGCGGCGCTTGACCGCGGCGTGAACAGTTTTCACAATCCACGGATTCGCTCAAAGCAGTTGAGCTTTACCGATCAACCCCAACCGGCGACAGAGCCGCTTACGCGCCCCACCATGAACCGCAAACCCTTCAACGTCATCGACCTCACCGGCGCCCTGCGCCGGTTCGATGCCTCATTGCAGGTGAAGGTTCAGGGATGGCAGTGGGCTGGCATGAATGTCCCAGTCGCCTATGCCCATGACTGCGGTCGTGAACGTGATGACACCAACCTATCGGGTGAAGGACCCGGCTGACGCCGACCTTCCATGCTCTTCTGAGGCCCGGTTTCCGCAAGGAACCGGGCCTTTTGCTTTTTCGCCGCCGGGGCTGCCTCGGCGCCGCTGCGCACGCGCAGCGCTTGCTCTTTCACAACTCGCATCGAGTGCGCGCCGACCACATCGGCACGGCGCTCAACAACTGGCAGGCACCGAGGCTCGTACTCGGCTGCCCTGCCCCATCTCGGGTGTGCCCACGCACAAGCATCGGCCGGCCCGGTGTGCATGTGCGCTCGGGCGGCCGCCTGTCGCGTGCAGCGACGCATCACTGGCTTGCGCAGGCCAGTCGCGTCGCGTGTGGACACAGCCGAGATGGCAGATCACGTCTTCAACCTGAAGCCCCTTGTCGAGCTCACGCTTCGATGGGCGCAAACCGGCCGCAACGATTGGGCGGCGTCGGAACCCGTCACCGACAACCTCACTTTCTCCCCAGGGCGTAGCTCAACCAGGCAGAGCACCCGATTCCGCGAAGAGGGTTGCACGTTCGAATCGTGCTGCCCAGACCACCGTTTCAGTGCCGGCACCGCGCAACGCAGTCGGGCAGGAGCAGATTGCGGCCCCAGGCACCACACTACGCCATTCATCGCAGCGCCCGACGGGCGCTTCATCCACCGTACCCAGACTGAAAGGAGGCCACCATGCACGACGTATTGCAGTTGGACATCACCGGCCTCCCTCAGGCCTGGATCTCGATCGAGGAAGCCGCCGGCCACGTGTCCACCGATTCGGTGGTCTGGTCGGCCGGCGAGGCGCCGCTGGCGGTGCTGCGCGGCGGCTTCAACACCATCACCGGCCGGCAGTCCATGCTGGAGGTGCCGCCCATCGTGGCGCTGGGCGGCGTGTCGAGGATCAACCTCTTCGACCTGACGCCGAGCTTCAGCAAGGGCAAGGTCATCAAGCGCGACCGCTGCACCTGCGCCTATTGCGGCGAGGTGTTCGAGCTGCGTTCGCTGACCGTGGACCACATCCAGCCTGACAGCCGCGGTGGGGCCTTGAGCTGGATGAACACGGTGGCAGCCTGCCGCAGCTGCAACATGCTGAAGGCGGACCGCACGCCGGACGAGGCCGGCATGCCGCTGCTGTTCACGCCCTTCGTGCCCAGCCGCTTCGAGGACTTCATCCTCAAGGGCCGGCACATCCGCGCCGACGTGCACGACTGGCTGGCCGCGCGCCTGCCGAGAGGATCTCGCCTCAGCTGAGGCGACAACGAATCTGCAGAGGAACGCAACTGGCTCACAGGTCGGGGTTCACCAGCCTCGCCGGTGCGCTGCAGCCGGGTTCGCCCGTTGCAGCAGCGTATGCCGCCGCTGCCGGAGTCTGCGGATAGCAATGAAACCAAGGTGGGCCGTCAGGCTCGGGTTCGATTCCCGATTTCATGACCACTGGATAGCTCAGTCGGGTAGAGCAACGAAATCTGATTTCGTCTGTCGCGGGTTCGACTCCCGCTCCAAGCTTGGCCTTGAACGCCAATCCAAAACCGGTCGCAAGACCACCCCGCCGAACGTGCGCCCCGGCCCTGGCCGGACCGCGCATCAGCGGCCCGCGCTCGCGCGCCGGGCAAGCGGGACGCTGCCGCCACGACCAGCCGCGAATGCTTCCAGGGAGGAGGCCTTCAACGCGCACCGCGGCGCCAGCCCCTGGCATCCGTCGTCCGCACGGGCTGCTGTAACGGCACCCTCATCAACACGCGTCACCACAAGGAGAACACCATGACGATCAAGCGTGTGACTGTGAAGAAGAACGAGCGCGGCATCCTGCTGCGCAACGGCGATTTCGAGCGCGTGCTGCAACCGGGCACGCACTGGCTGTTCGCCGGCCTGGACGCGCTGAAGGTCGAGCTGTTCGCGATCAATCAGCCGGCCTTCGTGCACCCGTTGACCGACTACCTGATGGTCATGGAGCCCGCGGTGGTCGAGGCGGAGTTCCTGCGCGTCGAGCTGAGTGAGCACGAAGCCGGCCTGCGCTCGGAAAACGGTGTGCTCGTCGAAGTGCTGCCGCCCGCCACGCGGCGCCTGTACTGGCGCGGCCTGGTGAACGTGCAGGTCGAGGTGATCGACCTGCGTGCGTCCGTCGAGCTGTCGGCGGCCGTGGCCGCGCGTCTGGCGCAGCCGCAACTGCGGCCGCGTGCGGTGACCGGCCTGGCTGGCGTGCTGCAGGTCGAGGTGCCGGAAACCGGCGCCGGCCTGCTGCGCGTGGACGGCAAGGTGGAGCGGCTGCTGACGGCAGGGGCCTATGCCTTCTGGCGGTTCAACCGCAACGTGTCGGTGGAGCTGGTGGACCTGCGGCTGCAGGCGCTGGAGGTGACGGGCCAGGAGATCCTGACCAGCGACAAGGTGGCGCTGCGGCTCAACCTGTCGGCCACCTGGCGCTTCACCGACGTGCTGCGCGCATTTGAACAACTGGCGAAGCCGGCCGACCACCTCTACCGCGAGCTGCAGTTCGGGCTGCGTGCCGCCGTCGGCACGCGCTCGCTGGACGAGTTGCTGGAGAACAAGTCGGTCATCGACGAGGTCGTGACCGCCCAGGTCGCCACCAAGCTGGCGGGCTACGGCCTGCAGCTGGACGGCGTGGGTGTGAAGGACATCGTGCTGCCGGGCGAGATGAAGACCATCCTGGCCCAGGTGGTGGAGGCCGGCAAGGCCGCCGAGGCGAACGTGATCCGTCGCCGCGAGGAAACCGCGGCGACGCGCTCCCTGCTCAACACGGCCAAGGTGATGGAGGACAACCCCGTCGCGCTGCGCCTGAAGGAGCTGGAGACGCTGGAACGCGTGGCCGAGCGCATCGACAAGATCTCCGTGTTCGGCGGTCTGGACCAGGTGCTCAACGGGCTGGTGAAGCTGCGGTAGCAGCCTGGCCACGCACCGCTCCAGGGCGCCCGACTTCGGTCGGGCGCCCTTTTTTGTGGCCCCTGGCATGTGAATCTGCGCACAAGCACGCAGGCCGGGCGACACGCGCCGGCACTAACATGGCCGCCCTTGCGAGGTCGCCATGAAACTGCTCGTCAAATTCAACCTGGTCTATCTGCTCGTGATGAGCCTGGGCATCGCCGTCAGCGGCTACATCGCCCGCAACCTGTTGCAGGACAACGCCCAGCAGGAGGTCGTCGGCAGCGCGCGCATGTTGATGGAGAAGGCGCTGGCCGTGCGGGCCTACACCAACACGCAGATCAAGCCGCTGCTGGTCTCGCAGATGACCACCGAATTCCTGCCGCAGACCGTGCCCAGCTACTCGGCCACCGAGGTGCTGAACACGCTGCTGGCCAAGCACCCCGAATTCGCCTACAAGGAGGCGACGCTCAACCCCACCAACCCGCGCGACCGCGCCACCAGTTGGGAGGCCGACATCGTCGGCCAGTTCCGCACCTCCGCCGACCTGAAGGAAGCCGTGGGACAGCGCGACACGCCGGCCGGCCCATCGCTGTACATCGCCCGGCCACTGCGCATCACCGACCCGGCTTGCCTGGCCTGCCACAGCAGCGTGGACGCCGCACCGGCCACCATGGTGGCCAAGTACGGCCCGGCCAACGGCTTCGGCTGGAACCTGAACGAGGTCATCGGCGCGCAGATCGTCTCGGTCCCGCTGGGTGTGCCGCTGCAGCGCGCGCACGAAGTGTTCAAGGTCTTCATCAGTTCGCTGGTGGGCGTGTTCCTGGTCGTCGGCATCGTGCTCAACCTGATGGTGTGGATGCTGGTCGTGCGCCCTGTCACGCGCCTGTCCGCGCTGGCCGACCGCGTCAGCCAGGGCGACCTGGAGGCGCCCGAATTCAAGACCAGCGGCCGCGACGAGATTGCCACGCTGTCCGATTCCTTCTCGCGCATGCGCGCCAGCGTCGTGCAGGCCATGAAGCTGCTGGATGCCTGATGGCCTCGCAGATGACGCCCTGCGGGCCGAGGGGCTGACATGAAGCACCCGACGCAGCTCGGCAAGTACCGCATCACGGAAGTCCTCGGCGAGGGCGCGATGGGCGTCGTCTACAAGGGCTTCGACCCCGACATCCAGCGCACCGTCGCGCTCAAGACCATCCGCACCAACCTCGACGCCGAAGACGAGAGCCCCGGCGCGCCGGCCTCGCGCTTTCGCAATGAGGCGCAGGCGGCGGGCCGCCTTGGCCACCCGGGCATCGTCGCCGTCTACGACTTCGGTCGCACTGCCCAGGTCGCCTTCATCGCGATGGAGTTCGTCGAGGGCCGCTCGCTGGCCAGCTACCTCAGCGCCAAGGTGCGGTTCACCGACACCGACATCCCCGGCATCATGAGCCAGCTGCTCGACGCGCTGAACCATGCGCACGAGAAGGGCGTCTGGCACCGCGACATCAAGCCGGCCAACATCATCATGACGACGGCCGGCCGCCTCAAGGTGGCCGACTTCGGCATCGCCCGCATCGAGTCGCAGAACCTCACACAGACCCACTACATGGTGGGCACGCCCAGCCACATGGCACCCGAGCAATTCCTCGGCAAGCCCATGGATCGGCGCGTGGACATCTACGGCGCGGGCGTGGTGCTCTACCAGTTGCTGACCGGCCGCGCGCCCTTTGCCGGCACGACCGAAGCGCTGATGTACAAGGTCGTCAACGAGCTGCCCGAACCGCCTTCCCTGGTGGACCCCGAGCGGCCCGGATGGTTCGACGCCGTCGTCACCCGGGCGCTGGCCAAGCGCCCCGAGGACCGCTACCCCGATGCCGAGGCCTTTCTGCGGGCCCTCTTCGACGGTGCCGGCCAGACCATCGACGACACCGCCTGGGAGAAGACGCTCATGATGGCCCCGCCGCGCCCCGCGCGGCCACCGCTGTCACCTCCCACCTTCGCACCGCCCTCGATGGGCTCAGCCGGCTCCATGGGCAGCCCCTCGGCGGGAACACCCCCCGCGCATTGGGACAAGTCCCTGCTCACCCAGGCCGAGCAGACGCTCGCCAAGCACGTCGGCCCGCTCGCCAGCGTCCTCGTGCGCCGCGCGGCGCGCGAGTGCACCGACCTGAACGAGCTCTACGCCCGGCTGGCCGACCAGGTCAGCGACCCGCGCGCTCGCGACGCCTTCCTTGGCCAGGCCAGCCTCGTCACTGGCGGCACCGGCAAAACCGCCGGTGGCACCAGCGGCGCGCCGCCCGGGTCCAGGAGTTCGCCGGGCTCCAAAGGATCGACGGGCTCAGCCAGCAGCGGCACGACCATCGGCGGACCGCTGAACGACGCGGTGATGGAGAAGGCCGTTCCCTTGCTGGCCCAGCATGTCGGGCCCATCGCCAAGGTGCTGGTCAGACGCGCGGCGACCGGCATCGACAGCCGGGCCGTGTTCTTCAACCGGCTGGCCGAGTCGGTGAACGACCCGGTGGCGCGGGAGAAACTGCTGAAGGAGCTGGGGCGGTTGACCTGAGTCAGCCGCCAGCTTGCGTTGCGAGCTGATACGCCACGACCTTCAGGCTCCTGTCGTGCGACGCATCCGCAAATGCCGCTGGGTTTGCCACCCGCTCAACAAAGCCCAGTTCCGGCGCGCTCTCCGCCATCACATCCTGCAAGAAATCCAGCCCCAGCTTGGGCGTGTTCAGGCACAGCAGAGCCAGCCCACCCGGCGCCAGCAGCGCCGGCAGCCGCCGCGCCAGCCGTGCGTAATCCTTCGTGGCCACGAAGCTGCCCTTCTGGAAGCTGGGCGGGTCGCAGATGACCAGGTCGTAGGGCCCTTCGCGCGTCAGCTTGCCCCAGGAGTTGAAGATGTCGTGGGCCAGGAACCGGGCGCCGGCCTTCACGCCGTTCAACTCGTGATTGGTGCGGCCGGTGGCCAGCGCGCCTGACGCCATGTCCACGTTGACCACCTCGGCCGCGCCGGCCTGCAGCGCCACCACCGAGAACGCGCAGGTGTAGGCGAACAGGTTCAGAACCCTGTCGCCCGGCGTGACGTGTTCGCGCACCCAGCGGCGGCCCTCGGCCATGTCGAGGAAAAGGCCGTGGTTCTGGCCGCGCAGCAGGTGGACGCTGTAGCGCGTGCCAGCCTCGGTGACCACGTGGGGCTCGGGCACGGCGCCGGCCATCAGCCGGGTCTCGCCGCGGCCGCCCTCCTGACGGCACTGGTAGACCCAGGGCGCCTCGGGCCAGCGCGCCGTGAGCGCCGCGCCGATGGCGGCCAGTGCGCCATCTTCCAGCACCTCGAAGCTGGTCAGCAGCAGCACCGGCGGGTAGGCGTCCAGCGCAAGGTGCTCGCAGCCGGGGAACAGGCCGCCACGGCCGTGGAAGAGGCGCCGGGCGTCGGCGGGGAAGGCCACCGTGGCGATGGCGTCGAACAGGGCTTGCATGGGGCGGCATTGTCCGAGGACAGAATGGCCGCCATGGACTTCCAGCTCATCCTCGACGAGATCAACGACGAACTTCGCCCGCAGCTTGGCGGCGCGGGCGGCAAGGTGGCCTGCTACATCCCGGCACTGGCGCGCGTGTCGCCACAGCAGTTCGGCATCGCGCTGCGCACCTGTGCGGGCGAGACAGCCTCAGCCGGCGACGCGGCGGTGCCGTTCTCCATCCAGAGCATGTCCAAGATGTTCTCGCTGACGCTGGCCATCCGATCGCTGGACGAAGCGCTGTGGGACCGCATCGGCCGCGAGCCGTCGGGCAGCCCGTTCAACTCGCTGGTTCAGCTGGAGACGGAGCGCGGCATCCCGCGCAACCCCTTCATCAATGCGGGCGCCATCGCGGTGGCGGACCGCCTCGTGTCGCTGGGTGATGCCAAGGCCGAGTTGCTGGCCCTGCTGGGCCGGCTGTGCGGCGAGGCCATTCACATCGACGCCGAGGTCGCCCGGTCCGAGGCCGAGACGGGGTTTCGCAACACCGCGCTGGCCAACTTCATGAAGGGCTTCGGCACGCTGGACAACGACGTGGCCACGGTGCTGGACGTCTACTTCAATCAGTGTGCCATTGCCATGACCTGCGAGCAGGTCGCCTGCGCCGCCGGCTACCTGTGCCGCGACGGCCGCCACCCGCTGGCGGGAACACCGGTGCTCAGCGCCGGGCAGGCACGGCGCGTGAACGCGCTGATGCTGACGTGCGGCACCTACGACGCGGCCGGCGAGTTCGCCTTCCGCATCGGGCTGCCGTGCAAGAGCGGGGTGGGCGGCGGCATCGTCGCCGTGGTGCCGGACCGCCTGTCCCTGTGCGTGTGGTCGCCGGCGCTGGACGACACGGGCAACTCTTTGCTCGGGCGTCAGGCGCTGGAGTTGTTCGTGGCGAAGACGGGGCTGTCCGTCTTCTAGGGCAGGTTCGCCTGGCGCCAGCGCTCGGGCGTGGCGCCAGTCCAGGCCTGGAAGGCGCGAAAGAAGGAGTTGGGGTCCTCGAACCCGAGCAGGAACGAGATTTCGGCGTGCGACAACTGCGTGCCCTGCAGGTAGTGGCGCGCCAGTTCCTCCCGCGTTCGGGCCACCAGGGACTGGAAGCTCACGCCTTCTTCCCCCAGGCGACGCTGCAGCGTGCGCCGGCTCATCGCCAGGCGCGATGCCACGGTATCGATGCCGGCCTGGCCCGCAGGCAGGGTTTCGAGCAGCAACGCGCGCACGCGCTCGCCGAGCGACGCGGCGGCATCCAGCTCCGCCAGCCGACGGCGCAGTTCGGGCTCGAAGACGCGCCACATCGTGTCGCTGGCCGTCAGAAAGGGCCGCTCGATGTCCGCCGCGGCGAATGTGATGGCCGGCGGCCCGCCCACCTCCAGCTCGCAACCGAACCAGGCCTCGATGTCTTCGCCTCGCTGCGGGCGCTGCGGCAGGCTCAGCTGCAGCGCCCGCACAGGCTCGCGCGTGCCCAGGCGGGCCAGCCGCAGCAGGAAGGCCAGTTCCGCCAGCATCAGCGACAGCGGCGGCGTGACCTGCGAGCCCAGCCAGCGCGGTTGTGCCACCAGCCGGCCGTCGGCGCGTCCCAGCAGGTCCAGCGCCATCGGCGCGACGAGGCGCTTGTGCTGCGCCAGGCGCTGCAGCGCCGCTGCGAGGTCGGCGCTGCACAGCGCCGCGAACAGCGGCGGCGAAAAGACTTCGACGCTGAGCGCATCGACGAGACGCACTGGAAACAGCGGCTCGCCCACGGCCGCCTCCAACGCCAGCCAGAGGCGGAAGTAGCCGGCCGTGTCCAGCGCGGCCTGCGGCCGGCTCAGCAGGTCCTCGGCCAGACCCGCGCGGCGCAGCACGTCGGCCGGGCGCAGGCCCAGGTCGCGCATCAACGTGGCCCAGCCGGCCTCGATGAAGAAGAGCCGCGGCGCTGCGCTCATCGCACCTGGCTGAGGATGATGCGGTCGTAGGCCCGGTCGCCCAGCCATCTGCGCAGGCCCATCAGCAGGCGGGCGAACTTGCCCGCGACGTAGCGCGTGGCCGGCCGGCGCGCCTGCACGGCGCGGACGATGGCGTCGACGACGACGGAAGGCGGCGACAGCGTCTGCGGCTTGGCATAGGTCTCGCGCGTGGTGCGCGCCACGCTCTGCGCCATGGCGCGGTAGGCGCCCTGGCCGGAGTGCTTCAGCAACGGCTCGACCAGCACGTCGCCGAACTCGGTGGCAATGGCGCCCGGCTCGATGACGACGACGTCGATGCCGAAAGCCGCCAGCTCGAGGCGCAGGCAGTCGCTCCAACCCTCCACGGCGTGCTTGGTCGCGTGATACCAGGCACCCAGCGGCGTGTAGATACGCCCGCCCATGGACGAGAGATTGATGATGCGGCCGACCCCCTTGGCGCGCATGGCCGGCAGCAGCAGCTGCGTCAGCCTCGCCATGCCGAACAGATTGACCTCGAACTGGTAGCGGGCCTGGTCCAGCGGCAAGTCCTCGACGGCACCGAACAGGCCGAAGCCCGCGTTGTTGACGAGCACGTCGACACCGCCATGGCGGGTCGTGATCTGCTGGACGGCGGCGAGGATGTCCTCGTCGCGCGTGATGTCCATCTTCAGCGCAATGGCGCCCAGCGCCTGCAGGTCCTGCATCTGCTCGACACGGCGGGCGGCCGCGTAGACGGTGTAGCCCAGTTGCAGCAGCCGGCGGGCGGTGTCCTTGCCCATGCCGGACGACGCGCCGGTGACGAGAGCGGTTTTCATGCGATGTCTTTCGGTGAGGAGACGCCGAGGCTTGGCGACACCTTCAGTGTGGTGTCGCGCCTCGCGCCGCCCGCTCGCAGATCGCGCCAATCCGCCAACCAAAGGCGCCAACCCGGCGGCGGCGCGCGCCAGGCTGGCCGCCGGCTCAACTCGCGTACTTGATGCTGCAGCCGTACGGCCGCGTCGACGCCTTCTCCACCTGGCGGCCTGCAGCCACGGCGGCCAGCGCCTCCGTCACGTAGGGCTCGGCCTTGGCGATGTCGGCCTTGTCGGCGCTGGCGATGCTGTCGATGCCGCCCTTGTAGGCCAGCGTGCCGTCGGCCTTGATGACGTAGAGGTGCGGCGTGGTCTGCGCGCCGTACAGCCGGCCGAGGTCGCCCTTGGGATCCAGCAACGTCGCGGTGGGCGCGGCGCCACGGTCGGCGTTCAGCTTCCGGGCGGTCGCACCGTCGACGAAGCCCTGCTGGCCCGGCGCAGACGAGATCACCTGCAGCCAGACCACGCCCTGCGCGGTGGCGGCCTTCTGCTGGCTTTGCATGTTGCTGCTGCCGTAGTGCTTCCTGACGAAGGGACAGTCGTGGTTGGTCCACTCCAGCACCACGATCTTGCCCTTGAAGTCGGCCAGCGAGACGGTCTTGCCGTCGGCCGTGCTGGCCGTGAAGGCCGGCGCGGGGGCGTCGACGTTGGTCGCGGCGTGGGCCAGCGCGGGCAGGATCAGGGCGGCAAGCAGGCTGCGGCGAAGCAAGGACATGGCTAACTCCTGGGAGCGTTGGGCGAGGAACCCGCCTGAACCGTCTCGACGACGAGGCCGGGGGTGAGGATCTGCGGTAGCACCTGGGCCTCGGCAGCGCCCGGTGCGTAGTAGAGGTAGAGCGGCACGCCGGAGCGGCCATGGGCCTTCAGCACGGCGGTGATCTTGGGGTCCTCGCGGGTCCAGTCGCCCTTCAGGTAGACGACGCCGGCCTTGGCGAAGGCGTCCTTCACCTCGGGGCGGGACAAAGCCACGCGCTCGTTGACGAGGCAGGAGATGCACCAGGCCGCCGTCAGGTTGACGAACACCGGCTTGTTCTGGCCGCGCAGCTCGGCCAGGCGCTCGGCGCTGTAGGCCTCGGTGCCGGACTCGCCCGCACTGCGCACGTCGGCCGACACCGGCTTGACCCAGGCCGCCGCGCCCAGCGCCAGCACCACGCTGACAACCGCCGCGCCCGTGCCGATCCAGCTCGCGCCGCTGCTGTGCCGCCACCACAGACCGAAGGCCATCAGCACCAGGCCGCCCAGCGCCAGCGCGACGCCGTCGGGCCCGGCCTGCTGGGCCAGCACCCACAGCAGCCAGACGACGGCGGCGTACATCGGGAAGGCCAGGAACTGCTTGAAGCGGTCCATCCACGCCCCCGGCCGCGGCAGCCAGCGCTGCGCGGCGGGCCAAAAGGCCAGCAGCAGGAAGGGCAGCGCCAGGCCCAGGCCCAGGGCCAGGAACACCGCCACCATCACCGCTGCCGGCTGGGCCAGCGCAAAGGCCAGCGCCGCGCCCATGAAAGGCGCCGTGCAGGGCGTGGCGACCACCGCCGCCAGCACGCCGGTGAAGAAGCTGCCCGCCAGGCCATCACGGGCGGCCAGCCCCGAGCCGAGGCCGGTGAAGCTGCCGCCGATCTCGAACAGCCCCGACAGGCTCAGGCCCACCAGGAACAGCACGTAGGCCACCACCAACACGAACACCGGCGAATGGAACTGGAAGCCCCAGCCCACCTGCTGGCCGCCAGCACGCAACGCGATCAGCACGGCCGCCAGGGCCGCAAAGCTGGCCAGCACGCCGGCCGTGTAGGCCAGGCCCTCGGCCTTATGGTTGCCCTTGTTCACCAGCGCAAGCGCCTTGATGGACAGCACCGGGAACACGCAGGGCATCAGGTTCAGGATCAGGCCGCCGACGAGCGCCAGCGCCAGCGCGGGCAGCAGGCCCAGGTCGCTCTCGGGCGGCGGCGCCGGCGCGGCGGACTCGGCCGCTGGCGTGTTCAGATCTGCCGGGCCGGGGCCTTTGCCGGCGCCCTCGGGCATGGGGGCGGAGACGGTCCAGGCCTGCTCGCCAGCCGCCGTCGTCAGCACCACGACACCGGACAGCGGCTGGCCGGCCTTCACGGGCTCGTCGCCGGCCGGAATCTCCAGCGCCCAGCCGTTGCCGTCCTGCTTGAGGGCTTGGGGCGCGCTGTGCGCCACCGCACCCCAGGTGTCGGCAAAGAAATAGGCCTTGGTGACGCCGGCGACCGAGCCGCCGAGTGCGAAACCCTGGGCCGCGGGCTTGAGCGTCACGGCAAACGGGGCCGGCTTGGGGATGGCGGCGCGCCACTCGTCGATCTGCACGGCGTCAGCGCCCACCTTGGCTTCGGCGGCCGAACCCACGACAGGCAGGTCCAGGCCCAGCGCCACCTGCTCCGGGATGCAGACATCCTTGCAGACCAGCCAGCGAACGTCGGCGCCCGGCTTGAAGCGGCTGCCCGGCTTGGCGTCGGCCGGCACAGTCAGCTCGACCAGCAGCGCCGCACGGCCTTCATAGCCGTAGTTGACGATGGGGCCGATGGCCTGGATGGACGGCGTGGGCCACTGAATGGGGCCGGCCTCGGCACCGGTCCAGGCCATGGTGGTCGCCTGACCGGAGTCGCCCGGGTTCAGCCAGTAGGTGTGCCAGTGCGGCTTGATGTTCTGCTCCAGCGCGACCGTGAAGCGCTGGCCCGGCGCGACCGCCGCCTGGCTGGACACGAGGCGGGCTTGCACATGCTCGGTGGCAGCCTGGCTGGGGGTGTCGGGCGGCGCGGCCAGGGCGGCCAGCGGCGCGATCAACAGGGCAAGGAAAACGGAGCGCAAGGAGGAGAGCATCCCGAAATGCTAGGGCATCCCGGTTTCACCCCGCCGGCCAAGGCCTGCCCGGACGAAGGCGTCGAACGCCGCCCACAGCGGATTCAAGCGCTCCGGCCCGCCCTCCAGCAGCGCCAGCGCATGCAGGCCGGCCTCCAACGTGGACAGCTGGCCGGGCCGGTGGGCGCGGCGGATGGCATACCGGCCGGGGTGCCCCGGCAGGCTCACGCGCGGCAGCACCGCCAACCAGGGGTTGGCGGCCAGCAGGCGGCGGCTTTGGCGCCAGCTGCCGTCCAGCAGGATCAGGCGGCTCACGTCCGCCGGGGGCAGGCTGCCGGGCTCGCCCGGATAGAGCAGCGCCGTACCAGGCCCCGCCAGCGCAGCGTCGAAGACCTCGCCGCGCAGCAGCTGCGCCCCGGGGCTCAGGCCCAGCGTCAGGAAGGCGGCTGTGTTCTTCGCATGACCGGCCTCGGCCGGGTGCTGAAGGATCAGCAGCCCGGTTCGCACCACCACGGGCGCCGGCAGCGCGGCGCACAGGCAGGTGGCCGCCGGGCGCTCGCAGCGCGCGCAGACCGCGCGCGGCATGGATCAATGCCCTTGCGGCGGGGCGACGGTGTGCGGCCCGATCGTCGACACCGTGCTGTCCGCGTCGACGTCAGCCGGCGGCTCCTGGTCGCGGTCGCGGCGGCTCGAGCGCGTGCTGGGCAGGCTCATCTGGCGCCGCTTGGCCAGGCTACCGGCCACCCAGGCCCCGCCCAGCACGCCGAAGATGTTCAGCGCCCCGAACAGCGGGGCCGCGCTGGACGACAGCAGGATGTTCTGCAGCGGCGCCGAGTAGGCGCGCGGTTTCAGCGCGAAGCTAAAGGCGCCGAAGATCAGCCAGCCCGCCCAGGCCAGGCCGATGCCCGACATCAGCCAGGCGATGTAGGGCCGGTGGCGGCGGCGCTGCGGCCGCAGCGTCAGATAGGCCCACACCGCGGCGATGACGAACAGCAGCAAGGCGATGGCGACGGCCTCGCCGATCATGACAGGCAGGCTGCTGCGGCCGCCCAGCGACGCGTAAACCTGGCGCGGCAGGCCCGTGTTGGCGTACTTCATCGCGGCGCCCGCGCCGAAGCAGTACAGCAGGACGCCGGAGAAGAAGGCGATGGAACGGCGGGCAGCTTTCATGGCGCCCATTCTCGGTGCAGCCGGCCGCAGGACCGGGCCGAGATTTCCCGACGGAAAAAGCAAAGCCCGCGGTCCGGGGAGCGGACGACGGGCTGTGATTCGGGCGGATCGATGTGCCTCATGCCGAGTGGCCTGCGGCGCTCATGCCACCCGGCCTGCATGCCGGATGGCCTTTGGCGCGCGTCGCGCAGGGCGCAGGCCCTGCGCTCGGTCGCGCCTCAGCGCTTGCGGTCGAAGCGCATGACGCGGGCGAGGCCGCGGCGGTCGCCGCTGTAGAAACCGGTGTCGAAAGCTTCGTGCTTGCGGCCCTTGTCGACGGATTCGTCGGCGCTCCAGGCCATTTCGGGCGCGGGGAGGCGGCGGGGCTGGGATTCGGTGCGGTGCTGGATCTTCATCATGGCTGTCTTGCCTGTCTCGCGGCCGAAAGGCGGCGCGATTGGGGGGACAACGCAGCCCGATTGCGGCCGGTTGACAAGCCGGATCACATTTCTTTGCGCGCCGGTCTTTGCCGACAATGCCGCCTTTCCGATTCCCAGGATCCGCGCGATGACCGTCAAGCTGAAGAAATCCCTCCCGGCCAAGGCCACCCCCATCACCGTGGTCGACCGGGCCGCCTTCCAGGCGCTGGCACCGGGCCTGCCGGCCGCCACCCGCGCCTGGCTGGCGACGGTCGGATTCGTCGGCGCCGCCGACAGCCACGCCCTGGTGCCCGACGCCGACGGCAGTCTGGGCCAGGTATTTGCCGGCGTGGCGCACAGCGCCCACCCGTTCGCGCTGAGCAGCCTGCCGCTGGTGCTGCCGGCCGGTGAGTACCGGCTGGACGACGCCGGCCTGGCCCTGCACCCGGAAGCCGCGGCGATGTCCTGGGAGCTGGGCGGCTACCGCTTCGATCTCTACAAGCCGTCCAAGCGCGAGCCGGCGACGCTGCTGCTCAAGCCCGGTGCGGACGCCGAGCGCGGCGTGGCGCTGGTCGCGGCCATCGTCGCTACCCGTGACCTGGTCAACACGCCGGCCGAGCACATGGGCCCTGCCGAATTGGCCGGCGCGGCCAAACTGCTGGCCCGGCAGCACGGCGCCACCTTCGGAGAGATCGTTGGCGACGCCTTGCTGAAGAAGAACTTCCCCAGCATTCATGCTGTCGGCCGCGCGAGTGATCGCTCACCTCGACTCATCGAGGTGACCTGGGGCAACCCCAAGCACCCCAAGCTCGCGCTGGTCGGCAAGGGCGTCTGCTTCGACACCGGCGGCCTGAACATCAAGCCCGGCGAAGGCATGCGCCAGATGAAGAAGGACATGGGCGGTGCGGCCAACGCGCTGGGCCTGGCCGGCCTCATCATGGCGTGCAAGCTGCCGGTGCGGCTGCAGCTGCTGATCCCGGCAGTCGAGAACTCGATCTCGGGCAACGCCTACCGGCCGGGCGACGTCATCAAGACGCGCAAGGGCCTGCACATCGAAATCGGCAACACCGACGCCGAGGGCCGCGTCATCCTGTGCGACGCGCTGGCCTATGCGGCCGAGAGCAAGCCGGACCTGGTCATCGACCTGGCGACGCTGACCGGTGCGGCCCGCGTCGCCCTGGGCGCCCAGCTGCCGGCGCTGTTTGCCAAGCACATGGACACGGCGCGCGACCTGGTGGACCTGGGGCTGAAGCTGGACGACCCGCTGTGGCACATGCCGCTGTGGGCGCCGTATCACGCCGGCATCGAGAGCAGCATCGGCGACATCGTCAACACGGGCAAGAGCCCGCTGGCCGGCGCCATCAACGCCGCGCTGTTCCTGGAAGATTTCCTGCCGCCCCAGCAGGACTGGCTGCACGTGGACCTGTTCGCCTGGAACGACTCGCCGCGCCCCGGCCGCCCAGTGGGCGGCGAGGCCCAGACCATCCGGACGCTGCTGGCTTACCTGGAGCAGCGCTACACGACGGCCTGATTACTCGGTCGGATCCTGGGCCGGCTGCTGGTCGGCAGCGGGCTCGGCCTTGGCAGCCCGGGTGGCCGCCTGGAGGGCTTGAGCCATTTGGGACGGCGCGGGCTGATCAGGCTGCTGAGGTGCAGGCTTGCGGCCCGGCTGCGGCGGTCGTCCGCCTTCACCACGCGCAGGGCGTTCGCCGCGCGGCTGGTCGCGCCGGCCGCCTTCTGCACGCTGCTCGGGGCGACGCGGGCCACGGCCTTCCGGCCGGCCGGCACCGGGGCGGCGGTCGTCACGGCGATCATCGCGGCGCCCTGCATCACGATCTTGGCGCGGCGGAGCCGGCGGGGCCTCGGCGCGCTCCTTGCGGGCGATCTCCAGCAGGCCCGGCAGTTCCTCGGCCACCACGCCCTTGAGCACGCAGAAGTTGGCCTCGGTCAGCGTGGTGCGCTCGAAGTCCCACAACAGCTGGGCGCGGTTGCGGCGCTGCTGGAACTCCAGCTGGTGGCGCTCCTGCTCCTGCTGCTGGCGTTCCTGCTGCACGCCCTTGCGGCGGGTCAGCTCTTCCTTGGCAGCGGTCAGATGCTCTTCGGTGATCTCGCCAGCCGGGTTGCCGTCCAGATCGAAACGGGTCTTGGCCTGGGTCAGCGCGATCAGGTAACCGGTGCTGCCGGTGTGGCGGCGCAGGAAGGCGCTGAGCTGGGCCTTGCTGAACTTGCCAGGTGCGCGCTCCTGGATGTCGGCCTGGATGCGCAGCTTGACGGGCTTGGGGCGGCCGGTGAACAGCGCCGGGAACAGTGCCTTCAGCTCGGCGCTGGCGTCGGCAGCCGGCGCGGCGGCGGCCACGGCCGGTGCTGGCGCGGACAGCTCGCCAGGCGCGGCCTCGGGTGTCGCTTCTGCCGCGGCTGCGGCGACAGGCGCCACCGCCTCCTCGGGCGCTGGCGCAGGGGCGGCCGCTGCCGGTTCGTCGGACGGGGTGACGGGATCGGGAAGATCGGAATTCATCGCAGAGCGGCTGGAGACGCAAACAGGCAAGGGCCGGGATTGTCGTTCACATGGCCCGCAAGCGCGGGACCTTCGGCGCAGGCGACGAAGAACCAGCCCGTCACAGCCCGCCGAACACCTTCTTCAGGATGGCGCTGCCGGTGCCGACCGGGTCGCGGCGGATCTTCTTTTCCTCTTCGGCAATGATGCGGTACAGGCCATCCAGCGCCTTGCCCGTCACGTACTGCTGGATGTTGGCGTCCTCGCCGCGCACCAGGCCGAAGCCCGAAGCTTTCTTGGCCACGGCGTTGTACTTGTCGGCCAGCGACACTTTCTCGGTCGCCTTGGTCACGATGGGCAGGAACTGCTGGCCCAGCGGCTCACGCGTCTTGTCGGCGAAGAAATTGGTGACCGAATCGTCACCGCCCTTCAGGATCTTCAGGCCGTCCTCGACACTCATGTCCTTGACGGCCTTGACCAGCAGCGGCTTGGCCGCCGGCACGGCCGCCTCGGCGGCGCGGTTCATCGCGGTCACCAGTTCATCCAGCTTGGCGCCCTGGCCGGTAGCCTTCAGCAGCTTGGCGGCATCTTTCAGGTAGCCGGGGAGCTCGATCTTGACGAGCGGGTTGCCGAGAAAGCCGTCGGGCCGGCCCAGCAGGGCCACTGCCGCGTTGGCGCCGCGCTCCAGCGCCGTGCGGATGCCGGCATTGGCGTCGCCCTCGGTCAGGCTGAAGGCCCAGGCCGGGCGCAGCAGCAACAGGGTGGGGGCGCTGGCGAGGACGAGGCGGCGATGCATGGCGGGCTCCGGTAGGACGGGGGCCCATCTTGCCACCGACGGGTGGCGGCGCGCTCAGGCCGCGGCGTCCTGCAGCGCCCGCTTCTGGCGGTACATGCGCTGGTCGGCCAGTTCGATGAGCTGGGCCACCTCGCCGCCGTCCGCCGGGAAGCAGGCCGCCCCCATGCTGGCGCCGACGCGCAGCAGGCGTCCCTCGAAAGGGAAGCCGCCGTTGAGCTGATGGGCCAGCCGGTCCATGGTGGCTTCCAGGCCACCTTCGGCCGCCAACGGGCGCAGCAGCACGCCGAACTCATCACCTCCGAGGCGCGCGGCCGTGTCGGACTGGCGCACCGCGGCCGTCAGGCGGCGCGAGAACTCCAGCAGCGCCGCATCGCCGGCGCGGTGCCCGTGGGTGTCGTTGATAGGCTTGAGGCCGTTCAGGTCCAGCATGACGACAGCCAGCGGCTGGCGGTCGCGCACCGCCTGGGCCAGCGAGGACCGCAGGCGGTCCAGGAAGAGCGAGCGATTGGGCAGGTCGGTCAATCCGTCATGCGTGGCCTTGTGGAAGAGTTCGTGCGGGGCGTAGCGCGTACAGAAGTACATGGACGCACCGACCAGCTCGGACAACAGCTCCAGCAGCGCGAAATCGCGGACGTCGAAGCGCGCGACCTGTGACGACATGGCCTTCAGCACGCCGACGGTCTCGCCGTGGTGGCGCAGCGGCACCACCACCATAGAGCGCAGGCCCAGGCGCTGGCAGGCAGCCTGGTCGGCCCGAGGGTCGCGCTGGGCGTCATCGCAGTGCAGCACGCGGCCCTGCAGCACGCACAGGCCAGACAAGCTGCTGCTGCGCTGCAGACGCAGGCCCAGACTGCCCTCGGCCATGCCCGCCGTGGCGCGGTAGACCATGTGCTCGCCCTCAGCCAGCTCGACGGCGGCGCCATCGGCACCGACCAGGCTCAGCGTGCGCTGCACCACCAGAGCCATCAGCCCGCCCAAGTCCAGGCCCAAACGGGCCACCTCTGTCTGGATGGCGATCACCTCCAGCAGCTTTTCTCTGCTCGGCACCTGTTGTCACTCCTCGTCCGCACCCTTGCCGGATGCGGCCCCCGTGGAGCGATGCGCTCTCTTGCCGGGTCTGCCCCTGTCGATGCGCAAGATTCTGCCCGCCGGCATAAGTGATGTCGACACCCAATTTCCCACTGGGCATGGTGCCGCAAGCGGCCCGGGCCGAGGTTGCGCTGGGTCAAGGGGGGTGCAGTCCGGGCTGCCTAGCATCGCCTGAAGAAGACCTGCGCCGAGACACGCCCATGCTGCCCGCCTACATCAGCCACCCCGACTGCGCCCGCCACGAGATGGGTGCAGGCCACCCCGAGTGCCCCGAGCGCCTTGCCGCTATCGGCGACGCGCTGCTGGCGCGCGGGTTGCTGGACTACATGCAGCCCTTCGACGCGCCGCTGGCCACCGAGGCCCAGCTGGAGCGGGCACACACTGCGCTGCACGTGAAGCGCGTCGCCGCCAGCTCGCCGCCGAACGGCTACCTGCAGGTGGACCCGGACACCCGCATGAACCCGCACACCCTGACCGCCGCGCTGCGGGCCGCGGGCGCGGCCGTGCTGGCCACCGACCTGGTGCTGGGCGGCCAGGCCGCCAGCGCTTTTTGCGCCGTGCGCCCGCCTGGCCACCATGCCGAGCGCGCGGCGGCCATGGGCTTTTGCTTCTTCAACAACGTGGCGGTCGGCATCCGGCATGCGCTGGACGTGCACGGCCTCGCGCGCGTGGCCCTCGTCGACTTCGACGTCCACCACGGCAACGGCAGCGAGGACATCCTGGCCGGCGACGAGCGCGTGCTGATGTGCAGCATCTTCGAAACCGGCCTCTACCCCTTCAACGGCGACGACGCGCGAACGCTGAAGGACGCACCCAACCTGGTCAACGTGGGCCTGGCGCCGCGCAGCGGCGGCGAGGCCTTCCGCGCCGCCGTCACCACACACTGGCTGCCGGCGTTGGAGCGCTTCCGGCCCGAGCTGGTCTACGTCAGCGCCGGCTTCGACGCCCACCGCGACGACGACATGGCCAACCTGGGCCTGGTAGACGCCGACTACGAATGGGTCACGCGCCAGCTGATGGACGTGGCCGCGCGGCACTGCCGGGGCCGGGTCATCTCCTGCCTGGAGGGCGGCTACATGCTGGACCCACTGGCGCGCAGCGTCGCGGCCCACGTCAAGGTGCTGATCGGCGCGGACTAGAGTCACCCCATGGACAACCACTTCCTCACGCCGCTGTTCATGCCCCGTTCGGTCGTCGTCTTCGCCGGCCCAGACGACCCCGCCGCGCAGACGCGCCAGGCGCGCGCGCTGCGCGCCGCGCTGCAGGCGGCGCCCGGTGCCAGCCCGCCGCAGTTCCTGCACGGCGAGACCACGGGCACGCTGGGCGAGCTGGCGCGCTCGCGGGCCGACCTGGCCATCATCGCGCTGCCGCCAGCGGAGATCGCCGCGGCGCTGGAGGTGGCCGGCCGCATTGCCTGCCGCTCGGCGCTGATTGTCAGCGACGGCATCGAGCCAGAGCAGGCTGCCCAGCTCAAGCGCATCGCCCGCCGCGAGGGCGTGCACCTGCTGGGGCCCAACTGCCTGGGCTTCCAGCGCCCGCACCTCCAGCTCAACGCCAGCGCCGCCGGCCCGCTGGCGGCTGAGGGCTCGCTGGCGCTGGTGTCCCAGTCCGGCGCGCTGACCGCCGCCATGCTGGACTGGGCACGGCAGAACCACGTCGGCTTCAGCCAGGTGGTGTCCCTGGGCCCCAACGCGGCCGTGGACCTGGCGCAGGTGCTGGATTTCCTGGCCAGCGACACACGCACGCAGAGCATCGTCGTCTACCTGGAGGGCATCTCCAGCGCGCGCCGTTTCATGAGCGCGCTGCGCTCGGCGGCGCATGCCAAGCCGGTGGTGGTACTGAAAGCCGGCCGGCGCAGCGCCGGCAACGAGGCGGCGCTGACGCACTGCCGTGCCATCGTCGGCAGTGACGACGTCTTCGACGCCGCACTGCGCCGCGCCGGCGCCGTGCGGGTGCGCAGCTTCGTGGAGCTGTTCTCGGCCGCCAAATGCCTGGCGGCGCGCTACCGGCCGGTCGGTAAGCGCCTGGCCATCATCACCAATGGCGGCGGCCCCGGCGTGTTGGCGGCGGACTGGGTCAGCGAGATCGGCCTGCAGCTCGCGCGCCTGTCGCCCGACACGACCCGCGCGCTGACCCCGCAGCTGCCCCCCCGCGCGTCGCTGGCCGACCTGGTGGACCTTTCGGCTGAGGCCGAGCCCGCGCATTTCCGCGCTGCGCTGGAGGCCGCCGCGGCCGACCCGGCCGTGGACGGGCTGCTGGCCGTCTACGCGCCGCAGTTGGGCTCCGACGCTGCTGAGGTTGCGCGCGCTGTCGTCGCGGCCCGGGCCGGCACGGCCAAGCCGCTGCTGGGCTGCTGGATGGGCGACGCCTCGGTGCTGGAGGCCCGCCGCGTGCTGAACGACGGCGGCATCGCCAACTTCCGCACCCCCGAGGCTGCCGTGGGCGCCTTCGGCAACATCGCCTCGTTCTACGCCAACCAGCAGTTGCTGCTGCAGACGCCACCGCCCATGTCCAGCCTGGCCCAGCCCGACGTCGAGGCCGCGCGGCTGCTGATCGAGAGCGTGCTGGCCGAACGCCGCCGAACGCTGACCGAGATGGAGAGCAAGGCGTTACTCGCGGCCTTCCACATCCCGGTCACTCAGACCGTGCTGGCGCGCGGCGCCAACGAGGCCATGATGTTGGCGACCCAGCTGGGCTTCCCGGTCGCGCTGAAGATCGACTCGCCAGACATCGCCCACAAGAGCGACGTGCAGGGCGTGGCGCTCAACATCCAGAGCGGCGCCGCCGCACGCGACACTTTCAACGAGATGGTGGCGCGCGTGAAGCGGCTGCAGCCGCAGGCGCGCATCAACGGCGTGACGGTGCAAAAGATGGCCCGCGCCCAGCGTGGCCGGGGCGGCCACGAGGTCTGCGTGGGCCTGGTGACGGACGAGGCCTTCGGGCCGACCATCGTCTTCGGCGCGGGCGGCACCATGATCGAGCTGATCGCCGACCGCGCGATGGAGCTGCCGCCGCTGAACCAATTCCTGGCTCGCCGCCTCGTCGAGCGCGCGCGCATCGCCGAGACGCTGGCCGAGGGCTGGCAGGGCGGCGCGCCGGCCAACCTGGAGGCGCTGGAGCGCGTGCTGCTGCGCGTCAGCGAGATGGTGTGCGAGTTCCCGCAGCTGCGCGAGATGGACATCAACCCGCTGATCGTCGACGAGCACGGCGCCGTGACGGTGGACGCACGCATCGTGCTGCAGCCCGGGCCGCAGGCCGGCAGCCCGCGCGCCTTCGACTACCCGCACCTGGCCATCCTGCCCTACCCGGCCCGCTTCGAGCAGGTCTGGCCGCTGTCCGGCGGCGGCGAGGTGACCGTGCGCCCGGTGCGGCCCGACGACGCGCAGATGCTGCAGGACCTGGTGCGAGGCCTGAAGCCCGAGAGCCGCTACTTCCGCTTCGCCAGCGCGATCAAGGAGCTGCCGCCGGGGCTGCTGGCGCGGCTGACGCTGATCGACTACGACCGCGAAATGGCGCTGGTGGCCGTCTACTGCGAGCGCACGGCGCGAGCGGACGGCGGTTTCGACGAGGTGGAGCGCATCGTGGGCGTGTCGCGCATCATCACCAACCCCGACCAGACCAGCTGCGAGTTCAGCCTGCTGGTGGCCGACGACTTCGGCGGCAAGGGCCTGGGCTCGCGGCTGATGGAAGGCATCACCGACGCCGCGCGCGAAAAAGGCCTGTCGGACATCGAGGGCCTGGTGCTGAGCAACAACGCCGACATGCTGAAGCTGATGCGTGGCCTGGGCTTCTCGGTCAAGCCCTACCCGGAGGAACCGGACTTCAGGCTTGTGGCACGCTCACTGCAAGGCTGACAGCCGCTCGGTCAGCAGCGCGAAGAAACCGTCCGCGTCGATGTGGCGCAGCACCTGGGCGTTGGCCGGCAGGCCGGTCACGCCCCACCAGTCGATGACGCTCATGCCGCGCGTCAGCTCGCTGGCCGTCTCGATGCGCACGTTGCAGACGCGGCCGGCGAACAGCTCGGGCCTGAGCAAGAAGGCGATGACGCAAGGGTCGTGAAGCGGGCCACCGTCCTGGCCGTACTTTTCCTCGTCGTAGCGCTCGAAGAACTCCATCCAGGCGGCCACGACCGCACCCACGCGGTTCGGCAGCGCGCGGATGGCAGCGATGCGCGCGGCCGTCGTCAGCGCCTCGTGCGTGACGTCCAGCGGCGCCATCGTGATGGGCACGCCGCTGGTGAAGACCTCGTGGGCCGCCTGCGGATCGACGTAGAAGTTGAACTCGGCTGCCGGCGTGACGTTGCCGCCCTCGAAGAAACCGCCGCCCATCAGCACGATGCGGCGGATGCTCGGCGCGATGTCGGGCGCCTGGCGCAGCGCCAGCGCGATGTTGGTCAGCGGACCCAGCGGGCACAGCGTCACCGTGCCGGCCTCGCGCTCGCGCAGCGTCTGGATGATGAAGTCCACCGCATGACGCGGGTCCAACGCCAGCGTCGGCTCGGGCAGCTCGACGCCGTTCAGGCCGGTCTCGCCATGCACGTGCTCGGCGGTGACCAGGGGCACGTCCAGCGGCCTGTCGGCGCCGGCGCAGATGGGCACATCCGTGCGGCCGGCCAGCTCCAGCACCTTGCGCGCATTCAGCGTGGTCAGCGCCAACGGCACGTTGCCGGCGACCGTTGTCACGCCCAGCAGCTCTACCTCGGGCGAAGCGGCGGCCAGCAGCAGCGCGATGGCATCGTCCTGGCCAGGATCGGTGTCGATGATGATGGCTTGCGTCATACGGCGGGCGGCGGAGCGATATCGAGGTCGATGGCACCGAACAGGCTGGCGCCCGCGGCGGTCTTCAGGTCCAGGTGCAGGCTGTCGCCGGGCGCCAGGGCCGGGTCCAGCGCACCGAGGGCCACGCCTGCGACCTGGCCCGCGCGCAACGCGCGCAGCCAGGCCAGCCGGGCGAGGGCCTCGCCGGGCGCGGCGGTCACGTCGCGCGGGTCCAGCTTGCTGCCGTTGTGCAGCGTGTGCAGCCGGGCCTGCATGCGGCCGACGGTCCAGGCCTCGCCCAGTTCGTCGGGCGTGACGGCCAGCGGCGCAGCCTGCGTGGCGATCAGCTCGCCATCGACGCGCCAGTCGACGACCAGCGTCAGCAGACGCAGCGCGTCCAGCGCCGCGGCAGCGTCGCTGGCGGCGGCCAGGTCGCCGGTGATGCCGGCCAGCACGGCTTCACCCGCCGCCGGTGCGCGCAGTGGCTGGTGGGGTGGCGAGAAGCTGCCGGCCTCGCGGCGCACGCCGCCGTCCGCGCCGACGACGGCCCAGCCGTAGGCGCGCGGCAGCGGCGCCAGGCATTTCCCGGGCTCGAAGGCGAAGGCATGGCGCAGCTTGCCGTGGTTGAGCTGCACGGCCAGGTCTTCGAGCTGCGGGGCGACGAAGCCCCAGTCGTCGAGGACTTGCTGCAGACGCGTGGCGATGCCGGTGGCGTAGTGGGCCTGGGTCAGGTCGCGCGACACGACGACGAGGTGGCCGTCGCGCGAGCCGTCGGCGTAGCTGGCGAGTTTCATGGAGCGAGATGCGGGGTGATGGCAGCATTGTGCGATGCGCGCCGCCTTCCCTCCCCGCCACGCCGCCGCGACCGCGCTGGCGGCCAGCCTGCTCGCGCATGCCGCGCTGCTGGGCGGCGGGCCGACCCTACGGGAGCCTGTGCGGCCGGCAAAGGCCGTCAGCCTGGCCTTGCTGCAGCCGCCCACCTTGCCCGTTGCTCTGCCTGAACCCGCGCCGCCCACCTGGCCGGCGCCCCAAGCGCGCTCACCCAGGCCCAGCTCCCAGGCGCCCACGCCCGCCGTGGAGGCCCCCGTGGCGGCGCCCGATGCCCCGCTGCTGCGCCTGGCCGGGCCGGCCGCCTGGCACTACCGGCTGCGCCAGGGCGGGCAGGATGGCGAAGCCGTGCTGGACTGGCAGCCCCAGGGCGATGGCCGCTACAGCCTGCGCCTGACGAGACGTGTTGGCGAGCGAGCCCTGCCCGCCTGGGAAAGCCTGGGGGCCACCGGCAGCGCCGGCCTGGCGCCCCAGCACTTTGCGCTGCAGCGCGGCGGCCAGGATCGCCAGGCCGTCAACTTCGATGCCGACGAGAAGCGCGTCAGCTTCTCGGCCAGCCCGGCGCGGCTGGACCTGCCGGAGGGCACGCAGGACCGCCTGTCCTGGTGGCTGCAGCTGGCGGCCCTGGTGCAGGCCGCCAATGCCCAAGCCATCATGCCGGGCGGGCGCTGGCGCATCTGGGTGGCAGGGCTGCGCGGCGAACTGCGCGAATGGACCTTCGAGGCCGTCGACGGCGAGCCCGAAGACGCCGGCGCACTGCACCTGCGCCGCCAGCCGCTGGGGCCGCACGACCCCGGCGTGGAGCTGTGGCTGGACCCGGCACGGGGCTACTGGCCCGTTCGGCTGCGCCAGGGCGACCCCGAAACACGCGGTTTCGAAATCATGCTCTCCCACGTGAACTCCTGACGCTTCCAACACGTTGTCAGCGCCAGGGATGACCCGAATTGCGGGGCGTTCTGCCAGTATCTGACCCGACCGGGCCTTGAAAGCACGGTCACCACCCGCAGTTGAGGCCGAGAGGAGAACTCCATGCACATGCTCTACAACTCCGACAGCTTCATCGTCGTCCAGTTCGACGTGCCCACGGCCGAACCCCAGATCGTGCCCGCGGGGCCGCAGCTGAACCGCGGCGGCTTCGAGATCGTCGACAAGTTCGCCCGCAAGGAGATCTTCATCGAGGGTGCGCTGGCGGAATCCTTCCAGCAGGGCGTGCAGGCGCTGATCAACGACGGCGAGCCGTCCGAGGACGATCTGGACGCCTTCATCGAGCAGTACGCGGTCATGGGGCAGCAACCCGTCGTGATGCACTGAACAATTTGTGGGGTCGGTGACGCATTGATTCGCTGCCAACCCTGATACAAGATGGGTTCGCGCCGGCCGCTGCAGGCCGCGCAAGGAGCCCATCTGATGGTGAAGCGAGCCGCCGCTGAGACAGCCCCCCGGGCACCGGGTCGCGTGCTGCCCTCGCCCGGCCTGGACAGCGCCCCGGTGCTGGACCGCATGTGCTCGCAGTTCGTGCTGACGCTGACCGTGCGGCACGCCGGCCGCTTCAACCTGCGGCGCGACTTCAACGGCCTGCTGTCCTTCACCGGCCGGCACCTGGTCTGGCCCACCCGCGTGCTGCAACGGCTGCGGGTGTACCTGGCGCAACGCTGCGCCGGCAACGAGTTGTGGCGCGGCCATGAAGCGTTGGGCGACGAGGCGTTCCTGGACCGCTTCGGCCAGTGGAGCGGGCCCTTCTCTGAAGGCACGCTGTTCTTCTACCTGGACGAATACGTCAAGGACGCGCCCAAGGACATGATGGCCTTGCTGGCCACCACCTGCGAGCACCTGGACCGCCAACTCAAGCGAGAGTCCACGCTGGTCGAGAAGAACATCGCCGCTTTGGGCACGCTGCTGCAGCTCAACCCCGCCGAGCGCGCCATCCTGCTCTACGGCACGCTGGCACGCTACCAGCGCGAGCTTCGCGGGGCACTGGTGGAGTTCAAGGTCAACACGGCGCAGGAGGCCTTCGCAGCCATCGCCGCCGTGGCCGGTGTGGACGAGCGCGAGGTGGCCGAGGCACTGCGCGCGGGCTCGCGGCTCGAGCGCATCGGCATGGTCGAGAACCTGATCTCCGAACACAACATCACCGACCTGGCCGACCTGATGAAGGTCAGCGACCAGTTGCCACCGGTGCTGATGCGCGAATACCAGGGCCCGCACGACCTGATGGCCGTGTTCACGCGGCCGGCCACGCACAGCGCGCTGGCCTGCGGCGATTTCCAATTCGTGGCCGAAGACCTGACGCTGCTGCAAGGCCTGCTGCGCCAGGCCGTGGCCACGCATGCCAGTGGCGTCAACGTGCTGCTGTACGGCCCGCCGGGCACCGGCAAGACCGAGCTGGCCAAGGTGGCCGCCGCAGCCGCGGGGCTGGACTTGTACGAGGTGGAGTACGCCGACCGCGACGGCAACTCGCTGTCGGGCCGCGACCGCTACCGCTCGCTGCAGATCAGCCAGGTGTTCCTGAAAGCCAGCGCCAACGTAGCCCTGCTGTTCGACGAGGTGGAGGACGTGTTCCCGCCACTGTCCAGCGACACCGCGTCGCTGCTGAGCCGGCTGGACGCCAGCGCAGACGGCGGCGTGGGCAACTCGGTCAGCGGCAAGGCCTGGGTCAACCAGATCCTCGAAACGAATCCCGTGCCGGTCATCTGGGTGACCAACCGCATCGAGCAGATCGACCCCGCCTTTCGCCGCCGATTCCAGTACCACCTGGAGCTGAAGTCGCCGCCGCCCGGCGCGCGGCGCGGGCTGGTCGCCAAGTCGCTGGGCGAGGTCGTCGTCAGCGAGGCCTTCGTCGGCAAGCTGGCCGAGCGGCCGGGCCTGACGCCCGCGCAGATCCGCACCGCGGTGCGCTTCGCCCAGTTGGCTGGCGCCGCGGACGAAGCGGAAAAGCTCATCGAACGCCAGCTGGCGAATGCGGACAAGGCGCTGGGCCGGGACGACATCAGCCTGGCCCGCCCCTGCGTGACGAGCTACGCGCTAGAGCTGCTGAACTGCGAAAGCCGCTTCGAGATCCCGCGCATCGTCGAGGCGCTGCGCCGTAAGGGCAGCGGCCAGCTGTGCTTCTACGGCCCGCCCGGCAGCGGCAAGACCGCGCTGGCCGAGCACATCGCCCAGGCGCTGGGCCGCCCGCTGATGGTCAAGCGAGCCAGCGACATCGCCAGCAAGTTCGTCGGCGAGACCGAGCAAAACATGGCGCGCATGTTCGAGATGGCGCAAACCGAGGGCGCCGTGCTGCTGCTGGACGAGGCCGACAGCTTTCTGCGCAGCCGCAAGCGCGCCGAGCGCAACTACGAGGTGTCGGAGGTCAACGAGATGCTGGCCGGCATGGAGCGCTTCGCTGGCCTCTTCATCTGCACGACCAATCTGTTCGACGACCTGGACGAGGCGGCGCTGCGGCGCTTTGCGTTCAAGATCCGCTTCAAGGCGCTCAAGCCTGAGCAACGGGTGGCGATGTTCGAGCGCGAGGCCGGCATGGCGCCGGACGACGAGCAGCGCTCACGGCTGGTGGGGATGGACTGCCTGACGCATGGCGACTTCGCGGCTGTGAGGCAGCAGGTCGAGATCCTCGGCGAGCCCTTCACGCCGGATGAATTCCTGGCTCAATTGGAGGCCGAGCATCGGGCGAAGCCGGAGGTTAGGGACAGGCGAGGGATTGGGTTCAGGTAGGGCGGACAGACCGGTTCAATGAGATTCGGCCGAGCAGATTCGAAACAAGTCTCCGATACCACTCCGGGGACCTCACATATTGCGGCCCCATTGTCCCGCTGCCGAGTCCAGTGACATCGTTGACCTCCACGATGAACCGATCGCCCTGTCGCCTGATCCAACGCACCTTTGTGTTGCTGCCCACTTCAACTCCGTAGATTTCGGTTCCTGAGAATTTGGTGACAAAGAGGTCGGCCACGGGCGCGCCAGTACGGCTTGCCATCAGGTTGCGGGCCAAGTCAACGGGCAACTGACTGACCGGCAGGAAAAAAGAGCGCGACGCTGATCGCCCACGCAGGATGTCGAGAAGACACCGACAACCACGTTACGACGACCATCAAAGCAAAGACTGTCAACAGCCACGAAGGGAACCAGTACTCTCCGTTGCCATATCCCTCGAACTTGTCGAGCGCGTCGAGCGCCGTGATGACGAGCATCAGATAGATGACTGTCGGCCCGACACGGACGTCCTTGTTCCGTAGCGCAGCGCCCCCGAAGTAGGCGATGCCTACGACAAGCAATATCAAAAGCTCCGGGCCATCGAAATCATCGATACCGGGCACTCGCAGAAGCGCGAACAAGATGGCGACAGCGGCAGCGCTGAGCGTGAGTGCAAGACGAAGTCGCAAGGTCACGTTCTGGCGCGTTGCGCTGTGATTCGCTTCGGTCATTGGCTCAGAACGCCCTGAAGTAGTACGTCGTCGAACACGGCGGCCCGTCGGGCGTCAACGCGTAGTTCGGAATGTCACCCGCCTTCTGCCACCCCAGCCGCTCGTAGACCCGCGACGCATCGCTGCCGGTCACGGTGTCCAGCACAAGAGTCGTCTTGCCCAGCTCCCTCGCACGCTCTTCCAATGCAAGCAGCAGCCGCTCGGCCACGCCCTGGCGGCGCATGCGGCGGTGGACCAGCATCTTGCTGACGTCTGCCCGGTGCGGCTGGTTGTCGGGCATGTCGGTGACGAGGGACAGCGTGCCGCCGATGCGACCCGTCTCGTCCTCGGCGACGAAAAGGTGGCGCTCGCCGGCCGCCACGCCGGCGGCGACCTTGCGCCAGAAGGCTTCGGGCCGGCCCTCGGCCAGCGGCAGCATGAAGCCCACCGATGCACCGCCTTCCACGCAATCCCGCAGCACGTCGGCCAGTTCGGCCACGCGGGCCAGCGCCTGGGCGCCGTCGAGTTCGCGGATGACCACGCTCATGGCCGGGCTCCGGTGAGGGCGACGAGGTAGCGGGCCGGCTTCGCGCCCGGGTTGTGGAAGCGCACGGGCGCGTCCAGGCGCATGGCCAGGCAGTCGCCAGGGTTGAGCTGCCACTGGTCGGCGCCGTGGGCGATCTCCATGACGCCGTCGATCATCCAGACGAGCTGGTGGATGTCGGCGTCGCGCTCCGAGGTCTCGAAAGACACGCGCTGGCCGGCCGGGAAGACGACGTCAACTAGCTGCAGCGGTGACACGCCCGGCGGTGACACGTTGCGGCGGCGGTAGCCGGAGGCCGGGTCGTCCCAAACTGGCTGCTCGGCCACGCGGGCCAGCGGCGAAGGCGCAGCGGGCGCAGGCCCGGACTCGAACATCGACGCGACGCTCACGCCGAGGGCCGACGACAGCTTGTCCAGCACCACCGCCGTGGGGCTGCTCTGGCCACGCTCGATCAGCGAGATGTTGGAACGGCTGACACCGCTCTTGTGCGCCAGCGCGTCCAGCGACAGGCCCGAGGCGGTACGCAGCTCGCGCAGACGCCGGCCTATCAGTTCGGTGATGTTGCTTTCCATGAATTCCAGTTTACTGGAATTCGATATCCATCAAAATGGAATCGCACGTTCCGCAGCGCGGCGCCATGCCGGGTCGGGCCAGCGGCGCCCCAGGCGCCAGGCGGCGTGCGTGAGCTTGATGACGTGGGCATCGTCCTGCGCACAGGCGGCCGAGATCAGCGCCGGCCAGGGGCGGCTGGGCGGGCGGTCCAGCATCAGCGCGGGCTCGGCGCCGCTGGCGAGCAGGGCGGCCGCGCTGGCGACGCTGAAGCCGCGGGCGAGTTCGGGCGCTGGCCACCAGGGCTGCAGCACGGCCACAGCGTGGCTGGCTGTGAGCAGGTGCAGGACGGTGAAGTTGCCGGTGGCCGCGTAGGTGCGGGCGGCCAGCAGGGCAAGGTCGCGCAGCGTGTCAGACCCGTGATCCAAGCGGCCGGCGACGGCGGCGAAACCGGGCGACGCGCCCCAGGCCTTCATGCGATCGGTGATGAGGCTACCCGGCGGACAGGCCGGGCGCGGCAGCGTCGCCAGCGCCTGCAGCCAGTCGGTCAGCGCCAGCGGCAGCGGCAGGCCATCGCCGCCGGTCACCAGCGGCATGGCATGGGCGGCCCAATGCGCCAGGCCGGCGGCCAGCTCGCCCTCGTGACCGGCCAGCACCGCGTGGCCCGTGCGGATCAGGCCGTGGAAGGCGATCGCGCCAGCCCCGGGCAGCAGCAGCGCCAGCGCCTCACGCAGCGCAGCGCCGGAGCCCAGCTCGGCAATGCGGGCCGCGAAGTGCACACGCCAGGCGGCGTCGCTGTCGGGCCGGCCGAGGTCGCGTGCCATGACGATGCGGGCCGGGCGGGCCGCATCGCGTGGCTCCAGCGAGGTTTCATGCGCCTCGCTCCAGGCTTGCAACCGCTCGGCCGAGGCTCCCAGCTCCAGCAGCGCCTGCTGGGCCATGGGCAGGTGGTTGCTCAACTGGCCGCGGTAGGTGGCGGACAGCGCCTGGCCGGCGTCAAGCAGGTGGTGCAGTTGCCCGATGCTGGCGGGCGCTGGGCGGGTCTTCATCAACATGGCGGCCTCGGCTGTGGGAATATGGCGCCATGCTCAAAGTTGAAGTGAACTTGAAGTCAAGCACTGATTCGGAGCCGACCACGCCGTTGACCATCGGCCAGTTGGCCCGGCGTGCGGGAGTGGCAACGAGCGCGTTGCGCTTTTACGAGGCGCAGGGGCTGCTGGCCGGCAGCCGCAGCACCGGCGGCCACCGGCAATACCCGCGCCATGCGCTGCGCCGGGTGGCCTTCATCCGCGCGGCACAGACGGTGGGGCTGACGCTGCCGCAGATCAAAGCGGCGCTGGCCACGCTGCCCGATGGCCGCACGCCCACCAAGGCCGACTGGACACGGCTGTCGGCCAGCTGGGCGCCGCTGCTGGATGCGCGCATCGCGGCGCTGCAGCAACTGCGCGAGCGGCTGACGGGCTGCATCGGCTGCGGCTGCCTGTCGCTGAAGGCATGCGCCCTCTACAACCCCCAAGACAAGGTCGCGGGCGAAGGGGCCGGGGCGAGACTTCTGCGCATCGAAACGATGGGTTGACCCTTATGTGACGGCCGCATATCACTTCCGGGCGAAAATCCCGGGGTTAACCCCGTCAAGAACACCGCCATGAGTGCCTTCCACGAAGAGACCGTCCTGACCGTCCATCACTGGACCGACCGCCTGTTCAGCTTCACGACCACGCGCGACCAGGCCCTGCGCTTCTCCAACGGCCATTTCACGATGATCGGCCTGAAGGGCGAGAACGGCAAACCGCTGCTGCGCGCCTACAGCATCGTCAGCGCCAACTACGAAGAGCAGCTGGAGTTCCTCAGCATCAAGGTGCCGGACGGCCCGCTGACCTCCAAACTGCAGCACATCAAGCCGGGCGACAAGATCATCGTGGGCCGCAAGCCCACCGGCACTCTGCTGATCGACTACCTGCTGCCGGGCAAGAACCTCTACCTGCTGGGCAGCGGCACGGGCCTGGCGCCCTTCATCAGCATCGTGCGCGATCCGGCGACCTACGAGCGCTTCGAGAAGGTCATCATCGTGCACGGCGTGCGCGAGGTGGCGGAGCTGGCGTATCACGACCACCTCACGGTGGACCTGCACCAGCACGAGTTCCTGGGCGAGTTCGCCAGCGAACAGCTGCTGTACTACCCCACCGTCACGCGCGAGCCCTACAAGAACATGGGCCGCATCACCGACCTGATCCAGACCGGCAAGCTGCAGGCCGACCTGGGCCTGCCCGCGCTGGACCCGGAGAACGACCGCATCATGTTGTGCGGCAGCCCCGCGCTGCTGAAGGACATGCAGGAGATGCTGGAGATCCGCAGCTTCAAGGAAGGCAGCACGACAACGCCGGGCGACTACGTGATCGAGCGCGCGTTCGTCGAAAAGTGAGGCGTTTTGTCATTGCGCTGACCGTCTTCGGTGCCGCTGCCGGCGCCGCGGCCCAGACGCCGGTCGACACCTTTGATTTTCGGGACGCCAGCCTCCCTGACACCGAAGCTCGCATGCGCGCCTGTTTGGGTCGCCCGGAATGGGACGCCAAGCGCACGTTGGAAGGCGCGCGCAACATGGGTGTCAGCAGTGAAACGCGCCTCACTGGCGCGCCTGCCGTGATCGCCACCCAGCGCGGTCGTTGGGCGTGTGTGCAACGCACGCAGGCGGGCTTCCCTGTGTGGCCGGTCGAAGCGCTGGACAACATTGCCACGCTGAAGGGCGTGGACCCACAAGCGCTGCGCGCCTGGCAACTGGCGCTGCTGGCCCAGGTGCGCGCCAGCGGCCACGCGCTAGGCCTCGTCAAGTGGCCCAAGGGCAACGCACACGAAATCGAGATCGACGTGCAACCGGGCAGCGCGCTGTACGCCAAATGGCACAGTCGCGATCTGGCCGCCGGCAGCTACGACGAGGGGGCCTACTCGACAGTGCTGGACGGCACGGGGCTGAAGTCCATCAGCTCGACGCAGATCGGCGGCAGCACGTGGTATTCCGTCGTGCCACCGCGCGCCGTGATGTGGCCTGTGGTGGACAACTTCCCCGTGCTGCCCGGAACATCGGAGACCACCGCGGAGCGCCTGGCCGGCACCAGTTGGAGCCGCGACAAAGATCGCATGAAGCTGGAGGCCGACGGTCGCATGACACTCACTGCCGCAATACCGCGCACCGGCACGTGGCGTGTGGTGGCGCCGGGTGTGCTGCAGCTGAGCTGGAGCGACCAAGCGTACGAGACGCTGCGGCTGACGAGCGATGGCTCCCAGCTTGCCGGCATCCGCCGTCGCACCCAGCCCGGCCGTGACGACGATCCGGCGCGTGAATGGCAGAACGGCAGCGTGTTTGAGCTGGTTCGCACGACTCAGCCGGCAACGACCACGGCGCTGCCGCCGCCCACCGTGGCCGCCTCCACACCCGTGACATCGTCGCCGGCACGGCTGCCTGTCACATCTGCGGTGGCCCAGCGCATCGCCCTGATGCTGCGCTTCGAGCGCGATCTGAAAGGAGTTGGCACCCCGGACGACGCCGAAGCACTGCTGGCCGCGCCTGGGCGCGCGCTTTGGTCGGCGGAACGGGTGCAGGCGTTCAACAGCACACCGCCAGACCTCGAAGCCTCGGAGGCGATTGCGCTCATCTCGGTGAACAAGCGCTTGGCCGACCAGTTTGTGCCTTACCTGAAGACAGCCACCAAGGCGTTCGAGGGCGACCCCCTGCGCTACGGCGAGGCCTACCTCAATCTGACGGACCTGCTGATGCGGTCGATGGCAACCAATGTGCAGTTGCTGAAGCGCGCGCTGGCGAAGAATCCTGGCAATGACACCTCCGGCCAGGCAGCTGCCAGCGTCTTGCTGATGCAGAGCTCGCTGCAGACCTTCATGCGCGGCCGCCAGCAAGAGCTGCCGCGCTTCATCGGCCCGATACAGGCCCAGGCCGCCGCGCGTCTGCAGATGCTGCGCGAGGATTTCCCGGAAGCCGCACAGCCGTTAGACGTGCCGGCACGCTGAGCGCCGGCCACCGCACGCGGCGGCCGGCCTGATCCCGCCGCGCGGCTTCCGAAGACGCCGACATCACGAAACAGGTGTTCGCGGCGCAGTGCCGGGCAGCGGAGCCGGCCCCCGCGCATAGCGCCTCGCCAGCGGCGCGCACACCATCAGCTGCAACTGGTGAAACAGCATCAGCGGCAGCACCAGCAGGCCCACGGCCTGGCCAGCGAACAGGATTTGCGCCATCGGCACGCCGCTGGCCAGCGTCTTCTTGGAGCCGCAGAAGACGATGGCGATCTCGTCTTCGCGTGAGAAACCCAGCACGCGGCTCAGCACGGTCAGCAGTGGCATGACGATGGCGAGCAGCAGCGCGCAAATGCCCAGCAGCGCCACCAGCGTGGCGGGCGGCAGGTGGCGGTACAGCCCCTGCACCGTGGCCGCGCTGAAGGCGCCGTAGACGACCAGCAGGATCGTGCTCTGGTCGCTGACGCGGATCCAGGCCTTGTAGGCCATGACCCACGCGCCGGTCCAGCGTTGCAGCAGCTGGCCCGCGACGAAGGGCAGCAGCAGTGTGTAGACGATGCCTTCGAACGTGTGCCATGACAGGTGCACCGCGCCCGCGCCGGCCGAGGCGCCCACCCATTGCGCCATGGCGGCCATCAGCAGCGGCGTCAGCGCCATGCCCAGGATGTTGGAGGTGGACGCGCTGCACATGGCAGCGGCCACGTTGCCGCGCGCCAGCGACGTGAAGGCGATGGACGACTGCACGGTGGATGGCAGCGCGCAGATGAACAGCACGCCCAGGTACAGCGTGGGGCCGACCAGCGGTTCCAGCCACGGGCGCAGCGCCAAGCCCAGCAGCGGGAACAGCACAAAAGTGGCCGCGAACACCAGCGCATGCAGCCGCCAGTGCAGCAGGCCCTCCCACACCGCACGGCGCGACAGCTTGCTGCCGTGCAGGAAGAACAGCAGCGCGACAGCGGCCTGGGTCAGCAAGTCCAGCACCGCCACGCCGCGGCCGTGCACGGGCACGAAGGTGGCCAGCAGGATGGTGACGAGCAGCAGGAGGACGAGGTTGTCGGGCAACCAGGCAGGGCGTTTCATGGCCGGGCATTGAACCGGACAGCTGCCCAGTTGATAAATGGATTAATCAGATGTTTTAATCCATCGAACGAATAATTTAGACCGGCCATGCCCTCCCGTCACGTCACGCTGCGCCAGTTGCGCGTGCTGCTCGCCGTGGCCGAGCAGGGCGGCTTCAGCCGCGCGGGCGACAGCGTAGGGTTGTCGCAGCCCGCCGTCAGCCAGGCCATTCGCGGGCTGGAGGGCGAGCTGGGCGTGAAGCTGCTGGACCGCACGACGCGCGAGGTGGCATTGACGCCCGCCGGCCAGGCGCTGGTGGCGCCGCTGCGGCGCGTGCTGGGCGAGCTGGACGGCGTGCTGGAGGAGGCGCGCGGCTCGGGCGCGGCGGCGCGCGGCATCGTGCACGTGGCCAGCGCGCCGACGATCTCGGGTGGGTTGATGCCGCTGGTGCTGGCCACCGCGCGGGAGCGCTACCCGGAGTTGCAGGTGCGGCTCAGCGACCAGCCACAGCAGCTCGCCGTCGAGGCCGTGCGTGACGGCGCGGTGGACTTCGCCGTGCTGGTGGGCATCGACACGCCGGAGGCTGACCTGGAACAGCAGCCACTGTTCGACGAAGGCTTCGTGCTGGTCTGCCCCGCGGGCCATGCGCTGGCTCAGCGCCAGCAGTTGGCGCCGGCAGACCTGGCCGCCCAGCCGCTGGTGCTGCTGGACCACAGTTCCGGCAGCCGCCCGCTGATCGACCGAGCCTTCGCGCGGGCGCACGTCGACATGCAGGTCGCCATCGAGGTGGGCCACCCGGCCACGGCTTTCCGCATGGTGCAGGCGGGGCTGGGCGTGTCGGTGCTGCCGGCGCTGTCGTTGCCGCTACCCGATGCCGACGCACTGCGCGCCGTGCCGCTGGAGGCGACGTTCAGCCGGCAGGTTGTGCTGGCCCGGCGCCGGCAGCGTTCGCTGGCGCCAGCGGCGCAGCGGCTGTGGGACTTGATCGCCGCGCTGGCGGCGCAGCGCACCGCAGCCCGCTGACTTGGCGCGTCAGGCCGCGGCCGGGCGCGCCGACAATTTCACATGCCCTTGAACAGGTGCGTGTAGCTGCGGCTGACTTCCAGCTTCTCGGTCAGCCCCTTCACACCCACCAACTGGCGGCCGCGAAAGTCGCGGGTGATGCCGTCGATGGCGCGGGCGTTGACCAGCGTGGAGCGGTGAATCTGCCAGAAGACCTGCGGATCCAGCTCGTCCACCAGCTCCTTGATGGGCTTGCGGATCAGCGCCTCGACCTTGGCGGTCTGTACGCGGGTGTACTTCTCGTCGCTGATGAAGAACAGCACGTCGTCGACGGGGATCATCTGGATGGCCTGGCCCACGGTGGCCTGAATCCACTGCAGGTAGCTGGGCTTGGCGCCACCGCCGCTGACCTGGGCGGACAGCTTGTGCAGCAGCTGCTGCAGCGGCGCGGACGAGGTCTCGACCGTCTCACTGCCCTCGCGCTGCGCCAGGCGCTTCTTGATGCGCGCCACGGTCAGCTGCAGGCGCTCGCGCTCGGCGGGCTTGAGCACGTAGTCGGCCACGCCCTGCTCGAAGGCCTCGACTGCGTACTGGTCGTAGGCCGTGATGAAGACGATCTCGGGCACCAGCCAGTCGTCGTCCTCGGGCAGCTGGGCGATCTGGCGGGCGGCGTCCACGCCCGTCAGGCCCGGCATGCGGATGTCGAGAAAGACCAGGTCGGGCTTGTGTTCCCGGGTCAGCTCGACGGCCTCGAGGCCGTTCTTGGCCTCGGCGACGATCTCCAGCTCGGGCCAGACCTCGGTGAGGCGGCTGCGCAGCTGTTCGCGCATCAGTCGTTCGTCGTCGGCCAGAACGGCGCGGATGTGTGCAGTGCTCATGGCCGACGATGCTACTAGGTCAGACCGGCTCCGTTCGGGTGGCGGCGGTAGCGCGGCGGCGATTGCGCAGCACCACGAAGAGCAGCAGGCCCAGCAGGATCAGCGGCGAGCCGACCACCGCACCGACGCCCAGCATGGCGACCAGGCCCACCCCCAGCACCGCGGCGACGATGAAGAGAGGCAAGGCCACGCCCAGCAGCAGCACCAGCGGGATGACCAGGCACAGCACGGCGCCAGCGATGAACAGGCCGATGGTGGCGCCCAGCCAGTCGCCGAGGTCACCGCCACCGAGGAAGAAGTCGCCATCGTCCAGCACGATGTGCATGTCCGAACCGTGGTGGTGCAGCAGCGCAAAGCCGCCGAACATCGCCATCAACACCATCAGCGCGGTGCCGATGAACAGGATCTTGAACAAGGTCTTCATGTGGTTGCTCCTTCGTCGTTGCGGCTGCGATAGGGCACGGTGATCGTGACGACCGTGCCACTGGGTTGGTTCTCGGTGACAGTGACGCTGGCCTTGCTGCCGTGCAGCAGTTGCAGGCGTTCACGGATGTTGGCCAGGCCCACGCCGGTGCCGCTGGTCGCGGCGCGGCCGAAGCCCAGGCCGGTGTCGGCCACGGTGACGGCCAGCTTGCCGTGCACGATCTCGGCCTTGACCTTGAGCGTGCCGCCCTCGGCCTTGGGCTCCAGGCCGTGTTTGATGGCGTTATCCACCAGGCCCTGGATCATCATGGGCGGGAACTCTGCGGACATCAGGCCCTCGGGAACGTCGATCTCGGTCTGCAGGCGCTCTTCCATGCGCATCTTCAGGATCTCGAGGTAGGGCTTGATGACCGCCAGCTCGCGGCCCAGGTCGCGCACGGCGCCGTTGGCGTTGGCCTCGCGCATGGTGGGCATGGAGGCCCGCAGCAGCGCGATGAGGTTCTTCTGCATCTTGCTGGCGGTAGGCGGGTCCACCTCGATGAGGTGGTCGATGCTGGCCAGCGTGTTGAACAGGAAGTGCGGCTCGACCTGGGCCTGCATGGCGGCCATGCGGGCCTCGATGACCTGGCGCTTCAGCGCCTCGCTCTCGGCGTTCTCGGTGGCCTGCGCGGCCTTGACCTCGGCCTGGATGCGGCCCTTGTACATGGCCTTGATGACCGCGGAGGCCAGCACCCACAGGATGGCCAGGTCGACCAGGGAGTCGCCGGCATGCACGATGGTGACGCGCTTGCGGCTCTGGGCGTTGGCGGCTTCCTCTGCGGCGTCCTGCGCGGCCTGCTGGGCCACCGCTGCGGCCTCCTGGGCCTGCTTGACCTCCTCGGCCTCCTGCTTGAGCTGGCCAAGCTGCTCCTTGGCCTGCTCGATTGCGGCGCGGACGTCCTCGGGCTTGGCGCTCTTCGGGAAGTCGATGGCGATGGCGGGGACGTCATCGGGCTTGGGTTCGGCGTCCTCGCCGTCGGCGGCACTGGCCGCGGAGGATGCGGCGCGCACCGGCTGGATGCGCACACCGCGCTCGTCGATCTTGACCTCGTAGCGGACGCCGCTCTTCGCTGTGCCCTTCTCGGCGTCCTGCTTGGCCGCCTTGTCGGCCACTCTGCGGGCCTGGTCGACCGCCTTCTTGGCCTCGGCTTCGAGCTTGGCCTGGCGACGCACGGCGCCGTGGTCGTGGTCTTCAATCTGCTCGCTGATGCGCCAGGTGAAGGGCGGCAGGTTCTTCAGCACGTTGACGCCGATCAGCAGCGCCAGGGACAGCAGCACGAAGCGCTTCCAGCTGATGCCCACCAGCCAGCCGGCGTAGGCGTGGAAATAGCGCACCACCGTGGTGGAAAAGCGCTGCCAGCGCTCGATCCAGAGCTGTTGCTGGGGGCTGGGGGTGAAGGAGGTGCTCATGGCCGTCTTGTCGTCGTTGGAGCCACTGTACGCAGGGCCTCGGGGCACCGTGGTGCCGGAGCGACGCGCCGGCCCGGCCTGGGGACGAACTGCATGGGGGCGCGACAGGCCGTGCGGCCCGGTGTGACGCCTGTATGAATGGCCCGGCAATAGTTCACGAACTGCGGGCCCACCCCGGCTGCACGGGCGGCAAAAAGCCCGCCGATGGCGGGCTTTGCGGGGCGCTGGAAGGCGGACCTTACTGCTTGACGGCTTCGACCTGAATCAGCAGATGCACGGCGTCGGGAATGCCCGGCACGCCATAGTTGACGCCCCACTGGGTGCGCTGGATGGTGGTCTCGAAGTCGCCGCCGCAGACCTCACGCTTGAGCATGGGGTTCTGGTAGCAGTTGAAGTTGGTGGCCGTCAGCGTGACCGGGTTGGTCTTGTCACGCAGGGTCAGCTCGCCGGCAACGCTGACGACCTTGTCGCCGTTGAAGGTGAACTTGTCGCCGACGAACTTGGCCGTCGGGAACTGCTCGACGGCAAAGAAGTCCTTGCTCTTCAGGTGGCCGTCGAAGGGGCCGGTGCCGGTGGTGAGGGAGTTCATGTCCAGCGTGAACTCGACCTTGCCGGTCTTGGCGGCCTTGTCCAGCGTGACGGTGCCTTCCTTCTTGTCCCAGCGGCCGCGCAGCGTGCTGGTGCCGAAGTGCTTGGCCTCGAAGATGACCGCGGTATGGGTCGGGTCGATCGCGTAGGTGGCGCTCTGGGCTTGGGCGGCGCCGACGGCGGCCAGCAGGGCGGCGAGGAGCAGGGTCTTCTTCATCGGTGATATCTCCGGGGGGGTGAGGGGAGGAACAGGAACGAGGTTACAGGCCGGCGAAGGCCAGTTTGAACTTGACGGTCACATCGTTGGCGACGACCGAGGTGTCGGCCCATTCGCCGTCGCCGATCTTGAAGTCCAGGCGCTTGATGGGCAGTGCCCCTGAGGCCACGCCGCCATTGAGGGTGATGGGCACGACCACGTCGCGCACGGCGCCCTTGATGGTCAGCTTGCCGGCCACGTCGTACTTGCCCGGGCCCGTGGACTTGATGCCGCTGGACACGAACGTTGCCTTGCCGTTGCGCTTGGTGTCGAACCAGGGCGTGCCGGCCAGCTCCTTGTCGAAGCTGGGGTCGCCGAGCGAGACGCTGCCGAGGTCGACCGTGAAGGCGATCTTGCCGGCCTCGGGCTTCTTGGCATCGAAGTCGAGCTGGGCGTCGAACTTCTTGAACTTGCCGTCCACCGGCACGCCCATCTGTTTGAAGGTGAAGCTCAGGTCGCTCTTGTCGGCCTGCAGCGTGGCGGCATGGACCGGCGCCAGTGCGGCGGCGAGCAGCAGGGCGGAGAACAGTTTCGTCATGGCGTGGATTCCTCGTTCAGGGGCGGCGCAGCGACATGCGGGCCAGCAGGCCGTCGCGGTCGATGAAGTGGTGCTTGAGTGCGCCGGCCACATGGGCCAGCACCAGGGCGGCCAGGCTCCAAGCCAGCACGGCGTGGACCTGCTCCAGCAACTCGCCCAGGTCATGGTCCTTGGGCACGAAGTCGGGCAGCGGCAGCACGCCGAACCAGACGATGGGGAAGCCCTTGGCCGAACTCATCGCCCAGCCGGTCAGCGGCACGGCGAAGAAGGCGATGTAGAGCAGAAAGTGCGTGGCGTGCGCCATCCAGGCCTGCCACGCGGGCATGGCCAGGTCGGCAGGCGGGCGGTTCGCCAGGCGCCACAGCAGGCGCAGCGCGGACAGCGCCAGGATGCTCACGCCGGCCCACTTGTGCCAGTTGTAGAGCTTGACCCGCGTCAGCGAGAACGGCAGGTCCGACATGTAGACCCCGACGCAGAAGGCGCCGACGATGGCCAGCGCAAGCAGCCAGTGCAGCACGATGGCGATGGGGGTGTAGCGGGCAGGGCTCGTCATGGGCATGCAGTGTGTACCTGGCTGGAGGGGGGGCGGTTCATGGGGCTTGTTGCCACTGTTCACCGGTTTTGAATGCTGCCCCAGCGCCGCTGCAGGGCGGCGCGGCGGGACGGCTGCAGATTGGCGCGCGACAGGTCGCCGCCGTAATGTGCCAGCACGCGCCGGTCCATCAGCCGGAACCACAGCGGCGGCACGCAGGCCACCAGCAGCAGGCCGGCATAGCCCGCGGGCAGTTGCGGCGCGCTGTCGAAATGACGCAGGGCCTGGTAGCGCCGGGCCGGGTGGGCATGGTGGTCGCTGTGGCGCTGCAGGTGATACAGGAAGACGTTGGAAACCGGGTGGTTGCTGTTCCACGAGTGCTCGGGCGTGCAGCGCTCCCCGGGCCGGCGCAGCAGGCCGTAGTGCTCGATGTAGTTGACAACCTCCAGCAACGAGGCGCCGTAGGCCGCCTGCACCAGCAGGAAGGGCAGCACGACCCAGCCCAGCCAGGCGACCAGGCCGCCATACAGCGCCACCGTCATGGCCCAGGCACGCAGGCACTCGTTGCGCCAATGCCAGGCCGGCAAACCCTGGTGGCCGAGGCGGTCGGCCTCCAGCGCCCAGGCGGACCGCAGGCTGCCCAGCAGCGTGCGCGGCAGGAACACCCAGAAGCCCTCGCCAAGCCGGGCGCTGGCCGGGTCTTGCGGCGTGGCCACCCGGCGGTGGTGGCCCCGGTTGTGCTCGACGAAGAAGTGCCCGTAGGCCACCGGCGCCAGCACCACACGCGCCAGCCAGCGCTCCCAGGCCGCATGCTTGTGGCCCAGCTCGTGGGCGGTGTTGATGGCAATGCCATTCATGCCGCCGACCGTCAGCACCAGTCCGATGAAGCCCAGCATCCCCAGCGGCCCGGCGGGCTCGCGGGCCATGATCCAGGCCCCCTGCAGCGTCATGCCGAACTGCAGCGGCACGAACAGCAGTAGCACGCCAAGGTACCAGCGGTCCGCTTCCAGCGCCGGCACCACCGCGTCGGGCGGGTTACCGCGGTCTTCGCCCAGCCAGGCGTCCAGCAGCGGGATGACGGTGTACGTGACGCCCGGCAGTACCCAAAGCCACACCACGCCGCCGCCGGTCTGGTAGCACCACAGCTGTAACCAGGCCAGGCCGGGGAACAAACCCGACAGCAGCCAGGCATGGCGCTTGGCGTCGCGCCAGACCGGGGCGGCGGGAATGGCGGGCGGAGGGCTGGCGCGCATCCGCGCATGCTCGGCGAGGCGCGGCAGCGGGTCAAGCCGCCGTCAGCGCCGCAGCCCCACCATGAAGACGCCGCCCAGCACCAGCGTCGTGCCCACCGCGATCCAGCCGTTCATGGGCTCGCCCAGGATGAAGACGCCCATCAGCAGCGTGCTCATGGGCCCCACCATGCCGACCTGGGACGACAGCGGCGCGCCGATGCGGGCGATGGCCAGCATGACCATCAGCACCGGCGCCACGGTGCAGGCGGTGGAGTTCAGCAGCGACAGCCACATCACCGGCTCGCTGACCCAGGCGGCCGACAGCGGCCGCAGCACCGCGAACTGGGCGATGCACAGCGCGCAGGCGACGCTGCTGGCCAGCCCCGTCAGCCGCAGCGCACCCAGGCGCTGCACGACCTTGCCGCTGAGCGCCAGGTAGATGGCATAGCTGATCGCGCTGCCGAACACCAGCGCCGCGCCCAGCGCCGTGTTCCGGCCCTCGAAGCTCAGCTCATGCGCGAACACGGCCACCACGCCGGCATAACTGACCGCCATCGCCAGCACCTGCCGGCCCTGCAGCCGGTGGTGGAAGAACACCACCGACAGCAGCAGCACCAGCGTCGGGTTGAGGTACAGGATGAGCCGCTCCAGGCTGGCCGAGATGTAGGCCAGGCCGGCGAAGTCCAGGAAGCTGGCCAGGTAGTAGCCGGTGAAGCCCAGCACGGCGAGGTCGCGCCAGTCCCGGCGTGTCAGCGCCGGCTTGCCCCGGCCGGCCCACCAGGCCAGCGCGAGGAAGAAGGGCAGCGCCAGCAGCATGCGCCACATCAGCAGCGTGACCGCGTCGACGCCATGCCGGTAGGCCAGCTTGACGATGATGGCCTTGCCCGAGAAGCCGATGGCGCCCAGCATGGCCAGCGCCAGGCCGGACCAGCTCAGTCGGGAGGCGGGAGGGGCGAAAACAGGTGCGGCCATGGGCGTCATGGTGCCTGCACCCGGCGGCGCAAGGGCTTTGCGCGTCGTGGACGCCCGCTTCGCCGGGCGCAGGGTCAGCGGGCTGCGCGGCGCCGGGCGGCCAGCGCGCAGGCGCAAGCCAGGGCCAGCAGGGCCAGCGAGCCGGGCTCAGGCAGGTTGCGGCTGTCGGCGGGCGCGCTGAGCTTGAGGGTGAGAAGGGTGAAGTCCTCCATGGCGCCGACACCCAGCTGCAGGTCCGCCAGACGCACGCGGTGCTCGCCGGCCCAGTCCGACAGGTCGAGGCCGGTGGGTAGGTCCAGGCCGTTCAGCGCCGTCTTCGTGTCCTCGAACAGGTTCACGAACATGACGGAGTAAATGATGTGCAGCTCATCGCCGGCACAGGCGGCGCAGGCGGGGTCCATGTTCACGACGTTCCACGTCAGGCCGCTGGCCGCGATGTTGCGGCCGTCGAGCACGCCGCCGCTGACCTGGCCGGTCAGGAAACCCACACCGTCATAGCGCTGGCCCAGGACGACGTTGCCCTGGCCAATGAGGGTGGGCGTGCCGGGGGTGCCGGTCTGCCAGCCGAAGGTGCCCTGCACGGTGGCGCCGTTGCTGGCCTGGCCGGTGTAGTCGAAGGAGACCAGGTCGGCCCGCGCCGGTGCGCCGGTGAGCAGGGCAGCCGCACCGGCGATGGCGGCCAGGGTGGTGCGCAGGGCGCGGAAAGAAAAAGCGGGCATGGCGTCATCCTGAAGAAGTGTTGAGGGGTCGGGTGTCCGACACACCTGCCGGGAGCGCCGTCCACGAGGCCTTGGGGCCCGTGTGGAAATTCTTGGAAGCGCGGGCTTCAGTCGCGTTTCGTGCCGCGTTTCATTTGTTGCCCGCATCGGCCGGCGGGCCGATGCATCGAGGCCCGCCTCAGTGGGGCACCGCCCCGTCAGCGCAGGCCGTAGGCCAGCCGGAGCCTGGCGGCACCGCCGCTCGCCTCCAGCGCCCGCATGGCGGCCAGGATGCGCGCGAGGCGCTCGGCGGACAGCGCCGGCGTGTAGGCCAGCAACAGGTCCTGGCGACGCAACACGGCCGGCAGGATGCGCACCTGGGCCTGCAGACCGTTGGCCTCGATCGCCCGGCGCAGTGAAGACTCCGAGTCGTAGAGGAACCGTGACCGACCGCTGATCAGCTTGCGCAGATTCTGGTCGACGCTGGTCGCGCCGTCGTCGACGTGGAGCCCCTGATCCCTGAGCAAGTTGGCGTAGCCGCTGCCGCGTGTCGCCAGGATGACGCGGTGACCCGCGGCGGCCCGCAGGTCGTCGATGCCGTGCACCTGGTCGGCCTGCAGGTCGGCAGCGCGCACGGCCACCTGATGGTGGATGGTGTAGATGCGCGGGTTGTCGGCGAAGCGATAGAGGGCTTCCCGCTCCGGGGTCTTCAGCATGCCGAAGAACACCTCCACACGCCCCGCGGCAAGCTCCTGCTCGATGCGCAGGGTCGGCAGCATCTCGTCCAGGCCGCTGAAGACCAGCTCCGGGTCGGTCTGGCTCAGCGCCTGGATGTACTCGATGCAAAAGCCCGGCTGCCCAGCGCCGCCCACGTTGTACTTGTGGGGAAAGCCACTCTGGGCGGCGGAGCGCAGCAGCAGAAGATCGGCGCGCACTGGAGGCATCCAGCCGAGCAGCAGGCCCAGGGGCAACGCGAGACGGCGGCGCATGCCCGCCACTGTAGGCGAGGCGCCGTCGCCCCGCCATTCGCGCCGCGCGCCGATCAGACCTTGGCCAGCAACGCGTCCCAGCGGGCCTTGGCGGCCTTCTCGTGGCGTTCCTTCACGTGGCCATAGCCGCGGATGTCTTCCGGCACGCGGGCCAGCTCGACGGCGGTGGGCAGCGACTCCGTCGTCAGACCGGCCAGCGCCTTGTCGATGCCGGCGCGGTAGTCGCCAATCCAGCGGCGCTCCATCTTGCGCTCGGCGGTGTGGCCGAAGATGTCGAACGCCGTGCCGCGCAGGCCCTTCATCTTCGCCAGCAGGCCGAAGGCGGGGCGCACCCAGCCACCGAAGGGGCGCTTGACCAGCTCGCCCTTGCCGTTCTTCTTGGCCAGAAGCGGCGGTGCCAGGTGGTGCACGAGCTTGTAGTCGCCTTCGAACTGGCTGGCGATCTTGTTGATGAAGCTCGGGTCGGTGTGCAGGCGCGCGACCTCGTACTCGTCCTTGTAGGCCATCAGCTTGAACAGGTAGCGGGCCACGGCCTCGGTCAGCGTGGTCTTGCCACCCAGCTTGGCCTCGGCGGCGCGCACCTTGTCGACGAAGGCCTTGTACTCGGCCGCGTAGGCCGCGTTCTGGTAGCCGGTCAGGAAGTCCACGCGCTTGGTGACCAGCTCGTCCACGCCCTGGCGCTTGACGAGCTGGATGACGGCCTGCGCGGCGTACAGCGACTGCACGGCCTTCAGGTCGTGCGCGCAGCGGCGGCCCCATTCGAAGGCGATCTTGTTGTTGTCGATCTGCACGCCGTTGAGCTCGATGGCGCGCATCAGCGCGTCGTAGCTCAGCGGGATGCGGCCCTGCTGCCAGGCGTAGCCCAGCATCAGCGGGTTGGTGTAGAGCGAGTCGCCCACCAGCTTGACGGCCACTTCCTCGGCGTCAAGCGAGCCCAGGTGGTCGCGGCCCACCGCGGCACCCACGGCCTGCTCGCAGGCAGCGCCGGGGAAGCTCCAGTTGGCGTCGTTGACCAGCGTCGCCGTCGGCGAGCCGTGCGTGTTCAGCGCCACGTAGGTGCGGCCCTCGCGCATGACGGCCAGCGTGGCCTTGTTGGCGGCCACGATGGCGTCGCAGGCGATGACCAGGTCGGCCTCGGCCGTGCCGACCTTCGTACAGAAGATGGCCTCGGGCGTATTGGCGATCTGGATGTGGCTCCAGGTCGCGCCGCCCTTCTGCGCCAGGCCCGCGGCGTCCTGGGTGATGACGCCCTTGCCTTCCAGGTGGGCCGCCACGCCCAGCAGCTGGCCGATGGTGATGACACCGGTGCCGCCCACGCCGCCCACGACGATGCCCCAGGCCTCTTCCGGGTTCGGGATGACGGGCATAGGCAATGGCGCCAGGCCTGCGTCGAAGGGGCTCTTGCGGCCTTCCTTCTTGGGCTTCTTCAGCTCGCCGCCTTCGACGGTGACGAAGCTGGGGCAGAAACCCTTCACGCAGGAATAGTCCTTGTTGCAGGTGTTCTGGTTGATCTGGCGCTTGCGGCCGAAGTCGGTCTCCAACGGCTCGATGGACAGGCAGTTGGACTGCACCGAGCAGTCGCCGCAGCCTTCGCACACCAGCTCGTTGATGACCACGCGCTTGGCGGGGTCCACCATCTTGCCGCGCTTGCGGCGGCGGCGCTTCTCGGTCGCGCAGGTCTGGTCGTAGATGATGGCCGTGGTGCCTGCTATCTCGCGGAACTCGCGCTGGATGTCGTCCAGCTCGTCGCGGTGGTGCACCGTCACGCCGGGGGCCAGCGCGACGCCTTCGTACTTGGCCGGCTCGTCGGTGACGATGACCAGCTTTTTCACGCCTTCCGAGATCACGCTGTTCATGATCTGCAGCACCGTGTGGCCCTCGGGGCGCTCGCCCACGGTCTGGCCGCCGGTCATCGCGACGGCGTCGTTGTAGAGGATCTTGTAGGTGATGTTCACACCCGAGGCGATGCTCTGGCGGATGGCCAGGCTGCCGCTATGAAAGTAGGTGCCGTCGCCCAGGTTGGAGAAGATGTGCTTCTCGTCGGTGAACGGCGCCTGGCCGGTCCACGGCACGCCCTCGCCGCCCATCTGCGTGAAGGTGGCGGTGTTGCGGCCGGGCATCCACGTGACCATGTAGTGGCAGCCGATGCCGCCCACGGCGCGTGAGCCCTCAGGCACGCGAGTGGAGGTGTTGTGCGGGCAACCCGAGCAGAACCACGGCGTGCGGTCAGCGCCGCCGGCGGTCTGCATCTCGGCGGCGAGCGACGCCTCCTTGGCGTCGATGACGGCCATGCGCGCGTCCAGGCGGGCGGCAATGTCGCTGTCCACGCCCAGCTTCTTCAGCCGCTTGGTGATGGCGCGGGCAATGATGGCCGGCGTCAGGTCGGCCTGCGGGCGCAGCAGCCAGTGGCGGCTGGGGTTGGGCACGCTCCACTCTCCGCCCTCGCCACCGTCACCGGCATCGAACTTGCCGAGCACGTTGGGGCGCACGTCGGCGCGCCAGTTGTAGAGCTCTTCCTTGACCTGGTACTCGATGATCTGGCGCTTCTCCTCGACGACCAGGATTTCCTGCAGGCCCTTGGCGAAGTCGCGCGTGATCTGCGCCTCCAGCGGCCACACCACGTTGACCTTGTGCAGCCGGATGCCGATGCGCCGGCAGGTCTCGTCGTCCAGGCCCAGGTCATGCAGCGCTTGGCGCGTGTCGTTGAAGGCCTTGCCGCTGGTGATGAGGCCGAAGCGGTCGTTCTTGCCTTCGATGACGTTGTAGTTCAGCTTGTTCGCGCGGATATAGGCGAGGGCGGCGTACCACTTGTAATTCATCATCCGCGACTCCTGCTCGAGCGGCGGGTCCGGCCAGCGGATGTGCAGGCCGCCTTCCGGCATCTGGAAGTCTTCCGGCAGGATGATGTTGACGCGGTCTGGGTCCACGCTGACCGAGCTGGAGCTCTCGACGATCTCCTGGATGGTCTTCATGCCCGCCCACACGCCGGAGAAGCGGCTCATGGCGAAAGCGTGCAGCCCCATGTCCAGGATGTCCTGCACGCTGCTGGGGAAGAAGGTCGGGAAGCCGACCGCCTTGAAGACGTGGTCGCTCTGGTGCGCGGCGGTCGAGCTCTTGGCGATGTGGTCGTCACCCGCAATGGCGATGACGCCGCCGTGCTTGGACGTGCCGGCCATGTTGGCGTGCTTGAACACGTCGATGCAGCGGTCCACGCCCGGGCCCTTGCCGTACCAGAGACCGAACACGCCGTCGAACTTGGCCTTCTCGGGGAACAGGTCCAGCTGCTGCGTGCCCCACACGGCAGTGGCACCGAGTTCCTCGTTCACGCCCGGCTGGAACACGATGTTCTGCTTGGCCAGGTGCTTCTTGGCCTGCCACAGCGCCTGGTCGTAGGTGCCCAGCGGCGAGCCGCGGTAGCCGCTGATGAAGCCCGCGGTGTTCAACCCGGCCATCGCGTCGCGCGTGCGCTGCAGCATGGGCAGCCGCACCAGCGCCTGCACGCCGCTCATGAAGGCACGGCCGGAATCCAGCGCGTATTTGTCGTCGAGCGAGACCGTCTGCAGGGCGCGCAGGACGTGTTCGGGCAGCGGGGCGTTCATCGGGTGGGTGCTCCTGGATGGCGGCCCGGGAGGGCGGCCCTTGTGAGGCCGGCACGCGGGCCATGGGCCAGTATGGCCGGACCGATCAGTGTAGGGAATTGGGCGCGAGCAGTGCTTTCTCAATCACGCTTGAAATCCATGCCAGAAGCAATTTCCTTGCTTCAATTAGAGAAAATCGTTTCAATTCACATCGCCACTTCGCCGATCAGGGCAAACCATGAGTTCCGAAGAAGCCACGCCCGACGCGCTGGACCGCCACCACATCGCCATCCTGGCCGAGCTGCAGGCGGACGCCCGCCTGTCCAACGCCGAGCTGGCCCAGCGCATCGGCCTGTCGGCCGCGCCCACGTGGCGGCGCGTCAAGTGGCTGGAGGACCAGGGCTATATCACCGGCTACCGCGCCGAGATCGACCGCCGCAAGCTGGGTCTGGGAGTGCTGGCCTTCGTGCGCGTGGACGCCGAGCGCAGCGCGGGTGCAGCCACCAAGCCCCTGGAGGATGCCATCCGCCAGCTGCCCGAGGTCATCGCCTGCCACTACATCTCAGGCGCCGGTACCTTCGAGCTGCAAGTCATGGCCACCGACCTGGACGCCTTCTCGCGCTTCTCCATCGACACGCTGCTGAACCTGCCCAACGTGAAGGACATCCACACCAGCTTCTCACTGGGCGAAGTCAAGGCCAGCGGCGTATTGCCGCTGGGCCATCTGGGCGGCTAGTCTCGCGGCCATGCGCCTCGCCCTCGTCTCCGACATCCACGGCAACCTGCCGGCGCTGGAAGCCGTCGCCGCCGACATCCGCCGCCGCGGCGTTGACCAGGTGCTGTGCCTGGGCGACAACCTCTCCGGCCCGCTGCTGCCGCGCGAGACGGCCCAATGGCTGATGGCCTCGGGCTGGCCCGTGCTGGCGGGCAACCACGAGCGCCAGATCCTCGAATGGCGGACCGACGCGGGCAGCGCGTCCGACGGCTACGCGCTGGCCGCGCTGGGCACAGCCGAACTGGACTGGCTGCGCACACTGCAACCCATGTGGCAATGGGCGGCCGATATCTTCCTGTGCCATGGCACGCCACGCCGGGACGACGAGCATTTCCTGGAGACCCCGCGCCACGGCGTGCTGGGCCTGGCCACAGCCGCCGAGATCACGGAGCGCCTGGGCGCGCAGCGCAGCGCGCTCATCGCCTGTGGCCACAGCCACCTGCCGCGCTGCCTGCGCATGGCCGGCGGCCAGTTGCTCGTCAACCCCGGCAGCGTGGGCCTGCAGGCCTATGTCGACGACGAGCCCGAACGCTACGTCGTGGAGCGCGGCACGCCGGACGCCCACTACGCCATCGTCGAGCAGGTGGCTGGCACCTGGCGGGGCAGCCAGCACGCCGTGCCCTACGACCACGGCGCGATGGCGGCGCTGGCCGAGCGAAACGGCCGGCCTGACTGGGCCAGGGCCTTGCTGCACGGCTACGTGGGCTGAAGTCACAGGCCGCGTGCGAACCCGCACGCATGCGTGCAAGGCCCGGCACCGCCTCCGCGGTAGGCTTGCGCCATGGCGAAGTCGCATCTCCGACGGCTCGGCAACATCTGGCTGGGCACCGAGCGCGCCCAGCGCCTGCGACTGCGCCAGACCTCGCTGGCGATGGCGCTGATGGGCCTGTGCGTGCCCATGCTGCACTACGCGGTGGGCGTGGCCCACGGCGAGCACGGCCTGTTGCTGTGGGCCTGGACGATCGTGTCGCTGGGCGGCATGGCGGTGATCTACGCGGCCATCCGCAGCGGCTGGTCGCGGCGCTTCGACGACCCGTCGCTGACCAGCGTGCAGATCGCCTTCGCAATCGGCGCCGGGGCGCTAGGCTACGCGCAGGCCGGCCCGCTGCGTGGCGCCGTCTTCCCGGTGCTGACGCTGATCCTGATGTTCGGCATGTTCCAGCTGCGGGCGCGCAACGCCTATGGGCTGTGTCTGTTCGCACTGACGCTGTTCGGCGCCGTCATGGGCGTCATGGCGTGGCAGCGACCCGCCGTCTACCCACCCGAGGTCGAGGTCGGCCACTTCCTGATGCTGGCATGCATGCTCCCCGCCGTCGCCACGCTGACCGCACGCCTGAGCCGCATCCGCCGCCGTCTGGCGGACCAGCGCGAGGAGCTGGCGCGCGCGCTGGCACAGCTGCAGGCCATCGCCACACGCGACGAGCTGACCTGCCTGCCCAACCGCCGCCAGATGCAGGCGCTGATGGACCAGGAGCTGCTGCGCTCGCTGCGCCACCACCACGATTTCTGCATCGCCATCGCCGACCTGGACCATTTCAAGCACGTCAACGATGAACACGGCCACGCGGCTGGCGACACCGTGCTGCGCGCCTTCGCCCAGACCGGCCAGGCCGCCATGCGTGCGACCGACGTGCTGGCGCGCTGGGGCGGCGAGGAGTTCCTCGTGCTGCTGCCCGACACGGCCATGCCGCCGGCATTGGGCGGCATGGAGCGTCTGCGCCAGCAGATCGCCGCGATGCGCGTGGACGTGGGCGGCGGCGCACCGGTGGCCATCACCGTCTCCATCGGCCTGACCGGCCACCGCCGTGGCGACACGCTGGCGCAGACGCTGGAGCGCGCCGACCAGCTGCTCTACCGCGCCAAGGCCGAGGGCCGCAACCGCACCTGCGCAGACCCGGGTTGATCGGCGGCTGGCATAGTCGGTCGCCCCCCGCCCTCCGGACGCCCGTTTGCATGGCCCCCCTGCCGCTGCGCCACTTCTTGCTCGCCCTCGCCATCGTCGCGATCTGGGGCAGCAACTTCGTGGTCATCAAGTACGCGCTGCACACGCTGCCGCCCATGACGCTGGCCGTGCTGCGCTTCAGCTTCGCGCTGGTGCCGGCCTGCTTCTTCCTGCGCCGGCACGCGGTCGGCTGGCACAACCTGGCGGGCTATGGCGTGCTCATCGGCGTGGGGCAGTTCGGCCTGCTCTACCTGGCCATGCGCAGTCAGATCTCGCCCGGACTGGCGTCGCTGGTGGTGCAGACTCAGGTGTTCTTCACGCTGCTGCTGGCCGTGCGCATCCGCAAGGAGCGTGTGCTGGCGGCCCAGTGGCTGGGCCTGGCGCTGGCGGCCGGTGGGATCGCCGTCATCGCGTCGCACACCGACGGCGCCACCACGGCGCTGGGCATCGCCATGGTGCTGGCCGCCGCGTTCTCCTGGGCCTGCGCCAACCTGCTGACGCAGCGCGCCGGCCGCATAGACATGCTGGCCTACGTGGTCTGGAGCAGCGCCTTCGCCGTGCCGCCGCTGCTGGTGCTGGCATTGCTGATCGACGGGCCGCAGCAGATGGCCGCCGGCCTGGCGGCGTCCGACCTCGGCACCTGGGCCGCAGTGCTGTGGCAGTCGGTAGGCAACACGCTGTTCGGCTACGGCGCCTGGAGCTGGCTGCTGGCCCGCCACGCTGCCGGGCGCATCGTGCCCATGGCGCTGCTGGTGCCGGTGTTCGGCATGGGCTCGGCAGCAGCGCTACTGGGAGAGCCGCTGCCGGCCTGGAAGTTGGTCGCCGCCGCACTGGTGCTGGCCGGTCTGGCGATCAACCTGTTCGGACCGCGGCTTTTGCAGCTTCGGGCCACGGCCGCGCGCGACTAAGCTCCAGCGCATGAAGCGCCGCTCTCTGCTTTGGGTGAGCCTGCTCGCCCTGCCGGCTGCCGCCGCGCCGCCGGCTGTGCCGCTGATCGTCGAGCTGCGCTGGGTGGACAGCAACCTGCCCCCTGCCGCCCAGGCCGCCGTGCGTGACGGCGCCGTCGTGGTCGGCACGGCGGGCTCGATCTCGCCGCGTGGCGCGGGCGTCGTCACGTCGACGGCAGCGCCGCCGCCCCAGCAGGTGCAGCGCCTGAGCGTGCTGAACGGCCAGCGCGCCGCGCTGAGGCTGACCACACGCGAGCCGCTGCAGTGGGTTGACGTCGTCGTCGAGCTGGACCCTGCCGCCGGCCCGGCGAGTGCGCCACGGCGCGTCTACGCCAACCCACGCAGCGGCGAGCGCCGCTCGACGCAGAGCTTCGTCGTCACGCCCAGCTGGCCTGGCGGCAGCGCACCGGTGCGCGTCGAGTTCGACATCGCCCAGGAAGACGACGCCATCCAGTCCACGCTGCTGCTGCCGCTGGGCCGCTGGCAGACCGTCGCGCGCAGCGGCAGCGCGGTGGCCCCGGCGCCCAGGGGTACGGTCAGCAGCGGCGACGCGGCCGGGCGACCAGAGCGCGAGCTGCAGATCCGCGTGTCGGTTCAGCCCTGAGCGGCGTTCAGCGCGCCGTTGATCTGCGGGTAGGGCGCCGCCCCGTCGAACAGCTCAGCGCCGCCACCTTCAGCCAGGAAGCCCGCCGCCGCACGCTGCGCGCGCCCCCAAGCCGCCTCGGCGATGGCGCTGCCGGCCGAGATGCGCCGCACACCCAGGCGCTGCAGCTCGTCCAGGTCCGGCAGCGCGGGCCGCGCCATCACGTTCAGCGGCAGCGGCTGGCCGCCCGCCAGCGCCTGGATGTCGCCCACGCTGGTCACGCCGGCCGCGAACAGGCCGTCGGCCCCCGCCGCGGCGTAGTCGCGCGCCCGCAGCAACACCTCGTCCGCTGCCCGGCCCGGTGCCAGGTTGCGCAGGTAGACGTCGCAGCGGGCGTTGACGAAGAGGTCCACGCCGGCACGCGCCGTCGCGGCCTTGATGGCGGCAATCTTGCGTGCCAGCAGGGCCGGTGCGCCCGCGCCGTCCTCGATGTTGATGCCGGCGATGCCGGCCTCGACCAGGCGCATGACGTTGTCGGCCGCCGCGGCCGGGTCGTCGCTGTAGCCGGCCTCGCTGTCGGCGGACAACGGCACGCGTGCGACGCGGGCAATGCGCCTGAGCGCCGCGGCATGCTCGGCGATGGGCAGGTGGTTGCCGTCGGCATAGCCCAGCGCCCAGGCCAGGCCAGCGCTGGTAGTTGCCAGCGCCGGCACCCCCAGGCCCTGCACGAGGACGGCGCTGCCGGCGTCCCAGACGTTGGCGATCTTCAGGAGGCCGGGGCCTTGGTGGAGCTGACGGAAGTTCATGACCGGTGTCGCTGGGTGGATAGGCTACCCATGCTGCCAGCTTCTGCTGTCAGCACATGGCAGGGGTGTCGGCAGCTGCACGCCACCAGACGCGCGCCACGGCAGCCCGTCATGCAACGGCGCGGTAACAAGCCGGTCTAGGTAACTGCCAAGTACTTCGCACTGCGACGCGATGACTGCGTGTAACGTGGCCGTTTTGCGTTGACCGCCCGCCCGATGAGACTCGCCTTGATCGCCCACGACGGCAAGAAGGACGCCATGATCGCCCTCACTGCCGACTTCCTGCCGCTGCTGCGCCGCTGCCAGCTGCTGGCCACCGGCACGACGGGCACGCGCCTGGCGGCGGCCCATGGCCTCGTCGTGGAACGCATGCTCAGCGGCCCGATGGGGGGCGACCTGCAGATCGGCGCGCGGTTGGCCGTCGGCGAGCTGGACGGCGTCATCTTCCTGCGCGACCCCATGACACCGCAGCCGCACGAACCCGACATCAACGCCCTGGTGCGCGCCTGCGACGTGCACGACGTGCCCTGCGCGACCAACGTCGCCACGGCCCGCCTGCTGCTGACGCGCTGGAGCGCCGCTTGACGCGGGCATGAGCGCGCCCCACACGGCTCAGGTGCCGGTGCGCGGCCTCACCCGGCGGCTGCGCATCCGCACCCGGCTGGGCCTGGCCTTCGGGCTGCTGCTGCTGCTGCTGCTGGGCCTGGCGGCGCTGTCGGTGGTGCGGCTCACCAGCCTGTCCGAGGCGCTGAACCGCATCGTCGACGAGCAATCCGCCGTGCGCGACTCGGTCAACGAGATCAACCGCAACGCCGAGGCCGTCGCGCGCAAGCTGCTGGTGCTGATGAGCCCTGACGCCGAGCTGCGCGTGGGCGCCTACCCCGAGATCGCGTCCGCCAACGCGCGGCTGGATGATGCGATGCAGCGCCTGTCGCTGCTGCTGCCCGCCGGCCCGCGCAGCGAGCGCCTGGCCGACGTGCGCCAGCGCCTGGCGGACTACCGCGCCAGCTACATCGATGCGCGCGACCTCATCGAGCGTGACGACTTCCAGGCCGCCCGCGCGCTGCTGGGCAGCGACACCGAGTCGGCGCTGTCGCTGTTCGTCAGCGCCATCCACCAACTTGCCGCCAGCGAGGAGCGCGCCGGCATGGCCAAGGCGCGCGAACTGCGCGACCAGATCGACGCCGACCGCACCGGCGTGCTGGCGCTGTGCATCGGGGCACTCGTAGCCGGCGCGCTGCTGGCCGTGGGCGTCACGCGCTCCATTGTCAAGCCGCTCAAGCTCGCAGAAGACGGCGCCGAGCTGATTGCCCAAGGCCAGTACGGCCACCGCATCCGAGTCGACTCCGCCGACGAGCTGGGCCACATGGCTGCGGCGATGAACACCATGGCCGCGGCCGTCGGCGAGCGTGAAGCCAAGCTGCGCCGGCTGGCCGACGTCGACATGCTGACCGGCCTGCCGCAGCGCGCCCGCTTCATCGCCGACGGCGACCGGCTGCTGGCTGACCTGCCCGAAGGCGAGCGGTTCGCCGTGCTGATCTGCATCGACGTGGACCGGCTGAAGGCCGTCAATAGCGTGCTGGGCTTCGACGCCGGTGACGCGCTGCTGCAGGGCGCAGCGGCCAAGCTGGCGGCGCTGTTCGAGGGCGTGGCGGCCCACGGGCGCCTGGCCGGCGGCACCTTCGCGGCGCTCGCGCCGGTGTCGCGGCTGGAGCATGGCGCCGCGCTCGCCGCGCAGCTGCGCGAGGAGGTGGAGCACAAGCTGAGCTGGCAGGGCCAGGCGCTGGACCTGTCCGTATCGCTGGGCGTGGCCCACTGGCCCGACCACGCGGCCGACACGGAGGCCTTGCTGCGCCGTGCCGAGCAGGCCATGTTCGAGGCCAAGCGCCTGCACCAGCCCGTGGCCGTCTACAACCCCAGCGCCGAGGCCGCCCGTGCGCTGCACCTGAGCCTGCTGTCCGACCTGGCCACCGCCATCCAGCAGGACCAGTTGCGCCAGTTCCTGCAGCCCAAGCGCTGCCTGAAGACCGGCCGCATCACCGGCGTCGAGGCGTTGGTGCGCTGGCTGCACCCGCAGCGCGGCTGGCTGCCGCCTGCCGACTTCATCCCCTTTGCCGAGCGCAGCGGGCGCATCCGCCAGGTCACCGACTGGATGCTGGCGCGCGCCGTGCGCACGCTGGCCGAGTGGGAGGCCCAGGGCCGCGAGCCGCTGTCCATCGCCGTCAACATCTCCACGCTGGACCTGCAGGACCAGACCCTGCCCGCCCGCCTGGCCGCGCTGCTGGCCGAGTACCGGGTGGACCCCGGCCAGTTGCAGCTGGAGGTGACAGAAACCGGCCTGATGTCCAGTGGCACCGACCCCATCGCCGTGCTGCACGCGCTCAAGAGCTGGGGCGTGAAGCTGGCCATCGACGACTTCGGCACCGGCCAGTCGTCGCTGGCTTATCTGCAGCACCTGCCGGTGGACGAGCTGAAGATCGACCGCAGCTTCGTGCAAGACGTCAACACCGACCCGCGCCGCGAGGCGCTGCTGAAATCCATCGTCAGCGTGGGCCAGGGCCTGGGGCTGACGGTGACAGCCGAGGGCGTCGAGAACGAGGCAGAACTGGCCTGCATCACCGCCTGCGGCTGCGACCTGATCCAGGGCTATCTGCTGGCCCGACCGATGGACTTGCCGGACTTTGAGACCTGGCTGGGCAAGGCAGGCTAAAATCGCGCCTTTCGTCGTTTTGCCCCTGCAAGCGGGCTTTGTTTCACTGGAGAGCCATCATGGGCAACAAGATCATCACCGAAGCGGATCGCCGCGCCACCCCCCGCCCCGCCGCCCCCAAGGGCGTGACCTTCACCGCCGGCAAGGGCCAGCTGTGCAGCCTGGAGCGCGGTTCGCACACCCGCTCCAAGAAGAACCCGGGCAAGCGCCCCCATTCGGGTTGATATCGGGCTGATCGCCTGACGATCTCCACCACACAGGCCCTGCGGGGCCTGTTTGTTTTTGTTGTCGGATAAATCCTGACCACCATGATCCGCATCACCGAACTCCGCCTGCCGCTGAGCCACGCCGAGGACGCGCTGCGCCCGGCAGTCCTCGCGCGCCTGAAACTGGCCGACGCCGAGCTGGCCGGCATCCACGTCTTCCGCCGCGGCTACGACGCGCGCAAGCGGTCCGACATCCAGCTCGTCTATACGCTGGACTGCACGCTGGCTCCAACGCTCGACGAAGCCGCCGTGCTGGCCCGCTTTGCCGGCGACCACCAGGTCCGCCAAACGCCCGACACCGGCTACCACTTCCTGGCGCAAGTCGGCGAGCACACCGGGCCGCGGCCCGTCGTCGTCGGCTTCGGCCCCTGCGGCCTGTTCGCGGCGCTGATCCTGGCGCAGATGGGGTTGCGCCCCATCGTGCTGGAACGCGGCAAGGCCGTGCGCGAGCGCACCCAGGACACCTGGGGCCTGTGGCGCGAGCAGAAGCTGGACCCCGAGAGCAACGTGCAGTTCGGCGAAGGCGGCGCGGGCACCTTCTCCGACGGCAAGCTGTGGAGCCAGATCACCGACCCGCGCCACCTGACGCGCAAGGTGCTGACCGAGTTCGTCAAGGCAGGGGCGCCGGAAGAGATCCTCTTCGTCAGCAAGCCCCACATCGGCACCTTTCGCCTGGTCAGCATGATCATCAAGATGCGGGCCGAGATCGAGGCGCTGGGCGGCGAGATTCGCTTCCAGCAGAAGATGACGGACCTGCTGATCGAGGACGGCGCGGTGCGCGGCGTGCAGCTCGAATCCGGCGAGCAGATCGCCACCACCCACGTCGTCATCGCCCTGGGCCACAGCGCCCGCGACACATTCCAGATGCTGCAGGCCCGCGGCGTGCACATGGAGGCCAAGCCCTTTTCCATCGGCTACCGCATCGAACACCCGCAGTCGCTGATCGACGCAGCCCGCTTCGGCACCCACGCCGGCAACCCCATCCTCGGCGCGGCCGACTACAAGCTGGTCCACCACGCGAAGAACGGCCGCGCGGTCTACAGCTTCTGCATGTGCCCCGGCGGCACCGTGGTGGCCGCCACCAGCGAAGAGAACCGCGTCGTCACCAACGGCATGAGCCAGTACTCGCGCAACGAGCGCAACGCCAACGCCGGCATCGTCGTGGGCCTGACACCCGAGGACTACCGCCAGGACGGCAAGCGCGACGGCAGCCCCGTGAACCCGCTGGACGGCATGGCCTTCCAGCGCCAGTGGGAAAGCCGCGCCTACGAACTGGGCGGCGGCGGCTACCTGGCACCGGGCGCGCTGGTAGGCGACTTCGTCAAGCGCCAGGTCAGCAAGGCGTTTGGCGACGTGGAGCCCAGCTACAAGCCCGGCGTCACGCTGACCGACCTGCAGCAAAAGGGCCGCGGCTCGCTGCCGTCCTACTGCCTGGACGCCATCCGCGAAGCCCTGCCCGCCTTCGCCCGCCAGATTCGCGGCTTCGACCGGCCGGATGCGGTGCTGACCGGCGTGGAGACGCGCACCTCATCCCCGCTGCGCATCAATCGCGGGCGGGACTACCAGAGCGTCAACGTGCGCGGGCTGTTCCCGGCCGGCGAAGGCGCGGGGTATGCCGGCGGAATCATGTCGGCCGGTGTCGATGGCATTGAGGTGGCCGAGGCGCTGGCAGCGGACCTGCTGGGGATGCCGGATGCGCCAGTGCTGCAGGGCAAGGGGTCGAAGGCGGGCGGGCAGGTGTAGGGCGGGTCACGACCTGCAATTTCGTCATCGGGCAATAGGGCGACGGGGCTAAACCCGCCCTACTTAACTCTCCGTGACCCCATTGGCCGTTGCAGCCCGTGAATGCATCTGCTGGAGCAAGTTTGCTGCCAGCTGAACGAAGTTCATGGCACCTTCATACGTAGGTTCGAACTGAGGCACGTGCACAGCTTGATTGCGAAGAAACCTCATTTGATTGAGGGTCGCCACTTCTTCGAGCGACAAGAAGCCGTGCCCACCGAGCAGGCGAACCACCTCTCGCGTAGATCGAAGTCGCTCGTCGGAAAGACTCGGCTCAGCGTCCTGAAGCAATCGAATCGCCTTTGACTCAACGATTCGCCACGCTTCGAGAATGGCCGCCCGCGGATGCACGGCAGCCAGTTGCGAAGCGACTGGAAGCCATTGCGCTACCGTCTCCTCTGCAGTGTGTGATGGACTGGCCTTGACAGAGCCGCGCAGTTCTTTGACCTCTCGCTCGAACTCCGCTTCAAGCGGTCCCGCTTTTAGCTTCTTTATGAGCGGCACGAGGTTCCTGATTTCCGTCCGAAGCAGCCATACGACCGCAATGGACGCCACAGGCCAGGCAAGGGCTTCAACAAGCTTTGCAATGAAAGAGAGCGCATCCATGGACGCGAAGTTATCAGGTTAGTTCGGAAACCGCGCCGCCCACAAGGCGGCCAGTCGCGGATCCTCATCCACACGACGCACCGCTGCCGCCATGCCCGGCGCCACCTCGAAGAACCGCTCGCGCCACGGCCCGAAGCGCGACACGACGGCCACGTACAAGTCCAGCACCGTCAGCTCATCGCCCAGCAGGTAGTGCCCCGGCGCGAGTTGGCTGTCCATGTTGGCCCAGCAGAAGGCGATGCGCTCGTGCACGGCCTCCACAACGGCATCGCGTGATGCTTCCGGCGCGCCAATGCGTCTAACGTCCGGCTTGATCCAGTGCAGCGCATAGACGGCCGACGACACGTAGAGCATCCAGCGCAGGAACTGCCGCCGCTTCGGGTCACTGGGCTTGGGCGCCAAGGTCGACGCGGGGTCCAGGTCGGCGAGGTAGATCAGGATGGCTGCGCTCTCGGTCATGACCTCGCCGTCTGGCAACACCAACGTCGGGATCTGCCGCATCGGGTTGCTGGTCGCGACGCGGTCGCGCGCGGCCTCCTCGGCCCAGGTGGCCCCTTCGACCAGTGTGTAGGGCAGGCCGAGCAACGTGAGGGCAGCTTCGACAGCCACGGCACCCGAGGCCGGGGCGCCGTAGAGGGTCAGCGGGGCGTGAGGATGGTGCATGGCAGTCAGCTCCGTCATTGGCCTTGGGCCGCGGCAAGGTAGGCCAGCAGGTCCGCCACCTTGCGCTCGTTCATGCCCAGACCCCAGAAGCGCATCTTGGTGCCGGGCACGACGGCCTCGGGGTCGCGCAGGAAGGCGGTGAGCGTAGCCTCGCTCCAGACCAGGCCCGAGGCCTTCATGCCGGCAGAGTAGGCGTAGCCCGGCGACGCGCCGGCCTTGCGGCCCACCAGCTCATTGAGCTGCGGCCCGAAGCCATGGCGGGCCGCAGGGCCCACCGCATGGCAGTTGATACAGGCGCTGAAGACCTTGCGCCCGGCTGCCGCGTCGCCGCCGGCCACCGCCAGCGGGGCCAGACCGGCCAGACCCAGAGCCCATGCCGAGGCCCGAGGGTTCATGGCGCGTCGCCGCCAGCGGCCAACATATCGATCAGCTCCTTGGCGAAGGCCAACGCCTCCTCCGGCGTCTCGAAGTACATCTCGTTGTTGAGGTCCATGACGTCGCCCTCCGGCCCCTTGTGCACGACGGACCAGCCGCCGGCGCCGCCGTCGATGGCGAGGACGCCGAACTGCCCGGGGTCGAGGTCCCGGGCACTGCCGCCGGTGAGGACGATGTCGCGGCCGAGGTGGGAGTGGTAGCGTCGCATTCCTTGATTCTCCCGGAGCAGACGATGAAGGCAGTGTGGAACGGCGTAACCATCGCCGAGAGCGACGACACAGTAGTCGTTGAGGGCAACCACTACTTCCCGGCGGAGTCGCTGAAGAAGGAATACACGACCTTCTCCAACCACCGCACCGGCTGCGCGTGGAAGGGCCAGGCGCATTACTACAGCCTGTTCGTCAACGGCGAGATGAACCCGGATGCGGTCTGGTACTACCCCGACCCGCTGCCCGCCGCGGCCGAGATCAAGGGCCGCGTGGCGTTCTGGAAGGGCGTGAAGGTTTCGGAGTAGCCCCAGGGCTACGGGGCAGCCGGGCGTCCTTCGACCGGCCACAACGCCCATAACCGCAGCGGCTGCCGGGTGCGGCTGGCCTGCAGCGCGGCCTCTTCGCCCCAGCCCCAAAACAGGTCCGCGCGCACGGCGCCGGTGATGGCACTGACGGTGTCCTGCGCCAGCACGAGGCGGCGCAAGGGCGTCGTCGACAGCGGCTCGGTACTGTCCAGCCAGAGCGGCGTGCCCAGCGCGATGAAGGCGCGGTCCACGGCGACCGAACGCCCCGGTGTCAGCGGCACGCCCTGGGCGCCGCGCGGGCCGGTGGCGGCATCGCCCAGCGACTCCTCGCGGAAATAGACGACGCGCGGGTTGACGGCCAGCGCCTCGCGCACCTTGGCCGGGTTGCGGCGCGCCCAGTCGCTCAGCGTGCGCGGGGTGGCGTCAGCCACTTCGCCACGGTCCAGCAGCGCACGTGCGACAGACTGGAAGGGCTGGTCGTTGTGGCCGGCGTAGGCCACGCGGCTGATGCGCTCGCCGCCGGAGGGGTCGCGCATGACGAGCCGGCCCGAACCCTGGATCTGCAGCTGCAGCAGGCCGAAGGGATCGTCTACGTAGGCCAGCTCCAGCGCGACCAGGCGCGGATGGCCGTCGATGTCGCGGCGCGGCAGGCGGCGCAGCGTGGGGTCGGCAGGCAACGCGTGCAGCGGCCACTGGAAGGCACCCTGGCGCTGGCGGCTGGCGGCCAGCTGGGGCTCGAAGTATCCGGTCATCAGGCCTGTCGTCTCGCCGCCGTCGGCCGCGATGCGCCAGGGGCGCAGATGCTTCATCAGCAGCAGCGTGGCCTCGGTGGCGTCGCCCGGCGCCAGCAGTGCGGCGCGGGCGCAAAACTCGGCCCAGCCAGCCGCCGGGCGCTGGCAGTTGCCCAGCAGCGCAGGCCATGCGGCGAGCAGGTCGTCGCCGCCCCAGCCGGGCAGGTCCTTCCAGTCCGCAGCGACCCAGCGCGGCGCGGGCCTGGCCGCGGCGGGCATGGCCGGCATGACCGGCGTGGCAGGCGCGGGGCCTGGGGGGAGCAGGGGCGGCGACGAGCAGGCCGCCAGGCTTCCTAGAATCGCGGCCAGCACACCACGCGCCCAACCTCTCATGCTGCTCCTCGTCCTCGAAGCCCTCGGCGCGCTGCTGATCTTTGTCTTCATCATCTGGTGGACCATGTTCTCGGGCCGCAAGAAGGGCGAGCGCCGCGAGGATTGAGACCACCCCGTACCGGCTGCGCCGGCCCCCTCAAGGGGGGCCGCTGGTGGCCCGGCGAAGCCGGTTCCACGGCAGCCGCTGATGAATTCATTTCGGGGGAACGAGGAAGCTCAGCGGCTCGCGCCGCAGCCGTGTGCGGATGGCTGCGTAAACGCGTCTGCGGTCCGCCAGACGCACGCCGCGCGAACGCAGCGCCACCTTGAAGGCGCAGAAGAAGCTGACGCCCACGTTGAGCATGCCGATGCCGGCGATACAGATCACGCAGGACCAGAACGCCCAGGTGCCCATCACGCCAAAACCGAGGGCGCCGACAGCGGCGGCGAGCTGGCCGGTGGACAGCGTCACATGGCGCACGTCCAGGCCCAGCCCGATGAAGCCCAGCAGCGCCGGCACCAGGCCCAGCATCAGCCCCAGGCTGATGTTGGCGGTAAGGCCGGAGATGTTGGCCCGCCACCAGCGTGACCAGCGCTGCGCGCGAGCCTGGCCCAGCGCCGCAACGATGCGCGGGTTCCAGGCGATGGCGCTGTCCAGCCGATAAAAGACGAACCAGTTCTCCACCCAACCAGCGATCAGGCTGGACGCGAACAGCAGCGTGCCGGTGAAGGCCGCGAACAGCAGCGACGGCCCGACCAGGTCCAGCGAGTGCAGCACGTACAGCGCCTGCTTCTCGCCCACCGGAGGCGCACCGAAGGCCAGCCGCGCCAGCAGCTGCCCGCCCAGCACCAGCGGCGCGACGAGGGCGAGGTTGCCGATGACGCCAGCCACTTGCGAGCGCACGAGGTGGGTCACCTCGTCGACGAAGCCCTGCAGGCCGTCATCGCGGTCGACGCTCAGCAGCTTGTGCGCCAGCGCCGGTGCCGTCATGGCCGGTTGCTTGGTGGCCACCGTCCAGTGCAGCAGATGGATAAAGACAAAGCACAGCGCGTAGTTCACGCCGGCCCAGAAGCCGCCCCAGAAGGCCGTGAAGCCCAGCAGCATGATGCCGAACTTGGCGAAGGTGGTGCCGGCCAGCACGGCACCGCCGCCGGCTGCGCGCCGCAACATGTCGCGGTACTCGGCGCGGTCGCGGGTGATGTAGTGCTCGCCGGTCTCGGCGCTGCGCTCGGCCACCTTGCGCGCCAGCAGCGAGTAGTGGCGGGCGAACAGCGTGTGCAGGCTGCGCCGCTCATGCACCACGCGCACGAGGCCGGCCACCAGACGCAGCAGCTCGCGCTGGGGCTCCTGCGACAGCAGGCAGGCCAGTAGTGCCTCGATGCGCTCCAGCCGCGCGGTGAGTTGCTCCACCGAGAACATCAGGTCCACCGACACGCCATGCGCTTCCAGATGCTCGGGCACCGTCAGCGCGGCGGTGCGGCAGCGGTCCAGCAGCGCGTGAAGGTAGGGCATGGCCGACGCCAGCGCAACCTGGTCGCCACCCGCACCGCCGGGGCCCGGCAATGCACGCTCGACGGCCTCCCACGCGGCAGGCAGTTGGTGAAAGGGCTTGTCCTGCAGCAAGGCCTCGTCCATGCGCACGCGAAGCGGCCCGGCCAGCCCGGCCGCGTGCACGTTGCTGATGAGCACGGTGATCGCCGCACGCGTTTCGACGCGCCAGCCGTCGTCGGGTGCGGCGGCGAACAGCAGGCTCAGCCGGCCCAGCAGCTCGTCGTCGATGGCAGCGATCCAGTCCTCGTCGGTCTCGTCGCCGAACAGCAGCTCGAACAGCGCCGCGAGGTCTCGCGTGTCGGTGGTCTGCGGCAGCAGGCGGCGGCGCAGGCGGCCCAGGAACTCGTGCCACAGCGCCATGCGCGGCGCAAAGCCCACCTCGGCAAAGAGGCTGATGGCATCGACATCGTTCCACACGCCGGCGATGACCTCGGCGAAGGCACGCGCGTGCTCGGGGTGGCGCTCCAGCACGTTGAGCAGGTACTTGAGGCGCACGAGCGGCAGCGGCGTGCCGGACGGCTCCTCGCGCGGCGCGTGGCGCAGCCATTCGAGCAGGCGCACCAGCCACAGGTTGCGCTCGGCCAAGCCGGCCTGCGGGTCGGCTGCATTCAGCAGCGCGGTGAGGTCCCAGGCCTTGCTCAATGCAGGCTGGCGCTGTCGGCGAGCAGGAACTCGGCGACGTCCGCGTAGAAGATGTCACAGGCCTCGGTGGCGCACAGGAAGCGCCCGCGCATCGTGCCCTGCGGCGTGCCGATCTGCGCCCACGAGCTGTACTGGAAGCTCTGGCCCGGTGCCAGCACCGGCTGGTGGCCCACGACGGCCAGGCCATCGACGATTTGCACCTGGCCGCGGGCGTCGGTGATCTCCCAGTGCCGGCCGATGAGTTGCGCCAGCACGTCGCCGGTGTTCTCTATCGTGACCGTGTAGCTGAACGCATACAAGCCTTGTTCGAGATGGGTCTGTTCGGCCAGGGCCTGGACCGCGACGCTGCAGCTGAATCGGGGGTTCGCCATCTGGGGATTGTCGGTGTTCGAGGGCTATGCTCGGTGCATGTTTGTTGGGAATCGTGATCCTAAGTGCTGCGCTGGCTCTGTCTGCTGAGTGGGCTGTTGAGCCTGCCGGCACCGGCTCAGGAGGTCACGCTGCGCACGGTTCAGCAAAGTGGCTCGGTGGTCAAGTACGACCCCGACGGCGGACCGATCAGGCCGGGCCTGTGCATGGAGATCCTGCACGCCGTCGAGAAGCTCGACCCGGGCCTGCACTTCACAGGCACGAAGGATCAGGTGCCGCTGCGCCGCGTCGAACGCCTGCTGGCCGATGGCCTGGTGGACGCGTTCTTCTGCTTGCTGAAGTCGCCCGAGCGGGAAAGGCAGTGGCGCTACGTGCCGGTGCCGTTGTACGCCATCCGCCACGTCGTCGTGCAGCGCGCCGACGACCTCCGCAACCTCGATACGCTGACCGACCTGGCAGCGCTAAGCCGCCGCAAGCCGGTGCTGGTCATGCGCGGCACAGCACTCGCACGCCGGCTGCTGGCGGCCGAGGTGTCGATCGCCGAAGTCGGCTCCGAGCGCGAGGCGCTGCAGATGCTGGCGATGGGGCGCGCCGACGCGATCTACGGCCAGGACATCAACCTGCTGCACCATATGGCGGAGGCGCGGCTGGGTGACAGGCTGAAGGTCAGCCGCACCGTCTTCCAGGAGGAGCCGCAATACCTGGCACTGCGCGCCGACCTGCCCGCGGCGCACGAGGAGCGCCTGACCCAGGCGCTGCGCAAACTGGAACGCGACGGCGTGCTGCGTGCGCTGGCCGAGAAATACCGATGAAGCCTCTCTACCTGCCCCCCGATGGCCGGCCGCGCTGCGCCTGGTGCGCCGCTGCGCCCGGAGACGACCTCTACCTGCGATACCACGACGAGGAATGGGGCCGCCCCGTGGCGGACGATTTCCGCCTGTTCGAGAAGCTCTGCCTGGAAGGCTTCCAGAGCGGCCTGTCTTGGCGGACCATCCTGAACAAGCGCGAGTCCTTTCGCGCGGCGTTCGCGGGCTTCGACTACCACCGCGTCGCGCGCTTCGGCGAGGCGGACGTGAACCGGCTGCTGCTGGATGCCGGCATCGTGCGCCACCGCGGCAAGATCGAGGCGGCCATCCACAACGCGGGGCGCTGTGTCGAGTTGGTCGATGAACAAGGGTCGCTGGCCGCCTACCTGTGGCGCTTCGAGCCGCCGCAGAACTCGGTGGCCCACAACCTGTCGCAGTCACCAGCCTCCGAGGCCCTGTCCAAGGACTTGAAGAAGCGCGGCTGGAAGTTCGTCGGGCCCACGACCATGCACGCGCTGATGCAGGCCATGGGCCTGATCAACGACCACCAGCCGGGTTGCCATCACTGGGCCGAGGCGCACAAGGCACGCGAACAGTTCAAGCGGCCCCGCTGACTTTCGGGATGAACGCCGGGCCGCTCCCAAGCCGGCCCGGCTGCGATGCTTTCGGCGCCATGCCGCAAGCATCGCCATCCCCTCGGGGGATCGTCCAGTCGCACCCGCGTTCAGCGCGGCGCGACTGGACGAAGGGCCTCATTTCGGCAGCACGACGCTGTCGATGACGTGGATGACGCCGTTGTCGGCTGCGATGTCAGTGGCCGTCACGTGGGCGTTGTCGACCATGACGCCGCCCATGGTGGAGATGGTCAGCTCGCTGCCCTGCACGGTCTTGACCTTGCCGGCCTTCACGTCCTTGGCCATGACCTTGCCCGGCACGACGTGGTAGGTCAGCACGGCAGTGAGCTTGGCTTTGTCCTTCAGCAGCGCGTCCAGGTCAGCCTTGGGGATCTTGGCGAAGGCGGCATCGGTGGGCGCAAAGACGGTGAACGGGCCCGAGCCCTTGAGCGTGTCCACCAGGCCGGCCGCTTGCAGTGCGGTAGCCAGCGTCTTGAAGTTGCCGGCGGCCACGGCCGTGTCGACGATGTCCTTGGCCTGTGCGCCAAGCGCGGCGAGCGAGAGGGCGGTCAGTGCGAGAAGCTTTTTCATGGTGCTTTGACTTTCAAGAGGATGGAGAAGGCAAGCCAGGCCTGCCGGGGGGGAGGAACTCAGAGCTTGGGCAGGATGACGGTGTCGATCACGTGAATGACGCCGTTGTGGGCCAGCACGTCGGTGGCGGTGATGGACGCCTTGCGGCCGTTGCGGTCGGTGATGGCCAGACCGGCGTCGACCGTGAAGGCCTCGCCCTGCACCGTGGTGATGGGCGTGCCTACCGGCACGTCGGCCTTGAGCACGCGGCCGGGCACGACGTGGTAGGTCAGCACCTTGGTCAGCAGCGGCTTGTTGGCCAACAGCTGGTCCTTGGTGAGGCCCAGCTCGGCCAGCAGCTTGGCGAACGCGGCGTTGGTGGGCGCAAAGACGGTGAACGGGCCCGTGCCGTTGAGCGTGGCGGTCAGGTCGGCGGCCACGACGGCCTCGACCAGGAGGCTGAAGTCGGGCAGCGCCTGGGCGGTTTCCACGACCGTCTTGTTTGCCGGCAACAGCACCTTGTCGATCGCGTGGACGAGACCGTTGGTGGCCATCACGTCGGTCGCGGTGATCTTGGCTGTGCGGTTGCGACCGTCGGTGATGACGAGGTTGCCGCTGACCGTGTCGACCTTGAAGATACCGCCGTCCAGCGGCGTGATGGCCTTGCCCAGCGGCACATCTGCCTTGGCCACCTTGGCGCCCACCACGTGGTACTGCAGCACGCTGCGCAGCAAGGCCTTGTCGGCCAGCAGCTGCGCCTTGGTGACGCCCAGTTCGGTCAGCAGCGACGCGAAGGCCGCATCGGTGGGCGCGAACACGGTGTAGGGGCCAGGGCCCGACAGGGTGCCCGCCAGATCGGCCGCGACCACGGCCTCGGCCAGGATGCTGAAGTTAGCGTCGCGCTGCGCGACCTCCACCACATTGGGGTCGTGGTCGTCACCGCCACCGCCGCAAGCAGCCAGCAGGCCGAGAACACAGGTCGCGCACAAACGTTGAAACCAGGTGGTCCACATGGAGATCTCCTTGAATGAACGAATGGAACCCACAGGGCTGCCGCGGTGGCGGCCCCGGAGGCGGGGAAACGGCGGTGGATGTGGGCTGATCAGTCCGCTGGCAACAGCGCGTCGTGCAGCCGATGCAGCACGCCGTTGTGGCAGGGCTGATCGCTGCCGTCAGCCAGCGCCTGCACGCTGCAGCCACCGGCGCGCAGCTGACCCAACGGCGTCAGCTGCAGCGGCGTGGCGGCCCAGGTGCACAGGCCATCGCCCCAGGGCAGATCTGCGCTGCACCAACGGCCCGGCACGATGTGCTGGCGAACCAGCTCGCCCAGGCGCACCGGGTCAGCCCACAGCGCCTGGCGCCGCAGTCCCAGCCGGGCAGCAGCCCGGTCCAGGCCCGCGTTGGACGGCGCGAACACCGTGAAGGGCCCCGAGCAGCCCAACAACGGCGCCAGGCCCGTGCGATCCATCGCCTCGGCGAAGCAGGCCAGGCCGGGTTCGGCGGCGATCTGCTGTGCCAGGCTGGCCGAGGCCGGCTCCAGCGGGCGGTCCACAAGCACCACCCGCAGGCTGCCCGGGGCCGGCGCGGACCCCAGCTTGCTCACCCGCTCGCCACTCGCATCAAGCCAGCCGCCACCCGCGTCCCGCCGCAGCAGGCTGCCATCCAGCATGCGCAGGACCGCGGCCCCCGGGCTGTCGAGCATCGTCAGGTGGCGCATCAACCACCGCTCCATCGCCTGGGACGGCAGCGCCTGGGGCGACACACCGGCGCGCTGCAGCGCGGCATCCGTCGGCGCGAACAGCGTCACCGGCGCCGGGCTGCCGGCCAAGTGTTGCAGCTGCATACCAGCCAGCACCGGCCCCAACCAATCCGCCTTCTGCGATCCCATCAGCGAAGAAGCCAAGGGGCGGCCGGCCCCTTGGCCGTGCGGCAGCAGGTGCGGCATCGGCAGCAGCGCCAGCTCTCGAATCCAGTTCAGCATTGCAACCCCGCGAATTACTCGTCAGGCCACAATTTGAACTGATCAGTTCACGTTGTCAACTATGTGGTCTATTTAATGACCATTTGAAGCAATGTTGACCTTGGCCGTCTTGTTTGTAACCAGACCGCCTAGAATGGCGTGCATGACGCCACGTCCCAGGTTTAGAGAACAAGTGCTGCAGGCCCGCGAAGACGCCATCGTCGCGTCCGTCAGCCGACTGCTGGCCGAGAAGGGCTTCGACCTCATGACGGTGGACGAGGTCGTGGCTGATGTGGGCATCGCCAAGGCCAGCCTGTACAAGCACTTCACGTCCAAGGAAGAGCTGGCCGCGGCCGCGATGGTGCAGGTGCTGGCGCGCGCCCAGGAGGAACTGGCGCGCTTGCGCGCGCTGCCGCTGGATGCGCTGGGCCGCCTGCAAGGCGTGGCGCGCTGGGCCTACCAGCAGCAGCTGGCCGGGCTGATGCCGATGCTGCCGTCGCAGGACTCCACGCTGCGCGCGACGCTGGTGGGCAACAAGGCCTACATGGAGCGGCTGATGCAGGTGTCCGACGAGCTCGGCAGCTGGATCACCGAAGCCCAGTCCCAGCGCCAGCTGGACCCGGCGCTGCCGCCGGAGCTGGTGCTGTACACGCTGTTCGCCCGCGCCTGCGACCCGGTGCTGGGCGTGATGCGCGCTGGTGGCGCCTACAGCGACACGCAGATCGTCGACTGGCTGGTGACCACCTGCTTCAAGGGCCTGGGCGCCTAGGCAGGTCCCTAGAATCCCGGCCCATGGCCGCCGCTCCCACCTACCGCATCGCCCCCAGCCTCCTGTCCGCCGACTTCGCCCGCCTGGGCGAGGAGGTCCGCACCGTGCTGGCCGCTGGCGCAGACTGGATCCACTTCGACGTGATGGACAACCATTACGTGCCCAACCTGACCTTTGGGCCCATGGTGTGCGAGGCGTTGCGCAAGCACGCGGTTCACCCCGATGGCAGCCCGGCCATCATCGACGTGCACCTGATGGTGCAGCCGGTCGACAGCCTGGCCCAGGCCTTCTGCCGCGCGGGTGCCGATGTGGTGACTTTCCACCCCGAGGCCAGCGCCCATGTGGACCGCACGCTGCAGCTCATCAAGGCCGAGGGCAAGCAGGCCGGCCTGGTGTTCAACCCGGCCACGTCGCTGGACCTGCTGGAGTGGGTCATCGACAAGGTCGACGTGGTGCTGCTGATGAGCGTGAACCCTGGCTTCGGCGGCCAGAGCTTCATCCCGACCGCGCTGCAGAAACTGAAGAAGGCGCGCGAGATCATCCAGAAGAGCGGCCGCGACATCCGGCTGGAGATCGATGGTGGCGTGAAGGTGGACAACATCCGCGAGATCGCCGCAGCGGGCGCGGACACCTTCGTCGCCGGCTCGGCCATCTTCGGCAAGCCCGACTACAAGGCCGTCATCGACGCCATGCGCGCCGAATTGGCGAAGGTGTGAACGACATGGCTGCCATCCTGCTCGTCTGCACCGCCAACATCTGCCGCTCGCCGATGGCCGAGGCCATCTTCAAGGCCAGGCTGGGCGACGTGTTCAAGACCATCGCCTCCGCCGGCGTGCATGCCGACCCGCGCGGCGGCCCCGTGGACGCACGCGCCTCGTCGGCGCTGGCCCGCCACAACTACAGCCTGGAACGCAAGTGGCGCTCGCGCCGCGTGCAACCCGAGGAACTGGGCCAGTACGACCTGGTGCTGACGATGGAGGCTGAGCATGTCGACGCGCTGCGCGCCAAGGCCGCGCCCGAGCTCCATGCGCGCATCTTGCTGCTGACCGACTTCGTGCCCGAGCTGGCGGGCCAGGACGTACCGGACCCCTACTTCGGCCCGCCCCAGGGCTTCGACACCGTTATCGGCATGATCGAGCGCGCGGCGCAGCGGCTGCTCACCGAGAGCCGCGAGGGGCGGCTGCGGCTCGGCTGATCAGGCCGCCTTGCTGGCGAAGTCGGCCACCTCGCGCACATCCGGCCCCTGGCCGCTGAAGCGATCCAGGGCCAGGTAGATGACCGGCGTGATGTAGAGCGTCACCGCCTGCGACAGGATCAGGCCACCCACCACCGCCAGGCCCAGCGGCTGGCGCAGCTCGGCACCGGCACCCAGGCCCAGCGCGATGGGCAGCGCACCCATCAGCGCGGCCAGCGTGGTCATCATGATGGGGCGGAAGCGCAGGATGCAGGCTTGGCGTATCGCCTCGCTGGGGGTCAGGCCCTGGCTGCGCTGCACGTCCAAAGCGAAGTCGATCATCATGATCGCGTTCTTCTTGACGATGCCGATCAGCATGACGATGCCGATGGTGGCAATGATGGTCAGCTCCATGCCGAACAGCTGCAGCGTGATCAGCGCACCCACCGCCGCGGACGGCAGGCCAGCCAGGATGGTCAGCGGGTGGATGTAGCTCTCGTACAGCACGCCCAGCAACACGTAGATGACCGCCACCGCGAGGCCGATCAGCAGCAGCTGGCCGCCCTGCGAGTCCTGGAACACGGCCGCGTCGCCGCCGTAGCTGGTGATGACGCTGGGCGGTAGCTTGATGGCCTGCGTGAAGGCGTCGATCTGCTTGGTCGCGTCGCCCAGTGGCACGTTGGGCGCGAGGTTGAAGCTGATCGTGATGGCCTGCAGCTGGCCCTGGTGGTTGACGGCCGTGGGGCCCAGCGTGCGCTGCACGGTGGCGAAGGACGTCAGCGGCACCTGCGCGCCGTTGTTGCCGCGCAGGTAGATCTTGTCGAATGCAGTCTCGCTGCTGCGGTCGTTGTCACCAGCCTCCATGATGACCTGGTAGGTGTTGCTCTCGGCATAGATGCTGGACACCTGGCGCTCGCCAAACGCGCCGTACAGCGCATTGCGCAGCTCGCCCATGTCCACGCCCAGCAGCGACGCGCGCTCGCGGTCGATGACCAGGCTCGCCTGCAGGCCGCGCAGCTGCGAGTCGCTGGTGATGTCGCGGAAGCGCTCGTCGCTGCGCAGCTTTTCCTGCAGCTTGACGGCCCAGGTGTTCAGCTCGCCGGCGGACACCGACTGGAGCGTGTACTGGTAGCGGCTCTTGCTCTGGCGCCCGCCCAGCTGCAGGTTCTGCACCGGGCGCAGGTAGACCTGGATGCCTGGCACCGAGCGCAGCTGCTTGCGCAGGCCCTCCAGCACCTTGGCCATGGGCTGACGCTGATTGCGCGCCTTCAGGTTGATGAACATGCGGCCGGTGTTGGTCGCGCTGCCCGAAGGCCCGCCGCCGACGGCCGAGCTGAGCGCGGCCACGTTAGGGTCGTTGCGCACGATGGCGGCCACCCGCTCCTGCAGCAGCGTCATCGCGGCGAACGATGTGTCCTCGGCAGACTCGGTGCTGGCCTGGATCTGGCCGATGTCCTCCTCGGGGAAGAAGCCCTTGGGGATGGTGGTGTAGAACCAGATCGTCGCGACGAAGCTCAGCAGCGCGACACCCAGCACCCATACGCGGTGGCGCAGCGCCAGGTCCAGCGTGCGGGTGTAGGCGTTCAGCGTGGCCGTGAAGCCGCGCTCGAACAGCCGGCCCAGCGGGCCGTCCTCATGGTGCTCATCGGCCTTCAGCAGCCGGCTGCACAACATGGGCACCAGCGTCAGAGACACGACGGCCGAGACCAGGATGGACAGGCCGACGACGACGGCGAACTCGTGGAACAGCAGGCCGATGACACCCGGCATGAAGAAGATGGGGATGAGCACTGCCACCAGCGACACCGAGATGGACAAGATGGTGAAGGCCATCTCGCGCGCGCCGCGCACGGCCGCGTCGAAGGGCTTCATGCCGTCCTCCACGTGGCGGACGATGTTCTCCAGCATGACGATGGCGTCGTCCACGACCAGGCCCACGGCCAACGTGATGCCCAGCAGCGAAATGTTGTCCAGGCTGTAGCCCAGCGCGAACAAGAGGGTCAGCGCGCCGATCAGCGAGATCGGCAGCGAGGCCGTCGGGATCAGCGTCGCCACCGCACGGCGCAGGAAGATGAAGATGACCAGCACCACCAGGCCCACCGTCAGCGCCAGCGTCACGTAGACGTCGTGCAGAGACTCGCGGATGGACACCGAGCGGTCGTTCAGCGTGTCCATCTTGATGGAGGCCGGCATCTGCGACGCGTAGCGCGGCAGCAGCGCCTTGACCTTGTCCACCACTTGCACGGTGTTGGCATCGGGCTGGCGCTGAATAGCCAGCACGATGGAGCGCTCGCCCTGGTAGGTCGAGTAGGTCTTGCTGGTCTCGACGCTGTCCTGCACCTCGGACACGTCGCGCAGCATCACCGGCGCGCCGTTGCGGGAGGCGACGACGATGCGGCCAAACTCGCCGGCATTGCGCAACTGGCGGTTGGCCTGGATGGTCAGCGTCTGGCGCGAGCCGTCCAGCACGCCCACCGGCGTGTTGGCATTGGCCGCGCGCACGGCCGCCTGCAACTCGTCCAGCGTGATGTTGCGCTGGTTCAGCAGGTCGGTCCTGACCTTGATGCGCACCGCGTAGCGCTTCTGGCCGTAGATGGACACCTGGGCCACGCCGTCGATGGTGGACAGGCCCGGCGACAGCAGGTTCTCGGCGTAGTCGTTCAGCTCGGTCAGGTCGATGGAGGGCGACGTCAGCGCCACCAACAGCACCGGCGCGTCGGCCGGATTGACCTTGCGGTAGCTGGGCGGCGAGGTCATCTCCGCCGGCAGCGCGCGCAAACTGCGGAACAGCGCCGCCTGCACGTCCACGGCCGCGGCGTCGATGTTGCGCGAGGGGTCGAACTCCAACGTCAGCGATGTGCTACCCAGCGTGTTGGTCGACGAGATGGTCTGCAGGCCCGCGATGGTGGCGAACTGCTTCTCCAGCGGCAGCGCCACCGACGACGCCATGGTCTCCGGCGACGCGCCCGGCAGCGACGCGCCCACATTGATGATGGGCGTGTTGTAGGACGGCAGCGCGGCGACCGGGATGCGGCTCCAAGCCGCCAGGCCGGCGATGACCAGCGATACGTTCAGCAGCACGGTCATGACCGGCCGCCGGATGAAGACCTCGGTCAACCTCATTTGTCGACGCCCGAGGCAGGAGCGGAAGCGGCGGCCGCGCTGCCCAGCGCGGGCTGCAGGCGCAGCGGCGTGCCGGGGCGCAGGTTCTGCTTGCCTTCCATGACGACCTGCGCCGTCGCGTCCAGGCCCTCCACCACGGCCTGCTCGCCCATGGACTGGCGCAGTTGCACGGGCACTAACTTGGCGGTGTTGTCAGGTCCGACGACGTAGACCGAGCGGTCGTTGCCCCGCATGATGATGGCCGCCTGCGGCACCACCGTCACGCCCTTGAGCGTGCGAAGCGTGACGCGCACGCGCAGGTATTGCCCCGGCCACAGGGCCTGCTGCTTGTTGTCGAATTCGGCCTTGACCTTGATCGTGCCGGTGGCACTGTCGACGAGGTTGTCGACCGCCGTGACGCGGCCCTTGATGGACGCTGTGCCGCGCACGGCGCCGGCCGGCGGCAGGGCCTCGACGTCCAGCTCGCCGGCGCGCGTGGCGGCCAGCAGTGACGCCAGCTGCGTCTCGGGCACCGTGAAGCTGATGGCGATGGGGTCCAGCTGCGCGATGTTGACCAGCGGCGCCGCCGTGGCGTTGGCCTGCACCAGGCTGCCTGGGTAGACGCTGACAATGCCGGCCCGGCCGCTGATGGGCGCGCGCAGCTCGTTGTAGCCCAGCGTGACCTGGCTGGCCTGCACGGCGGCCTCGTCGCTACGAATCAGCGCCTGGCCGGATTCGAGGTTGGCCTGGGCCGTGTCCAGCGCGCTGCGCGACACGAAGTTCTGCGCCACCAGCTCCTGCGCGCGCTTGTACTGGCGCTCCAGGTCGTTCAGCGCCGCGCGGTCGCGGGCGAGCTGGGCACGGGCCTTCTCCAGCCCGGCGCGCTCGGCGCGGTCGTCAAAGCGGAACAGCAGCTCGCCCTTCCTGACGTTCTGTCCGTCCTTGACCAGGACCTGAGACACGATGCTGGTCGTCTGCGCGCGAAGGTCCACGCTCTGCAGTGCCGTGACCGTGCCGCTGGCCTCCACCGCGACGGGCACGTCGGCCTGGCGCACCATGACGACGCCGACGTTCTGCGCCGGCGGCGCGCTGGCCGCACCGGCCGCAGCCGCCGTGCTGCCGGCATCGTCCTTGCGACCGCAGCCGGCCAGGAGGGTCAGCGCAAGGCCGCAGAGGATCAGGGAGGGGGTCGAGCGCATGTGGCTGGCCTGCCGAAAGTAATAGGGATTGACTGCAAAAACGAGTCAGCTTACCTGCGCCGTTTTGCTCGCAGGTTGCTGGCCCGCGCAGCCTCATGCGTTTTTCGTCTTCAGTCCTGCAGCGCGCGTGCCAGCCGTGCGCCCACGACGGCGTTGTGCTTCACCAGCGCGATGTTGGTCGCCAGACTGCGGCCGCCCGTCAACGCCTTGATGCGCGCCAGCAGGAAGGGGGTGATGGCCTTGCCGGCAATGCCTTGCGCATCCGCCTCCGCCAGGGCCTGGGCCGTGATCGCGTCGATCTCCTCGCGCGGCATCGCCGCGGCGGCCGGCACCGGGTTGCTGAGCACGACGCCGCCGCTCAGTCCCAGCGCCCATTTGGCGCGGATGAAGCGCGCCTGGCTCTGGGCGTCATCCATGCGGAAGTCGGCCTTCAGGCCGCTGTCTGGCGTGAAGAAGGCGGCGAAGTTGTCCTGGCCCACCGACAGCACCGGCACGCCGTGGGTCTCCAGGTACTCCAGCGTCAGGCCCAGGTCCAGGATGGACTTGGCGCCAGCGCAGACCACCGCCACCGGCGTGCGCGCCAGCTCCTGCAGGTCGGCCGAGATGTCGAAGCTCTCGTGCCCGCCGCGGTGCACGCCACCGATGCCGCCGGTGACGAAGACCTCGATGCCGGCCAGGTGCGCGCAGATCATGGTCGCGGCCACCGTCGTGGCGCCCAGGCGGCCGGTGGCGATGGCGAACGGCAGGTCGCGGCGGCTCAGCTTCATCGCATCGGGCGCCTGCGCGAGCTGGGTCAGCTCCTCGTTCGTCAGGCCGACGCGGATGCGCCCGCCGATGACGGCGATGGTGGCCGGCACGGCGCCCTCGGCGCGGATGACGTCCTCGACCTCGCGCGCCGTCTCCAAGTTCTGCGGCCAGGGCATGCCATGGGCAATGATGGTGGATTCAAGCGCAACGACGGCGCGGCCCTGTTCACGGGCGGCGGCGACTTCGGGAGAGAGCTGGATCAGTTCGTTCATCGTTCTTCCAAGAACCTGGGGTTCAGTTCGGGGTGGACGCTGTCCTCGGTCTGCAGCGTCAGCGCGGCGAGGTCCAGGCCCAGGCGGGCAGCAGCATCGAAATCGTCGGGCGCCCTCAGCAAGGACGCGCAGACACCGGCGGAAAGCGCGTCACCGGCACCGGTCACGTCCACCACATGCACCTGCGGCGCCGGCCAATGGCGCGGCGCGCGGCCCGGTGTGCTGAGCAGCAGGCCGTCAGCGCCCTTGGACACCAGCACGCCGCCCACGCCGCGCGCATGCAGCGCATCGAAGGCTTCGTTGGCATCCGCCGCGATGGTGGCCAATTCGCCGGCGTTCATGACCAGCAGGTGCAGGCCGTCCAGGCGCTCCGGCAGCCGCTCCATCTTGGCCTCGGACACCGCCACGCCCACCAGCGGGATGCCGTTGGCACGCGCCTCGCCAAGCAGCAGCGGCCAGGCGTCGGTGGGCAGGTTGCCGTCGGCCACCACAAGCGCGGCGCCGGCGCGCAGTGCGCGGCTGGCCTCCAGCGCCCAAGGGTTCAGGCTCTCGACCAGCGGCATGGACGCCAGACCCAGCTCCAGGCTGCCATCGGGCGCCAGCACGGCGGTGTAGCTGTCGCTGGCGTGGCGGCGCAGCCGGATGACGGCGCGCGTGTCGATGCCGACAGCCGCGGCCTGCTCCAGCAGCATGCGCCCGCCGGCGTCGTCGCCGACGGCAGCCACCAGCGACACGCGCAAGCCCAGCCGCGCGAGGTTCTCGGCGACGTTGCGCACGACACCACCCGGGGTCTCATGCGATTCGCAGGGATTGGACGAGCCCAGCAGCGCGCTGGCCAGCAGGCGCAGCTTGCGGTCGATGTTGAGGCCGCCGACGCAGACGATGGGGGCGGCTGAAGGATGCATCGGCGGATTCTAGGAACTCGGCGGCAGGGCGCGTGACTTCCAGCCAACGCCGGCACGGCCGCTTAAGTTCGCGGTCATCCAGCGCATCCTCACCGTCATGACGCACCCCCCGATGCTGCTGGCCCTGTTGCTGGCCGCGCCCCTGGCCCTGGCCGCCGCAGCGCCTGCACCACCCCAGCCGCTGCCCTCCCCTCGGGCGCTGCCCGCGCCGCGCGATTTGCGCTGGCCCGGCAGCCTCGAGTTGAAGGTGGATGCCACCGACACCCGCCGCCGCATCGTCACCGTCCACGAACGGCTGCCCGTCAAAGCGTCGGGCGCCCTGGTGTTGCTCTATCCGCGCTGGGAGATGGCCAGCCACGCGCCAACCATCGCCGTGCAGCAGCTGGCTGGCCTCGTCATCCACGCAGGCAGCAAGCGGCTGGCCTGGGCCCGCGACCCGCTGGACCCGCACGCCTTCCACGTCGACGTGCCGGCCGGCACGCGGGCGCTGGACATCGACTTTCAATACCTCGGCCCGCTGACCCGCGATGCTTCCGCCAAGCTGCTGCGCGATTTCGTCGGGCTGGATTGGAACCGCCTGCTGCTGTACCCGGCGGGCCACTTCGCGCGCCAGATCGTCGTCCACCCGCGGCTGACGCTGCCGGCCGGCTTCCAGCACGCTTCGGCCTTGCAAGGCACGCGCAGCGGCGATGAGGTCGACTTCGAGCCCACATCGCTGGAGCGATTGATCGACTCGCCCGTCTTCGCTGCCCCCAGGTCGCGCGGCGGCCGGTAGGCGGGCCGGGCAGCACCGTGCAGGCCAACTGGCTGGCGACCGACGCCGCCGCGCTGCACCAGGCCGAGCGCCTCGACTGCCCCATGGCCCGGCTGCTGGCCGAAACCCGCCAGCTGCTCGGTGCAGACCCGTTCGCGCACTACGACTTCCTGATCGCCCTCGATGACCGGCTGCCGGGCCCCGGCGGCATCGAGCACCGAGAGTCCAGCGAGGTCTTCCTGCCCGCAGATTTCCTGGTTTCGCCTGCGTCCTATCTGCCCGAGATCGACGTGCTGGCGCATGAGCTGATCCACGCTTGGAACGGCATGCAGCGCGTGCCCGCCGATCTGTGGGCGCCCACGCCCAACACGCCGATGCGCAACGGCCTGCTGTGGATGTACGAGGGCCAGACCGAGTTCTGGTCGCGCGTGATTGCCGCCCGCGCCGGACTGCGTTCCGTGCAGGACACGCTGGACCTGCTGGCCATCGACGCCGCCAGCGTCGAAACCCGCGCCGGCCGCGCCTGGAAAAACCTGGCCGACAGCGCCCTGGACCCCGCGATGTTGAACCGCGGCCTGAGCATGTCCTGGCGCGACTGGCAGCGCCGCGAGGACTACTACGTCGAAGGCGTGCTGCTGTGGCTGGCCATCGATGGCCGCCTGCGCGAACGCTCCGACGGCCACCAGGGGCTGGACGACTTCGCCATGGACTTCTTCGGCCGCACCACCCCCGCCAGCGCAACGCGGACCTACACCACCGACGACATCGCGCGCACGCTGTCGCGGCGCGTGCCGGGCGACTGGCAGGGCGAACTGCAGCAGCGGCTGCAAGGGCACGACAACGGACCGGTGCTCGACGGCCTTGCCTCGCACGGCTGGCGCCTCGCCTACCGTGACCAGCCCACGCCGATGTTCCAGCAGCGTGAGAAGAACGACGGCATCACCGACCTGGGCTCCTCCATAGGCGCCACTGTGACGGCCAAGGGCATCATCAAGTCGGTCTCATGGCAAGGCCCAGCCTTCCGCGCCGGGCTGGTGCCGGGCATGCGCCTGCTGCAGGTCGGCGACAGCCCTTTCAGCCCGGCGGCGCTGGTCGACGCCGTCGCGCGCACCCGGGACGTACCCGACGTGCCACTGAAGGTGCAGGTCGACGACAGCCAGGAGACGCTGCGGATCGACTGGCACGGCGGCCTGCGCTATCCGGTGCTGGAGCGCCTTCCCGCGCAGCCGGACGGCCTGAAGCCGCTGCTGGTCCCGCGCGCGCCGTCGAACTGCGCCGGGACGCCCGGCTTGCGTTAGCCGCGCCGTGCGCACCACCCGGCCACCGCCGCTGCCAGCGCCTGCACGACCTGCGCATCCGTGCGGCCGCTGCGGGCCCTGACGTGGAAAGCGTGGTCGGCATCGTCCTCAAGGTGCAGCGCGGCCTGCTTGCCCAAGCCATTGACGACGCCTCGCAGCAGCTCCAGTTCGGCCAACTCGTCGCGCGAACCCTGCAGGAAGAGCATGGGCAGCTTGACCTCGGCCAGATGGGCGGCCCTCTCAATGCCCGGCTTGCCCGCCGGGTGCAGAGGAAAGCCGACGAAGGCCAGGCCGCGCACACCTTGCAGCGGCGCAACGGCCTGGGCCTGTGAAGTCATGCGGCCGCCGAAGGACTTGCCACCGGCAAACAGTGGGGTGTCGGGCAGGCGCTTGTGCGCTGCTGCCACCGCGGCACGCACGGCGGCGTGAGCCACCGCGGGCACATCGGGCCGCTTGGAGCCGCGCTCCATGTAGGGGAACTGGTAGCGCAGCGTCGCCACCGACTCGGCGCACAAGGCCTGCGACAGGGTCGCCATGAAGACGTGGTTCATGCCCGCGCCGGCACCGTGGGCGAACACGTAGGTGGCTCGCGGCCCGGGCGGCTGCAGCCACAGCGCGGACACGGTGGTCGCGCCGTCCACCGCCAGCGTGAGGGGCTCGGTCATGCTCATGCCGGCAGCTTAGTGCGCTAGAGTCGCCCACGGTGCGGCGCCAAGCCGCCCACGTCGCTCGGACGGTTCCGGGCGCTCACGTGACACTGCCAATGACTTCCTCTTCTTCCGCTTCCGGCGGCAAGCGCCGCTTCGCGCGCATCGACCGCCTCCCGCCCTACGTCTTCAACATCACGGCCGAGCTCAAGCTCGCGGCCCGCCGACGGGGCGAAGACATCATCGACATGAGCATGGGCAACCCCGACGGGGCCACGCCGGCGCACATCGTCGCCAAGCTCAACGAAGTCTCACAACGGCCCGACACCCACGGCTACTCGGCCAGCAAGGGCATCCCGCGGCTACGCCGGGCGATCTCGCACTGGTATGAGCGCCGCTACGGGGTGGCCATCGACCCCGACAGCGAGGCCATCGTCACTATCGGCTCCAAGGAGGGCCTGGCCCACCTGATGCTGGCCACGCTGGACCGCGGCGACACCGTGCTGGTGCCCGACCCCAGCTACCCCATCCACATCTACGGCGCCGTCATCGCTGGCGCCGACATCCGGGCCATCCCGGTCAGCAGCGAGGTGGACTTCTTCGCCGAGCTGGAGAAAACCATCCGCGGCAGCTACCCCAAGCCCAAGATGATGGTGTTTGGCTTTCCGTCCAACCCGACGGCGCAGTGCGTGGACCTGGCCTTCTTCGAGCGCGTCGTCGCACTGGCGAAAAAGCACGACATCCTCGTCGTGCACGACCTGGCCTATGCCGACATCGTCTTCGACGGCTACGTCGCGCCGTCCATCATGCAGGTGCCCGGCGCCAAGGACGTGGCGGTCGAGTTCTTCACGCTCTCCAAGAGCTACAACATGGCCGGCTGGCGCATCGGGTTCATGGTTGGCAACCCCGACCTCGTCGCAGCACTCGCGCGCATCAAGAGCTATCACGACTACGGCACCTTCACGCCGCTGCAAGTCGCGGCCATCGCCGCGCTGGAGGGCGACCAGCAGTGCGTGAGCGACATCTGCGCCAGCTACCAGCGCCGCCGCGACGTGCTTTACAAGGGCCTGATCGAAGCCGGCTGGGCGGTGGACTGCCCCAAGGCCAGCATGTATATCTGGGCGCCCATCCCCGAGCCTTATCGCGCTTTGGGCTCGCTGGAGTTCGCGCGCCAACTGCTGGACAAGGCCAAGGTCTGCGTGTCGCCTGGCATCGGCTTCGGCGACCACGGTGACGGCCACGTGCGCTTCGCGCTGATCGAGAACGAGTCGCGCATCCGCCAGGCGGTGCGCGGCATCAAGGCGATGTTCAAGGCGGACGGGCTGCTGAAGCCATGACGACACCGCAGGCCTGCATCATCGACCTGGACGGCACGCTGATCGACACCCTGGGTGACTTCGTGGCCGTCCTGGGGCTCACCTTGGCCGATCTTGGCCTGCCCGCCGTGACGCGCGATTTCGTCGAGCACACCATCGGCCGCGGCGGCGAGCACCTCGTGCGCATGACGCTGGCCGAGGTGGGTGCCAACCTGGGCTCCCAGCCGGCGCTGTTCGACCGCGCCTGGGCGCTGTACCAGCAGCACTATGCGGCGGTGAACGGCGCGCATGCGGCCATCTACCCGGGCGTCGTCGAGGGGCTGGAAGCGCTGCGCGCCTGCGGCCTGCCGCTGGCCGTGCTGACCAACAAGCCCGGCGCACCGGCGCGCGAGCTGCTCAGGCGCAAGGGGCTGGACGGCTACTTCCAGCACGTCTTCGGCGGCGACGACTTCCCTCGCAAGAAGCCCGACCCGCTGCCGCTGATAAAGACTTGTGCGGCCTTGGGCACGCCGCCGTCGGCGACCTGGATGGTGGGCGATTCACGCAATGACGCCGAGGCGGCCCAAGCAGCGGGTTGCCCGCTGATCCTGGTGACCTATGGCTACAACCACGGCGAGGACATCCGCGCCGTGCCGGCCCTGCAGCACGTCGACCGGCTGGATGCGATCAGGAGCCGCGCCGCGACTTCTTGATGCCCAGCAAGGCCTCCTTCAGCGCATCGTCGGCCGGCTTGTCGCCCAGCCAGATGCGCAGCAGGCAGGTGAAGAACTCGGGCTCCTTGATCGGCTCGGCCATCAGCGGCTTGCCATTCAGCAGCAGCGTCGAGCCAATGCCGGGCACATAGTCCACGGAGAAGCTGTCGCCGTTGGCCAGCGCCTTGCGGCTGGCAAAAACTTCGCTGAGCTTGAGCACGCCGTTGATGGACTTGACGAACTCGTCGCGCGGCGCGTTGGCCTCCATGCCCTTGGTGAAGAGCTTGCCCAGCTCGTTGCCGTCAATCTCGCGCAGCATCTGGATGTGGATGCGCTTGGGGCCGGGGGCCGTCAGCACCTCGGGCGTCGTGCTGACCTTGTGCGTCAGGTACAGGCCAGCCGTGTAGACCTTGACGACGAACTTGTAGCGGATGCCGGCGCCGTTGAGCTGCAGCTTCTGGCCGGCCAAGTCCACGACCGTCTCGTACTTCACGTTGGCCACTTCGACCGTCTCGGCCCAGGCTGTCGCTCCCCCCAGGCTGCCCACGGCCACCAGGGCCGCGACAATGAATGCGCGCATGTCTCGCTCCGTTATCGTGCCGCGATGGCGGCATCTTCGTGTGCCGAAGTATGGCGCGACATGCCCGAAAACCCGCTGATACACTGGATCAATCATGTTCATCACGCGGAAGTACATCACGGGGTCGAGCGACCGGGGAGCCTGGCCCTGGCGTCGCTGGTCAGCCCTGGCCTGATGCTGCTTGGCGCGCCCTGACGCGCTTTTTCCCGCGTTGCCCCGTCCACTGACCGGGCTGCACGCCAAGCCCTGAAACTTGTCTTTTCAAGGTTTGTGTCGTGATCACCGAACTCGAATTCCAGAGCCTCGCCTCCGAGGGCTACAACCGCATCCCGCTCATCAGCGAGGCCTTTGCGGATCTCGAAACCCCGCTGTCCCTCTACCTCAAGCTCTGCGGCAGCGGCGGCCAGGGCCGCAACAGCTTCCTGCTGGAGTCCGTCGTCGGCGGCGAGCGCTTCGGGCGCTACTCCTTCATCGGGCTGCCGGCGCGTACGCTGATCCGGGCCACCGGACAGCGCTGCGAGGTCGTCACCGACGGCGCCATCGTCGAGACGCACGAGGGCAACCCGCTGGACTTCATCGCTGCCTACCAGGAGCGCATCAAGCCCCGGATCCCCGCCGGACTGCCGCGCTTCTGCGGCGGCCTGGCCGGCTACTTCGGCTATGAGGCCGTGCGCGCGATCGAGGGTCGCCTGGCCAGCGCGCACAAGGAAGGCGGCCTGGGCACGCCCGACATCCTGCTGCTGCTGTCCGAGGAAATCGCCGTCATCGACAACCTGTCGGGGCGCCTGTACCTCATCGTCTGGGCCGACCCGCGCCAGCCCGAGGCCTACTTCCGCGCCAAGAAGCGCTTGACCGCGCTGCGCGACAAGCTGACCTACTCGGTCAGCGTGCCGCGCGTGACGCGCAGCGAGGCCCACCCGGTGACGCGCGGTTTCGCCAAGGCCGACTACCTGGCCGCCGTGGCCAAGGCCAAGGAGTACATCGCCGCCGGCGACCTGATGCAGGTGCAGGTGGGCCAGCGCATCTCCAAGCCCTACAAGGCTGAGCCCATCGCGCTGTACCGGGCACTGCGGGCGCTGAACCCCAGCCCCTACATGTACTTCTACGACCTGGGTGACTTCCAGATCGTCGGCGCCAGCCCCGAGATCCTGGTGCGCGAAGAGCATGCCGGCTACGGCTCCCGCAAGGTCACCATCCGCCCGCTGGCCGGCACCCGCCCGCGCGGGTCTACGCCGGAACGCGACCGCGAGCTGGAGGCCGAGCTGCAGGCCGACCCCAAGGAGCGCGCCGAGCACTTGATGCTGATCGACCTGGCGCGCAACGACATCGGCCGCATCGCACGCACCGGCAGCGTGCAGGTCACGCAGGCCTTCACCATCGAGCGCTACTCGCATGTGATGCACATCGTGTCCAACGTCGAAGGCGTCCTGCGTCCCGAGGTCGGCCAGCTGGACGTGCTGAAGGCCACCTTCCCTGCCGGCACGCTGACCGGCGCGCCCAAGGTGCGGGCCATGGAGCTGATCGACGAGCTGGAACCCGTGCAGCGCGGCATCTACGGCGGCGCCTGCGGCTACCTCAGCTTTGCCGGCGACATGGACCTGGCCATCGCCATCCGCACCGGCATCATCAAGGACGGCATGCTGTACGTGCAGGCGGCGGCGGGCGTCGTGGCCGACTCGGTGCCGGAGCTGGAATGGCAGGAAACCGAGGCCAAGGCGCGTGCCTTGCTCCGTGCGGCAGAACTCGTCGAGGAGGGCTTCTAAATGCTGCTGATGATCGACAACTACGACAGCTTCACGTTCAACATCGTCCAGTACTTCGGTGAACTGGGCGCCGACGTGAAGGTCCTGCGCAACGACGAGATCACCGTCGCCGACATGGCCGCGCTAAACCCCGATCACATCGTCTTCTCGCCCGGCCCCTGCACGCCCAACGAAGCGGGCGTCTGCGTGGAAGCCATCCAGCATTTCGTCGGCAAGAAGCCGCTGCTGGGCGTCTGCCTGGGCCACCAGGCCATGGGCCAGGCACTGGGCGGCAAGATCATCCGGGCCCAACGCCAGATGCATGGCAAGGCCAGCACCATCACGACGGACCAGCGCGGCGTCTACACCGGCCTGCCCAAGGACTTCAGCGTGATTCGCTACCACTCGCTGGTCATCGAGGAGGCCACCTGCCCAGCGGCGCTGGAGATCACGTCGCGCAGCGAGGACGGCGAGATCATGGGCGTGCGCCACCGCGAGCTGGCCGGCACGGCCACGCCGCTGGAGGGCGTGCAGTTCCACCCTGAATCCATCCTCAGCGAGCACGGCCACGCGATGCTGCGCAACTTCCTGGAGCTGAAGGCATGAGCGATTACGCACCGGGTTCTGCCGGCCGCGGCAGTGACGCCGTGGTGGACCTGCGCAGCGACACCGTCACCAAACCGACGCCGGCGATGCTGGAAGCCATCGCCGCGGCCCAGGTCGGCGACGACGTGTTCGGCGACGACCCCACCGTCAACGCGCTGCAGGAGCGCGTCGCCGCGCTGCTGGGCAAGGAAGCGGCCCTCTTCATGGCCAGCGGCACGCAGAGCAACCTGTGTGGGCTGCTGGCCCACTGCGGCCGCGGCGACGAGTACATCGTGGGGCAACTGGCCCACACCTACCGCTACGAAGGCGGCGGCGCGGCGGTGCTGGGCAGCATCCAGCCCCAGCCATTGCCCAACCAGCCCGACGGCTCGCTGAAGCTGGAGGACATCGCCGCGGCCATCAAGCCCGACGACCCGCACTTCGCGCGCACGCGGCTGCTGGCGCTGGAGAACACCTGGAGCGGCCAGGTGCTGTCCACGCAGTACACCAACGCTGCGTGCGAGCTGGCGCATGCGCGCGGCCTCAGCACCCATCTGGACGGCGCCCGGCTCTTCAATGCGGCGATAGCCTCGGGCCGCAGCGTGGCGGACCTGGCACGGACCTTCGACTCGGTCTCGATCTGCTTCAGCAAGGGCCTTGGCGCACCCATCGGCTCCATGCTGGTGGGCTCGCGCGAGCTGATCGCCAGGGCGCTTCGCGTGCGCAAGATGGTGGGCGGCGGCATGCGCCAGGTCGGCCTGCTGGCCGCGGCGGCGGACCATGCGCTGACCCATCACGTCGCCCGCCTGGCGGACGACCACGCGCTGGCCAAAAGGCTGGCCGAAGGCCTGGCCGCGTTGCCGGGTGTCACGGTCACGCCACCGCAGACGAATATCGTCTTTGCCCAGGTCAGCGATGGCCGCGGCGCCGCGCTGCTGGAACACCTGAAGTCGCGCGGTGTGCTGGCCACGGGCCTGATCGGGCTGCGCTTCGTGACGCATCTGGATGTTGATGCCGCAGGCGTCGACCACGCCATCGCCGCCGCCCGAGAGTTCCTGGAGGCTTGACCATGTCGACATCGACGCTGCTGATCTCGCTGTTCGAACACAAAGCCTGGATAGACCCGCAGTTCTTCGACCAGCTTGCACTGGTGGACGCTACGGCTCACGCTGCGGCCCACCACCAGGCCCTGCGAATCCTGAACCACATCCACACGGTGGACCGCATCTGGGCCGGCCACCTGCGCGGTGAGCCCCATGGCCTGACCGGCACCAACACCGAAGAAACGCCGACGCCGCAGGCCTTGCGCACGGCCTTCGAGCAGCTAGACGCCTGGTACTTGGGCCATGTGCGTTCGCTCAGCGAAGCCCAGCTGGACGAGGTCATCGCCTTTCGCTTCACCGACGGCGACACCGGCCGCATGACACGCGCCGAGATGCTGGCCCACGTCATCACCCACGGCAGCAACCACCGCGGCGCCGTGGGCGCCTGGCTGCGCCAGGGCGACGGGGCGCCGCCGCGCGACCTGTTGACCCGCTACCTGCACCAACACGAGCCTGAGCGCCGGGAAGCCTGACATGCCCATCACCGACATCGAAGCCCTGACCCGCGTCATCGAGCACCGCGAGATCTTCCACGACGAGATGCTGACGCTGATGCGCCGCATCATGGCCGGCGAGATGTCGCCCGTCATTGCGGCCGCGCTGCTGACCGGCCTGCGCGTGAAGAAGGAAACCATCGGCGAGATCACCGCCGCCGCGCAGGTCATGCGCGAGCTGAGCAACAAGGTGCCGCTGGGGCCGCTGCCTCACCTCGTCGACGTTGTCGGCACCGGGGGCGACGGCGCACACAGCTTCAACATCTCGACCTGCTCGATGTTCGTCGCCGCTGCGGCCGGCGCTCAGGTGGCCAAGCATGGCAACCGCAGCGTCAGCAGCAAGACCGGCAGCGCCGACGTGCTGGAGGCGCTGGGCGCCAACATCCAGCTGACACCACGCCAGGTGGCGGCCTCAGTGGATGAATGCGGGATCGGCTTCATGTTCGCGCCCAACCACCACCCGGCGATGAAGAACATCGCGCCGGTGCGCCGCGAACTGGGCGTGCGCACCATCTTCAACATCCTGGGTCCGCTGACCAACCCGGCTGGCGCACCCAACATCCTGATGGGCGTGTTCCACCCCGACCTGGTCGGCATCCAGGTGCGGGTGCTGCAGCGTCTGGGCGCCGAGCACGCGCTGGTGGTCTACGGCAAGGACGGCATGGACGAGATCTCGCTGGGCGCGACGACGCTGGTAGGCGAGCTCAAGGACGGCGCGGTGCGCGAGTACGAGATCCATCCCGAGGACTTCGGCATGGCCATGGCCAGCAACCGTAGCCTCAAAGTGGAAGGGCCTGAACAGTCGCGCGAGATGTTGATCGGGGTGCTGGACTGCAAGACCGGTCCGGCGCGGGACATCGTGCTGCTGAACGCCGGCGCAACGCTGTACGCCGCCAACGTGGCGCCCACGCTGGCCGACGGCATCGCCCGCGCGCGCATGGCGCTGGACAGCGGCGCAGCACGAGCCAAGCTGGATGCCTTCGTGAAGGCCACGCAGGGGCTGGGAGGCAAGCCGTGAAGGCCGAGCGCCGGACCGCTCCCAAGCTGGCCAGCATCCCCTTGCGGGATCGGCCGATGTCTTCATCGGACGAGGGGCTCACATGAGTGCGGACATCCTGAACCGCATCGTCGAGGTCAAGTGGGAAGAGATTTCGGCAGCAAGGCTGAAGCGTTCGCTGGCGTCGCAGCGTGAAGAGGCGGAAGCCCGCAAGGCCGAGCGCCTGGGCTTCGAGCGCTCGCTGCGCGCCAGCATCGCCGCCGGCCATGCAGCCGTCATCGCCGAGATCAAGAAGGCCAGCCCCAGCAAGGGCGTGCTGCGCGAGGACTTCCAGCCCGCGCTGATTGCCGAGAGCTACGCCCGCAACGGCGCGGCCTGCCTGAGCGTGCTGACCGACGAGCGCTTCTTCCAGGGCTCCGTCGCCTACCTGCAGCAAGCCCGCGCCGCCTGCGAGCTGCCGGTGCTGCGCAAGGACTTCATGGTGGACGAGTACCAGGTGATGGAAGCCGGCGCGATGGGCGCGGACTGCATCCTGCTGATCGCCGCCTGCCTGGCGGACTCGCAGATGGCCGACCTCGAAGCCGCGGCACATGCGCTGGGGCTGGACGTGCTGGTCGAGGTGCACGACGGCGACGAACTGGACCGCGCGCTGAAGTTGAAGACGCCGCTGGTGGGCATCAACAACCGCAACCTGCGCACCTTCGACGTGACGCTGGACACCACGCTGGGCTTGCTGCCGCGGGTGCCGGCGGACCGCTTGCTGGTGACCGAGTCCGGCATCCTGGGCGGGTCGGATGTGAAGCGCATGCGCGACGCCAACGTCAACGCCTTCCTCGTTGGCGAGGCCTTCATGCGCGCGCCGGATCCGGGCCAGGCACTGGCAAACTTGTTCGGATGAAGCTGCCGCTGCAACTGCCCGACACCGACTGGCGCCCTGTCGTCGAAGCCTGGGCCGCGTCGCCCGCCGGCCAACGTATCGAGGCCTTCCTGGAAGAACGCGTCGCCGCCGGCGCGACCATCTACCCGCCCGAGCCGTTGCGCGCGTTGACGCTGACGCCGCTCAGCGCCACCCGCGTCGTCATCCTCGGCCAGGACCCGTACCACGGGCCTGGCCAGGCCGAGGGCCTGAGCTTCAGCGTCCCGCCCGGCGTGCCGCTGCCGCCCAGCCTGCGCAACATCTTCAAGGAGATCCAGCGCGACCTCGACAAGCCCTTCCCGCCCAACGGCAGCCTGGTGCGCTGGGCCGAGGGCGGAACGCTGCTGCTGAACGCCGTCCTGACGGTGGAAGACGGCCAGCCCGCCAGCCACGCCAACCGCGGCTGGGAGGCGCTGACCGACGCCCTCATCAAGGCTGCCGCCGAGGATGCCGCGCCCAAGGTCTTCATGCTGTGGGGCGCCTACGCCCAGGCCAAGGCACCGCTGATCGAGGCGGCGAAACAGGACCATCTGGTGCTGAAGGCCAACCATCCCTCGCCGCTGTCGGCGCTGAAGCCGCCGCGGCCCTTCATCGGCTGCGGGCATTTTTCGACGGCCAAGGCGTGGCTGGAGGAGCGCGGGCGAGGCCGGCCGGTGGCGCCCCAGGCGCAACCCGACTGAAGGCGGGCCTACGCGAGGGGTTTGCGCGCCGTGTGAATGGCGACGACGCCCAATGAGAGTCGTTCGAACGCCACGCTGTCAAAGCCCTGCTCACGCAGTTCCTGGGCCAGCGCTTCTGCCGTCGGAAAGTCTCGAATGCCCTGCAGCAGGTATTTGTAGGCCGATGCGTCACCACCGGTCGCCAGCCAGCCAAGCAAAGGCATGCATAGCGACATGTAGGACAGGTAGGCCTTGTGCAAAGGCGCCCACGGGATGTTGGACGCTTCGAGCACGATCAGGCGGCCACCCGGCTTGAGCACGCGCCATGCCTCCCGCATCGCCAGCCCACGATCACAGATCTTTAAGCCCAGCGAGATCGAATAGGCGTCGACGCTGCCGCTGGCAATCGTCGGCATGCGCTCCGCGTCCAACTGCCGCAACTCGACAGTGCCGCGCTGTGCCGCGAGCCGTTGCCTGGCAATGGCAAGCATGCTTGGGCTGATGTCGGAAGCGATGACCGTGCGCTGCTGGCCCCTCACGCTTGGCAGCACTCGCAGCAGGATGTCGCCCGTGCCGGTCGCGCCGTCCAGCAGCGTGACCCAGGGCTCGCCGGCAATGACCTGGGCCACGCGGCGCTTCCACCGCCTGTGGATGCCAAGGCTGAACAAGTCGCAGAGCCGGTCGTAGCGGCCGGCGATTCGGCCAAAGACATCGTCCTTTTGCCAGGCGAACTCGGCGGCGTTGCTGGACGTTGGCAGCTCGCAGTCTCTTGGATACATGAAGGTCTCCCTGCCTCGATTGTTCCGCCAGCAGCAACTCGTCGTTCTATTCCGCCCGCTTTTTCCGGCGGCGCTGAATACCTACAGTGACAACCTATCGGCACACCCCATTGACCAAGAGGGCGCCGACCAGGAGAGTCACCATGAACACCCGATCCTTCTTCACGCTGATCACCGCCGCGACGGCTGTCGCAGCGCTGGCGGCGGGCATGTTGCTGGCCCTTAACGCCCCAGCGCCCGCGACCAGCGATTTCGGCCCGGCCTTGATGGCCGCCGCGGAACCCGAGCAGGCCTGAACGGGAGCACCCGCGTTCAGCTGGTGCAGCGCAGCTTGATGCCACCCATGGCCTCGCGGCCCAGCAGGTCGACGACCCAGTCGACGAACACCCTCAGCTTGCTGCTGAGGTGGCGGTTCGGCGGGTAGACCACGTAGACCGGGACCGGCTCCGCGTCCCAGTCCTCCAGGATGCGCACCAGCTCGCCGGTCTTCAGAAGCGGCCCGGCCATGAAGCAAGTCACCTGCACCACGCCCAGGTGGGCCAGGCCGGCGTTCAGGTAAGCATTCGCGTCGTTCACCGCGATGACGTGGTTGCCTACGATCTCCACCGTCTCCTCGTCGCGGCGGAAGCTGTCCGGCAAGACCTTGCCCGTGCGCGCCGAAAAGTAGCCCACCATGCGATGCGGCGCCTCACCCAGCTCACGCGGGTGCGCGGGCGTGCCGTGGCGCCGCAGGTATTCGGGCGTGGCACAGGTGATGAAGCGGAACTCGGCGATACGCCGCGCCACCAGGCTCTGGTCGGTCAGGTCGCCGCCGCGGATGACGCAATCAATGTTGTCGCTGATCAGGTCCACCGTGCGGTCGCTGACGCCCAGCTCGATCTGGATGTCCGGGTACTTCGCGTAGAAGTCCGGCAGGTGGGGAATGATCATTTCCCGGCCCACCACGCCGGGTACGTCGATGCGGATGCGCCCGCGCGGCGTCACGCGCGCCTGGCTCATGCTGCCTTCCAGCTCTTCCAGGTCGCCCAGCAGGCGCATGGCGCGCTCGTAGTAGGCGGCGCCATCGGGCGTGACCGTGACGCGGCGCGTCGTGCGGTTCAGCAGCTTGGTGCGCAGATGGGTTTCCAGCGTCTGGATCAGGCGAGTGACGGTGGCCTTGGGCAGGTCCAGCGAGTCGGCGGCCTTCGTGAAGGTGCCGGCCTCGACAACCCGGACGTAGGCCTGCATGGCAGTGAGTCGGTCCATGGATCGATTGTTCCACGCAGGGGAAAAGTGAGTCACTTTGCAGGGCGTTTATCTATGGGACACGAATCACTATCTTTCGCCCCATGGACAAGATCGCCATTCCCTCCACGTTGCGCCTGGGCCCCGCGCCCGGCTTCGTGGCCAATGTCTACCCGGCCCGTCGGCCGCTGGACGGCGGCGCGCGGGCGCTGCTGCTCTATCTGCATGACGGCGGCTTCACCGGCGGATCGCTGGAAGCGGCGCGCTCGCGCTGCGAGATGCTGGCCGATGCCGGCGCCGATGTCGTCACGCTGGACTACCCGCTCGCGCCCGAGCACCCCTTCCCCGCCGCGCTCGGCGCCGCATTCGAGGCGCTGCAGGCCCTGGCTGCCAAGCCAGCCAGGCTGACCGGTAGCGCGCAGACTCTGATGTTCGTCGCCGGCGAGGAAGCTGGCGGCAACCTGGCTGCGGCGCTGGCGCTGATGGCCCGAGACCAGCGCGCGCCCGAGCTGGCCGGCCAGCTGCTGATCTCGCCCATGCTAGACCCGGTGCTGGGCAGCGCGTCCATGCGCGAGGGCGAATGCGGCGGCTGCGAATGCATCTACGCCAAGGGCTGGCAGGCCTATCTGGGCAACAACACCCGTGCCGACCATCCCTACGCCGCACCGCTGAACGCACGCCGCCTGTCGGGCCTGGCGCCCGCCTTGGTGCTGGGTGTGGCCGGCCACCCGCTGAACGACGAAGCCCGCCGCTATGCCGCGGCGCTGCGCGAGCACGGCGTCAGCGCCAAGGACTTGACGCTGCCGGCCATCGCGCCCGGCTATGTACTGGCACCCGTCCACGAGTTCCTGAGTCAGGCCGCCCGCCAGGCTCTGACTCCGCCTTCTGCTTGAAACACCCCTGGGAGAAATCGAAATGCAGTCCACTACCCCCCGCTTCAACCGCCGCCTGGGCCTGATCGCGGGCGCTGTCGCCCTCGTGGCCCTCGGCGCCGTGGCCCTCGGCCAGTTCAACCAGCCCGCGCAGGCCAATTCCGGCCCGGCCGCGCCACCGGCCACGCCGGTGTCGGTGGCCCAGGTCGTCAGCCAGGACGTGGCAGCCTGGAACGAGTTCTCCGGCCGTCTGGAAGCCGTGGAGCGCGTGGACGTGCGGGCCCGCGTGTCCGGTGCCGTGCAGCAAGTCCATTTCCGCGAAGGCAGCCTGGTGAAGGCAGGTGACCTGCTGGTCACCATCGACCCCGCGCCCTACCAGGCCGAGGTGTCGCGGCTGGAAGCCCAGGTGGCCGCGGCCCAGGCCCGCGTGACCTATTCGCTGAGCGAAGCCCAGCGGAGCAAGTCGCTGCTGGAGGACCGCGCCGTGGCCCGTCGCGAGTTCGACGAGAAGGACAACGCCGCCCGTGAGGCCGCCGCCAACCTGCGCGCCGCGCAGGCCGCGCTGCAGTCGGCCCAGCTCAACCTGGGCTACACACAGGTGCGCGCGCCGGTGGCCGGCCGCGTCGGCAAGATCGAGGTGACGCAGGGCAACCTGGTGGCGGCCGGCGCCGGAGCGCCGGTGCTGACGACACTGGTGTCGGTTAGCCCCATCTACGCCAGCTTCGACGCTGACGAGAAGATCGTCCGCGAGGTGCTGGCCTCGCTGCCCGGTGGCGGGGCCGAACGGCGCGGCATGGACAAGGTGCCGGTCGAGATGCTGAACGGCGCGAGCAGCGGCAAGGACCAGGCCACCACCGGCCGCCTGCAGCTCGTGGACAACCAAGTCGACGCCAGGAGCGGCACCCTGCGCGTGCGCGCCGTGTTCGACAACAAGGACGGCGGCCTGATCCCGGGCCAGTTCGCCAAGCTGCGCATGGGCCAGGCCAGGAACGAGGCCGCGCTGCTGGTCAACGAACGCGCTGTGGGCACCGACCAGGACAAGCGTTTCGTCATCGTCGTGGGCGCCGGCAATCAGGCCGAATGGCGGCCGGTGAGCCTGGGCGCCAGCGTGAACGGCCTGCGTGTCGTGACCAGCGGGCTGAAGGCTGGCGAGCGCGTCGTCGTGGGCGGCGTGCAGCGGGTCAGGCCAGGCTCGGTCCTCGCACCCAAGGACGTGGCGATGGACGCCAAGCCCGAGCTGCAAGCCAAACAGACGGCCGCCACCGCGTCCTGATCTAAGCCCCCTCCAACAGCCCCTCAACGGGCCGGTACCCCCGGCCTGCTGGGGGCGGCTTTGCCTCTCTCCTCAGCATCCCTGAAGGAAGACACCATGAATCTCTCCAAATTCTTCATCGACCGCCCCATCTTCGCGGGCGTGCTGTCGCTGCTGATCTTCCTCGGCGGCCTGCTGTCGATCGGCGCGCTGCCCATCTCCGAATACCCGGACGTGGTACCGCCCTCGGTCGTCGTGCGGGCGCAGTACCCCGGCGCCAACCCCAAGGTCATCGCCGAGACGGTGGCCACGCCGCTGGAAGAGGCCATCAACGGTGTCGAGGACATGCTCTACATGAGCAGCCAAGCGACCACTGACGGCCTGATGACGCTGACCGTCACCTTCAAGCTGGGCACCGACCCTGACAAGGCCCAGCAGTTGGTGCAGAACCGCGTCAGCCAGGCCGAGGCGCGCCTGCCCGAAGAGGTCAAGCGCCTGGGCGTGACGACCATCAAGAGCAGCCCCGACCTGACCATGGTCGTGCACTTGACCTCGCCCAACGACCGCTACGACATGACCTACCTGCGCAACTACGCGCTGCTCAACGTCAAGGACCGCCTCGCGCGCCTCCCCGGCGTGGGCCAGGTGCAGTTGTTCGGCTCGGGCGACTACTCCATGCGCGTCTGGCTGGACCCGCAGAAGGTGGCCGAACACGGCCTGTCGGCCAGCGACGTGGTGCGCGCCATCCGCGAGCAGAACGTGCAGGCCGCGGCCGGCGTGGTCGGCGCGTCGCCGGGCCTGCAGGGCATCGACCTGCAGCTGTCCATCAACGCGCAGGGCCGCCTGCAGACGGCCGAGGAGTTCGGCGACATCATCGTCAAGAGCGGTGCCAAC